>SCUD01000183.1 GCA_004297335.1 Gammaproteobacteria bacterium
CTCTGCGCCACCGACCTGCTCAAGGCCTTCGGCTCCTGCCGGCTGTGCCTGGTCGAGATCGAGGGCCAGCGCGGCCGCCCGGCCTCGTGCACGACCGCGGTCGCCGAGGGCATGCAGGTGCGCACGCAGAGCGCGGAACTGACCCGCCTGCGCCGCGAGCTCGTCGAGCTGTATGTCTCGGAGCACCCACTCGACTGCGAGGGCTGCCCCGCCGACGGCCACTGCGAGCTGCAGGACGCCGCGCGCGAGCTCAACGTGACCGGCTCGCGCTACGCCGCGACCGCGCACCACCGCGCGCCGGCGCCCCGTGACCAGAGCAATCCGTATTTCCATTTCGATCCGGCGCTGTGCATCGTCTGCTCGCGCTGCGTGCGCGCCTGCGGCGAGATCCAGGGCACCTTCGCACTGACCATCGCCGGCCGCGGACTGGCCTCGCGACTGGTCGCGAGCCAGGACCAGCCGCTGCTGGAGTCGGAGTGCGTCTCCTGCGGTGCCTGTGTCGAGAGTTGCCCGACCGCGGCGCTCACCGAGAAATCGCTGGCACAGCGAGGCCAGCCGGATCGCGCGGTGACCACGACCTGCGGCTACTGCGGCGTCGGCTGCTCACTCGTGGCCGAAGTGCGCGGCAGCGAGATCGTGCGCATGGTGCCAGACCGCGGCGGGCAGGCCAATCACGGGCATGCCTGCATCAAGGGCCGCTTCGCCTGGGGCTATGCGACGCATCCGGATCGCGTCCGCCGGCCGATGATCCGCGCGCGCATCACCGATCCGTGGCGCGAGGTGAGCTGGGACGAGGCCATCGCCCATGCCGCCAGCGAGTTCCGCCGGATCCAGGCCGCGCACGGACGTGGTGCGGTCGGCGGCATCAGCTCCTCGCGCTGCACCAACGAGGAGACCTTCCTCGTGCAGAAGCTGGTCCGCGCCGGGTTTGGCAACAACAACGTCGACACCTGTGCGCGGGTCTGCCACGCGCCGACCGGCTACGGCCTCGGCCAGACGCTCGGTGGTTCGGCCGGCACGCAGACTTTCGATTCGGTCGAGCATGCCGACGTGGTCCTCGTGATCGGCGCCAACCCCAGCGAGGCCCATCCGGTGTTCGCCTCCCGGCTGAAGCGCCGGCTGCGGCAGGGCGCACAACTCATCGTCGCCGATCCGCGCACCACCGAGTTGCTGCAGGCCCCGCATGTCGGGCCGTCCATCCACCTGCAGCTGCGCCCGGGCACGAACGTCGCACTGCTGACCGCGCTCGCGCATGTGATCGTGACGGAAGGGCTCACCCGCGAGGATTTCATCGCCGAGCGCTGCGAGACGGAGTCCTGGCAGCGCTGGAAGTCCTTCGTCGCCGGGGCCGGGCACGCACCGGAGGCGACAGCGCAGATCACGGGCGTTCCGGCGCCACTGGTGCGCGCCGCGGCCAGGCTCTACGCGGGCGCCGGCAATGCGGCGATCTACTATGGCCTCGGCGTCACCGAACACAGCCAGGGTTCGACCGCGGTCATGGCGATCGCGAATCTGGCGATGGCGACCGGCAACCTCGGGCGCGAGGGCGTCGGCGTCAATCCGCTGCGCGGCCAGAACAACGTGCAGGGTTCCTGCGACATGGGCTCGTTCCCGCACGAGTTCAGCGGCTACCGGCATGTCTCCGATCCCGCGGTGCGGGCGAGCTTCGAGCGCGAGTGGCGGGTAACGCTCGACCCGGAGCCGGGCCTGCGCATTCCGAACATGTTCGAGGCCGCTCTCGACGGCAGCTTCCGCGGCCTGTACCTGCAGGGCGAGGACCTGGCGCAGTCGGATCCCGATACGCAGCACGTCGAGGCCGCGCTCGGTGCGCTGGAGTGCCTGGTCATGCAGGACCTGTTCCTGAACGAGACGGCGCGCTATGCACACGTGTTCCTGCCCGGCTCCTCGTTCCTCGAGAAGGACGGCACGTTCACCAACGCCGAGCGGCGCATCTCGCGCGTACGAAAGGTGCTGCCGCCACTGGCCGGCTACGCCGACTGGGAGATCACGCAGCGGCTCGCGAATGCACTCGGCCTGCCGATGAACTATGTGAGCCCGGCCGAAATAATGGATGAGATCGCCCGGCTGACGCCCACGTTCGCTGGCGTCAGCTATGCGAAGCTCGAGCGCCTCGGCAGCCTGCAGTGGCCCTGCAATGACGCAGCCCCGGAAGGCACGCGCACGATGCACGAGCGCAGCTTCCTGCGCGGCAAGGGCCGGTTCTTCGTGACCGCCTACGTGCCGACGCGGGAGGCCACGAGCCCGGAGTATCCGCTGTTGCTGACCACCGGTCGCGTGCTCGTCCAGTACAACGTCGGCACGCAGACGCGCCGCACTGACAATCAGCTGTGGTGCGACAGCGACGTGCTCGAGATGCATCCGCAGGACGCGGCCAGCCGCGGCATCGTGACCGGCGACCAGGTTGGCATCACCAGCCACGCCGGCGCCACCGTGCTGCGCGCCAGCGTCACCCCGCGGGTGCAGCCCGGCATCGTGTTCACTTCGTTCCACTTTCCGGAATCCGGCGCCAATGTGCTGACCACCGGCAATTCGGACTGGGCCACGAACTGCCCGGAATACAAGGTCACCGCGGTGCAGGTCGCGAAGGTGGACGAACCATCGGCCTGGCAGCGGCGCCGCGAGCAGATGCTGGAACCGGCCGCGGACCATGATCAGGCCTGACCCAGCCCTCGAAGGCGCGCCGGGCCCGGAACCGGCGCTGTGCACCAGCGTCGAGGTCCGGCGCTGGCGTGACGGGCACATGGAGGCGGCCAGCGACCTCGTGGCCGAGGAAATGCCGGTGGCCCTGCGCTATCAGGGCACGCCCTACGTCGTGATGCTGGCGACGCCAGCTGAGCTCGAGGACCTGGCAGTCGGCTTTACGCTGAGCGAGGCGCTGGTCACCGCGCCTGGTGAGATCCGCCAGGTCCAACTGCACGCGGAGGCCGGCGCGCTCGCCGTTGACATCGACATCGCGCCCCCGCGCTTCGCCGAACTGCTGCGGCGCCAACGCAACCTCAGCGCACGCACAGGCTGCGGCCTGTGCGGCGCCGAGACCGTCGAAGGCGCGATCCGCAGGCCGGCCCGGATCGAGTCGTCACTGTCGGTCCCGGCACCGGCGCTGCACGCGGCGTTGCAGGAACTCGCCAGCCGGCAGCCACTGAACGAGCGTACCGGCAGCGTGCACGCTGCGGCCTGGGCGCTGCCGGAGCGCGGCATCCAGCTCGTGCGCGAGGACGTCGGCCGGCACAATGCGCTCGACAAGCTGATCGGCGCGCTCACCCGCGCGGACCTCGACATCGGGAGCGGCTACGTGCTGATCACCAGCCGCGCGAGCTACGAAATGGTGCAGAAGGCGGCGACCGTCGGCGTGCCGCTGCTGGCCGCGGTCTCGGCACCGACCGGTCTCGCGATCCGCCTCGCCGAGACCTCTGGCATGACGCTGGCGGGCTTCGCGCGCCCCGGCCAGCATGTAATCTACGCGCACCCGGAACGGCTGCCGGGTTGAAGGAGCGCTTCCCGTGCAGGTTCCGTATCTCGTCGACATGGCCAACGACATCGGCGCCTTCTTCGCCTCGGAGCCGGACATGGAGACGGCAGCACGCGGAGTCGCGGCGCATCTGCGCCGCAGCTGGGAGCCGCGCATGCGCCGGGAGATCGTTGAGCATTACGCCGCCGGCGGGGCGGGACTGCGGGAGCCGGCGCGCGCCGGCGTCGCGCTGCTGGCGCAGAACAGCTGAACCCAGGAGAGCACTCGATGCCCGTCCATCCCCAGGCGCAGGCCTTCCTCGACCAGGCCGCCGGCGCACCGCCGATGCACCAGATGCCTGTGCCCGCCGGACGCGCGGCTTTCGATGCCATGGCCGCACTCGGCGGGCCGCCGGAGCCAGTGGCCGCGATCGAGGACCGGACGATCCCGGGGCCGGCTGGTCCGCTGCCGATCCGCATCTACCGACCCGCGACCGACGCGCGGCTGCCGGTCGCGCTGTGGTTCCACGCGGGCGGCTTCACGGTCGGCAGTCTTGCCAGCCACGACCCACTGTGCCGCACCGTTGCTAACCGTTCCGGCTGTGCCGTCATCGCGGTGGACTACCGGCTCGCTCCGGAGCATCCGTTCCCAGCGGCGCTCGACGACGCCTGGGCGGCGCTGCAATGGGTCGCAGCCCACGGCGCGGAACTGGGAGTCGACAGCACCCGCCTCGCCGTCTGCGGCGACAGCGTCGGCGGCGGGCTCGCGGCGATCACGAGCCTGCTGGCCCGCGATGCCCGCGGCCCGGCGCTGCGACTGCAGGTGATGGTGTACCCCGACGTGGACTGGCGCTTCACGTCGCCGTCCTGGACCACGATGAGCCGCGACTACTTCGTCACTCGCGAAGTGGCCGAATGGCTGCGCGGCAATTACCTGCCAGACCCGGCACAGTGGACGGACTGGCGCGCCTCACCGCTGCTGGCGCCCTCCCATGCCGGCCTGCCACCGGCGCTGGTGATCTGCCCGGAGTTCACGCCGATCCGCAGCGACGTGGAGGCCTACGTCGGGAAACTGCGGACCTCCGGCGTGCCCGTGGACTACTGGCTCGCGGCGGGCATGGTGATGGGTTTCGTGAGCATGGCCGGCGTCATCGACGCGGGCCGTGAGGCGCTGGACCGGATCGGGGCGGCGCTGGGTGCCGCGCTGGCAAGGTCAACCCCTCACTAAGCCGGGTTCCGGCCGCCTGCTCGATGAGCTTGTTGCAATTTTGAAGCAGCGAGATTATATAAGCGATCAACAATAGGCGAATGCAACTGTTACAGGGGGCGGCGATTCTCGCCAGTAAGGAAAGCCCGGCGCAGAGTGTGCACCACGCGAGGTCTCTGGCGCAGTGGAATACGCTGGTTGACGCCGCATTTCATGACCTTTCCGTCGTGTCGGTGAACGAACGCTTTTCCGGGTATCTGGGCCTCTGCAACATCAGCAGCCTGGAATTGTTCCGGATCCGTGCGCAGCCCTCCCAGGTGCGGAAGACGATCCGGGCAGAGAATGCGTGCGCCTCGGGGACCATGCTGGTGCACATTCAGTCCAGGGGCACCAGCGTCAATGCCCAGGGCGATCGCGTCGGGCGCCTGCGCTGCGGCGAGGCCGTGCTCTGCGATCCCGATCGGGATTATTCGGTCGAATTCGAATCAACCTACGAGATGTTCGTCCTGAAGGTTCCGACCGCGCTGATCGCAACTCGCCACCCGGGCCTGGACTTGGCGGATGTAATGATTCGGCGACTCGACGTCCATCGTTCCGGACTCCTGCTGGCCTTCCTGGCGGCGGCCTGGGGCCAGGCGGATTGTCTGCAGCGCGATTCTGACTGGTGCGAATGCGTGGTCCAGACGTCCCTCGACCTGCTCATGCGCGCCATCCGGTGGTCAGACCAGGTCGAAATGACGGTTTCGCCTCGGGAATTCCCCAGGACGGTGCTGGGCTACATCCGGCGAAACCTCACGGATCCCTCGCTGCGCACGTCTGGCGTCGCGCAAGCCCTTGGTGTCAGCAGTCGAACGGTACAGTCCGTATTCGAGCGGATGTCGACGACTACCAGCGCATTCATTCTGTCCGAGCGGCTGCGGCTGGCGGCGGAGCACCTGCGGGTCTCCCATGCATCGATCACGCAGGTCGCACTCGACTGCGGCTTCAATGATCCCGCCTATTTCTCCCGCTGCTTTCACAAGCACTACGGGCAGACTCCGCGCGAGTATTCGCGGCGCTGAAACTGTACCGGATACGGCATCCGCTGCCCACTTCCGAATTGTCCAATTGGGCTTCCGACGCATCAAAGTATGCGTCGACGTAACACGCTAGCATCATGGCGCCGAGGCCTGCTTTCTGCAGTGCACCGCTTGGACAGGGGAGTGAAATGACAATGCGCGAGATCGCAAGGCTGGACACTGATGGGATGCCTGGCAATACCGGCATGCGGCGGCGGGATTTCCTGCGGGGTGCTGGTGGCGGCGCCGTTGCCGCCGCGACCGGACTGCTGGCGCCCCGGCAAGCCACAGCAGGAACCGGGGATTCGAGTTCGTCCGGATTGGATCGCAGCCTCCTCGCCACTTACCCGCAGGTTACCCGCAGGACACAGGAGTGGCGGTGGGGCCGGGTGCGGAAACTGATGGAGGCCAACAATCTACAGGTCCTGCTGGTCATCCCGGGCGGACCATTTGACGATCCCTCAAGCTACATGACCAATGCCGGCAAAGGCATCGTGTTCTTCCCGCTTGCGGGCGATCCTGTCGTCTTCGTGCCCATGAACAGCGGCGCGATGGCGGTCGATCCCCTGATGAAGAACGAGGCTGCTGGAATCGAATCCTGGATCAGGGACTGGCGCTTCAACCAGGGCAGCCCGGACGAAATCGTGTCACTGCTGCAGGAGCGGAATCTGGCCTCCGCCCGCATCGGCACCGTCGGCGTCGAGAAGACGGGACACATGGCGCGCCGGACCGGCAACTGGCGGCCGGGCGGTCTCGGCAATTTCATCAGGGCGAAGCTTCCGGGCACGACTCTGGTCGAGTTGTGGGATCCGTTCATGGCACTGTGGCTGGTCAAGAATGACGAAGAGCTGGCCATGTTCCGCAAGGCCGGCGCCGCGATGGAAGTTGCCGCCGAGCTGTACAGTGAGGCCTGCCGCCCTGGCAACACACTTGCCGACGTCATGATTGCGACAACGTCGGAACTGATCCGCCACGGTGTCAACG
The DNA here is from genome assembly GCA_004297335.1 of Gammaproteobacteria bacterium. Lineage (GTDB taxonomy): Bacteria > Pseudomonadota > Gammaproteobacteria > Steroidobacterales > Steroidobacteraceae > SCUD01. The sequence goes on from SCUD01000183.1 coordinate 6,718, forward strand.
TCGCCTTCCCGACCATCGGTTGCGGGCCGAATGGCGGCGCGCGCTGGGGCGGTGGGATCACCTGGCTTGATTACGGCTTGCCACCACCGGTCATCCGGCGCGGCGATCTCGTCGGCTCGGAGATTTTCAGTTATGTCGGGCAACTGCATGCGCAGGGACAGGTCTCGGTCTCGGTCGGCAAGCCCTCGCCGAAGGTACGGGAACTTGCCGATATCGCGCGCGAAGCCTATGAAATTTCGGTCAGGGCGGCGCGCGCTGGAATTACGTTCAGGGAGCTGGCTGAAGCTGCGGCGGCGCCCCATCGCCGCACCGGCGCGTGGCATCTCACTCCCCGGATCCACACGCTGAACCCGCTGGAGGGTGTGGACGCGATCACCGAAGGAATGTTCGGCCCGCGTGGATTTCCCGGCGTGAAGGAGCGCTTCGGCAGCGTGAAGGTACCGGAATTGCCGATGGACGGCGGTGACCTCGTGCTGGCCGAGAACATGACGATCCAGTTCGAGAACAACGCCGCGTTCGAGGACACCTACGTCGTTCTCGGTGGCAACCTGATCGTGACCAGGGACGGTTGCGAGGCGCTCAATGACATCTCATGCCGCCTGATCGTGATGGGTGGCTAGCGGACGGAGTCCCGTTCCAGCAGAGGTGAGACGATGGATCCCGTGATGACCAGTCGCAGGCAATTCCTCGGAGCGGCAACGTCAGCGCTGGCCCTCGTGCCGGTGGCAGGGCCGGCATTCGCCCATGCGTCAGGCGCAGCGGGATCTAGGCCCTCCTTCTATAAGGTAGTCTATGATGAGCGGCTCACCGATTGCCTCGCCTTTGCTGCCGAAGCAGCCGCGCTCGGGGCGGCGACCCATGGCATCCGCGGCGATGTCACCAGCCTCTGGTATGACGATCTCTACTACCGCTGGCGGGAGGATAACCCGGCCGCCATCGCCGGACTGACGCTCGAGCCGGCAGCGTTCTGCCTCAAGGTGTTTGCACGGGACGCCGGCCTGCATCAGCTCCTCCGGGGCGATCATGTCTGCACGGCTCACGGGCATTTCGACCACACGGTCTCGGCGCCAATGCCGATTGTCCGTCGAGTGGAATCGCTGTCGGCGTCCGGTGAGGGTTGGGGCGCCGGAGTTGCGCGCCTGCTGTCTGGCTTCGATGGGCGCATGGCCCCCCGGAGCCGGGCTTCCGCTCGCACCGGCGTGATGAGCCGCGGCGATACGGGGCTTCATCTGGTTTCATGGGTGATCGCCCCCGGCGAACGCCGTCTTCGTTCAGGCACTGTGGTTTGAGGATTTCCTGATGGCGCTCCCCGCCGGTTTGACCAAACGCGATCTTGCCAGCGCGCTGGAGGAATTTGCCGCTGCGGTCGGCAGGCAATTCGTCTTCACCAGCGACGAACATATCAACACCTACCGCGATGAGTTCGGGCCCCTGCGCGGCACGCCGAAGGATCCCGTACCTTCGGCGGCTATTGCCCCTGGCTCGGTGGAGGAGGTTCAGAAGGTCGTCCGCATTGCCAACCAGTACCGCGTACCGCTGTGGGTGATCTCCTGCGGCAAGAACTGGGGCTACGGCGGACCCGCACCACGCGTTACGGGCAGCGTTGTCGTCGACCTGAAACGAATGAACCGCATTCTCGAGGTCAATGAGCAGCATGCCTATGCGCTGGTCGAGCCCGGTGTGAGCTATTTTGATCTCTATCGCCATATCCAGGAACGGAAGCTGAAACTGTGGATCGACGGACCGGTCGGCGGCTGGGGCAGCGTCGTCGCCAATACCGTTGAGCGCGGCGTCGGCCAGAGCATCCTCGGTGACTTCTATAATTTCCAGTGCGGCATGGAAGTGGTCTTGCCGGACGGCGAACTGATGCGCACCGGCATGGGAGCAGTTCCGGGGTCACCGACGTGGCAGCAGTACAAGTGGGGTTTCGGACCGCATGTCGACGGGCTGTTCTCCCATTCGAACATCGGCATTGTCACCAAGATCGGCACATGGCTTGCGCCGGAACCTCCAGTGTTCCTTTCCTGTCAGGTCAGCGTGCCACGCTTCGAGGACATCGTGCCGCTGATCGATATCACGCGGCCCCTGCGGCAGAAGAACCTGCTGGTCAATTCCGCGGTCTTTCCGCCCCGACTCGGCCGGCCTCAGGATCCCGCTAACCTTGGCGGCTGGTACAACAAGATCGGCTTCTATGGCGAGGACAAGGTGGTCGACTTGCAGTGGCAGCACGTCCAGGATGCCTATGCCGCCATCCCCGGGGTCGAATTCAAGGCCCGGCGCTTCACCGCACCCTACGATGCGGGCGAAATGGACGCTTTCGGCAGGACCCTGGCGGGCATCCCCGGTGTCGGCGGCTATGGGTATCGCGGAGTCTTCTGTTCTCCGATCCTGCCGTTCACGGGCGAGGCCATCTGGAACATGATCCACTCGTTCGACCGGATCTATCAGGAATACGGGCTACGTTATTTCGGCGAAGCCATTCATATCCATCAGGCGCGCGCGCTCGTTGCTCCGGCGACCGTTCCGATCAGTCTCGACGATCCCAAGGTCAACGAGACCGCCGTGGCGCTGGTCAGGCGCCTGATCGTCGAATCCACCCGACAGGGCTGGGGAGTGTATCGGATCACGACGGCGTTCATGGACGAAGCCATGGCGGCATTTTCCTTCAACAACGGCGCCCTGCTGCGGTTCCACGAGACCCTGAAGGACGCGCTCGATCCAAACGGGATTCTGGCGCCCGGCAAGAATGGCATATGGCCGAGTAAACACCGGGGGCGGCAAGCATGAGGCCTTGCCGGATTTCTGCCGCCGCCCTGCTGGTTCCGATCCTGGCGTTCAACGGGCCGGCGCTTGCTGCCGACGCTGCGATCGACCAAGGCCGGGAGGTCTTCCAGAAGTGGTGCGCCATGTGCCACGGCTCCGGCAACGGCATGGGTGCGACGAAGATCCTGCAGGAGAAGTATCAAGGAGCGCTGCCGGCATTGCTGGAGGAGCGCACCAACCTGGAGCCGGAATTTATCAAGGTCTTCATTCGCCGCTGGAATCCCGGGATGCCTGCTTTCCGCCGCAGCGAGATCAGCGACCCGGATGCGGATGCCCTGGCCGCCTATCTCGCCCGCAACAACCCAGCCGCAGACTAGCAAGTCGACCGATCAAAGGCCTGGCTCTCGTGACTCTGCCCCGCGGAATGAGCGAAAAGGACTTCTCCGCCGCCCTCAGGGAATTCGCCCAGGTGGTCGGCAGCGACTGGGTACTTTCCAGCGAACAGGATCTCGATGGTTATTGCGACGAATTCGGGCCTTACCGAGGCACACCGCAGGAAGTCATCCCCGGCGCAGCTGTAGCACCAGACGACACCCGGGCGGTTCAGGAAATCGTCAGGATCGCCAATCAATATCGCGTCCCGCTGTGGGTGATCTCCGGCGGTCGAAATTATGGTTATGGCGGCGCGGCTCCACGCCTGGCGGGGAGCGTCGTGCTTGACCTGAAGCGGATGAACCGGATTCTCGAGGTCAATGAGCAGCACGCCTATGCGCTGGTGGAGCCGGGCGTGAGTTCCATGGATCTGTACAATCATATCCAGGCGAAGGGTTACAAACTCTGGATGGACGGGCCATCTCCCGGCTGGGCCAGCATCGTCGGCAGTACTCTCGAGCGCGCGCTGGGTCATGGCCTGCTGCCGGAGCGCTGGAATTACCAGTGCGGCATGGAGGTCGTCCTGCCGGACGGCGATCTGATCCGGACCGGCATGGGCGCGATCCCCGGATCCCAGACCTGGCAGCAGTACAAGTGGGGGTTCGGCCCCTATGTCGACGGATTGTTCTCACAGTCCAACCTGGGCATCGTCACCAAGCTCGGCACTTGGCTGATGCCCGAGCCACCCGCCACTTTGTTCGGCATCGTCACGGCCCCGCGCCAGGAAGATCTCATCACCCTCATCGATACGATCCGCCCCCTGCGCCTGTCCGGCATCCTGACCAGTGCGGGCTTCGCCCGCATCGACCCGCAGGGGGACGGCGGCGCGACCGGCCGCGGTGGAGCGCGGGCGACCGTCAGCATCTACGGCCCTGAAAAGGTGATCGGCGCGCATTGGGACCAGGTCCAGGAAATCTGTGCCGTCATCCCGGGCGTTCGCTTCGATGTAGAGCGATACGCAGCCCCCTACGACACGGCACCGATGAGCGACCTCAACAAGCGGCGGCACTGCGTGATGTCGATGGCCGAACGCAAGTCATGGGATCACGGCTTCATGTACTTGTCGCATCTGGTGCCGTTCGATGGCAAGGCCGCCTGGAAGATGATGCAGGTGTTTGATGGCATCTATCAGCAGCACGGCCTGCGCTTCAGGGGCGGGTTCAGCACCGGCAACTCGTCGCGCGCGCTGATGTGCTCGCAGCGCGGCGGCTTCGTCAGGAAGGGCGACGCTGAATTCAACCGCAAGTCGATGGATCTGGTGCGCCGGGTCACCGTCGACGGGGGCAGGCAGGGTTACGGTGTCTACCGGATCACGACCGTGTTCATGGACGAGGCGATGGCTGCCTTCGATTTCAATGATGGCGCCTTACGGCGTTTCCACGAAACTTTGAAGGATGCGCTCGACCCGAATGGCATCCTCGCCGCGGGCAAGAGCGGTATCTGGCCGGAATATCTGCGCGGGAGTAAATCATGAGCTGGAGCGGGCTGACCGCGATCGTGGCCGCGGCGGGACTTGGGGCCGCAGTCCCCGACGCCTGGGGGGGTGATCTCGCCGAGGACGGCGCGCTGGTGTTTGCCCGCGCATGCGTCGTGTGTCACGCGCCCGGGACTCCGAGCACCGCCATGCTGCAGGACCGGTACAAGGACAGCGTGCCCGCGCTTCTCGAGGAGCGTACCGACATGACGCCGGAATACGTCAGGTCTGTCGTTCGCAGCTGGCGACCGCGGATGCCAGCCTTCCGCCCGACGGAGGTCAGCGACGAGGAACTGGCGGCCCTCGCCGCATACCTGACGCGCAACAACCGCCCCAGATCGCCGCCGGACGTGACCCGGCAATGAACCTTCCTCCCGGCCTCAGCAGGAGTGATTTCTCCAGCGCGCTGGGAGAATTCCGCGTTGCCGTCGGCAAGGATTGGGTACTCACCGACGCGGAGGATCTGGACGGTTACTGCGATGAGTTCGGGCCTTACCGGGGAACACCGGAAGAGCGCATTCCTTCGGCGGCCGTCGCACCGGACACAGTCGAGGAGGTCCAGAAGGTCGTCCGCGTCGCCAACAGCTACCGTATTCCGTTGTGGATGATCTCCTGCGGCCGAAATTTCGGCTACGGCGGTGGGGCTCCCCGGCTGTCGGGAAGCGTCGTACTCGATCTGAAGCGGATGAACCGGATCATCGAGCTCAGCGAAGGCAATGCTTGCGCGCTGGTCGAGCCCGGCGTCAGCTCGTTCGACCTGTACCGTGAGATCAGGCGACGAGGACTGAAACTGTGGATGGACGGACCTTCGCCTGCCTGGGCCAGCGTCGTCGGCAGCACCCTCGAGCGTGGAATCGGCCATTCGCTGCTGGGTGACCGCTGGTCGAATGAATGCGGAATGGAGGTCGTCCTTGCCAATGGCGATGTGGTTCGCACCGGCATGGGAGGGCTCCCTGGAACCGGCACCTGGCAGCAGTACAAGTGGGGCTTCGGTCCGCACATTGACGGACTGTTCTCACAGTCGAACTTCGGCGTTGTCACCAAGATGGGAACCTGGCTGATGCCGGAACCCGAGAACTTCCTCGCTTGCTTCGTCGATGTGCCGCGCAGCGAGGACCTCATCGCACTGATCGACATCCTGCGCCCCCTGCGCCAGTCGGAGGTGGTGAGGAACGCGGTCAATATCCGCCCCGTCCGCCGCCGCCCCGGCGATCCGCCGGGCGAGTCCGGCGGGTGGCGCGCCCTCCTCGGTTTCTACGGCCGGAACAAGTCGATCGATCTGCTCTGGGAACATGTGCAGGGTGCCTACTCGGCAATCCCCGGCGTGCGCTTCAGGTCTCAGCATTTTTCCGCACCCTACGATCCGGAGACAATGGATTGGCAGGCCAGGTGGCTTTCCGGAATCCCCTCCATGTCGGAACTATCGCGGTGGGATCACAGCAGCATATTTGCCTCGCAGATACTCCCGTTCAGCGGCGAAGCGGCCTGGAACAGGATCCGGGTGCTGGATTCGGTCTACCGGGAATTTGGCCGACGCTACCAGGGCGGCAGCATCAACGCCCATCATCCGCGCGCCCTGGTCGCGCTCGCGGGCTGCCCGGTCAGCAGGGACAATCCCGAGGCCAACCGGAACGCGGTGGCCTTGATGAGGCGGGTGCTCGAAGTGGGTGCTCAGCACGGATGGGGTCCCTATCGGGAGGGAACGGCTTTGATGGACGAAGCGATGTCCGCCTGCAGCTTCAACGATCACGCGCTGTTGCGCTTCCTTGAAACTCTGAAAGACGCCCTCGATCCCAACGGGATCCTCGCTGCCGGCAAGAGCGGAATCTGGCCGCAGCAGCTCAGGTAGCCCCGGACTCTCCGGCAGTCCGGGGCTGTTGGCCCTGATGTGGGCTCAGAAATCAGCAGTCACCTTGGCCCAAACGAAGCGACCGCGCAGATCATGCAGGCTGCCAAGATAGGGCTGGAATCCCGGGTATGGAACAAACGGCTCCTGCTCCCCGAATACGTTGGTAGCGCCGACTGAGACGGTTGCCCCCTTGACTGCGCCCCCGATACCACGCATGCCTGACTGCAGGCGATAGGTGTAGCTCAGGTCGACCGGCGTGAAGGCGCGAATACGCTGGGTCGGATCGAGGGTGAACTCCAGCGATCCCGTATAGCGCAGCAGTGCCGCCACGCTGTGCGGACCGGAGGACCAGTTGACGCGGAAGTTAGCCTTCCACTCCGGGTTCGGCGCGGCCGGCCGGCGATCATTCGTCTCTCCGGCCCAATTGGCCGGTGCCTGGCCCGGGCCCAGCGTCCAACGATAGGTCGGCAGATAGGTGCCCGAAAGGTTGAATCCGAGCCGGCCGATCCCGGCAAACTCCCGCTCATAGCCGATGTCGAAGTCATAGCCGGAAGCGACGACGCTTTGCGCGTTGAAATACTGCAGGATCACGCCGATCAGCTGGCCGTTGGCATCGCGCTGCACGCGCCCGGTCAGCTGGCCGGTGGGATCGGCATTGACCACCTGGGTCGCCGTCTCGGTCGAGATCAGGTCGTCGAACTCAAACCGAAACCAGTCGATCGAAGCGGTAAGCCCCGGCAGTGGCTTTATCGTCACGCCAAAGTTGTAAGCGGCCGAGGTCTGTGGCTCCAGGTCTGGATTGCCGGAGGTCCGCGAAGCGATGCGGATGTTGGGTACGCCGGTGCATACCGGGTTCAGCGTAACCGGGCAGTCATTCACCGCGGTGCTGCCGGCAGAAACCGAGTACAGGCGAAACAGCGAGGGAGCGACAAAGGATGTGCCATAGCTCGCACGGAGCGCCAACGCCCTGCCGGCGGTGCTGTATAGAAGCCCGAGCTTTGGATCGGTTGTCTTGACACCTTCACCAGTCTCGTGGCGCACCGCACCATTCAACTCCAGGTAACCGCCGCCGCCCTCGTACAGTGGCGCATTGAGTTCCAGGAAATACGCACTGATGTCCCGCGACTCGCTGAAATCGACCTGCTGGGTATTCTGGGTCGTGTTCGTGGTATTCTTGTTTGAATCGTAGTCGAGGCTCAGGTCAGCCTTGCGATACTGGTACCCAAGCGCGACGCCGAGACGGCCGCCAGGCAGGTCGAGCAAGTCACCGGTCAGAACCGCGTCGCCGACCAGCAGCGTCGATTCGTAGCGGTCCAGCAGCATCGGCGACACGTAGTCGACCATCTCCTGGCTGTTCGCCCGCGGATCACCGGCGCTGGTGGCGAATGCCGAGTTGCCGTAAAGATTGAAGTACCCGCAGCCGCCGGTGTTGCGCACACCGCTGGTATTGCAGCCCCCGCCACCGTAGCCGTCGAGTGCGCGCAGCAGTTGCGCCGTCAGGCCGATGCCGGGCGCACCATTGGTCGACAGTCGATAGCGGCTATGGGTCAGCGCGGTCAAATAGTTCCAGGCGCCGCCGATCGTGCCGTCCAGCTGCGCCGACATGCGGGACACGTCGGATCCGGCCCGCGACCGGTTGCTGCCGGCAAACTCCCCGGGCCCGACGGCATTGTTGGTCGGCAGGGCCCCCTGTGAATTGAGCGGGCGCCCGGTGTAGACCACGTCCTCGTAGAAGGGTATGCCCGACGAGGGGTCGGTCGGCGTCGCAGTCAGAATGACCCGCCCGGCCGCGTCACGCGCCGGCACGAAGACCGGCGCCCCGTCACGACTGTAGCCGGCACTGACGCCGCTCGAGACCGCGAACAGCGGCTGGCCGAGCGAATCAACCGCCCGGTACTCGCTGCCCGGATTGTGGCCCGGAATGACCAGACGCGGCAGGCTGATCACGTCGCTGGCCGTGTAGCGCGTGTGCGAGGTAGACGATGAGAAGCCGGCCTCGCCGCGAAACCGCAGGGTGTCCGAGAACTCGTGGGTCGCGACTGCGACTGCCTGATACTGGCGGATCTTCGACTGCATCGACTGGTCCGGATAGAAGAAATACCGGCAGTCCACCGCCTGCGCGACCGGCAACGGGACAGCCAGGTTGGCGCCGGTCGGGCTGTTGGTCGGAATAGTGCCGAGTACCTGGCCGCAGGAGGAGTCGACGACGTTCCTGCGGGTCGCCGGGGTCAGGGCGCCAGCGGCATTGCGCACCGGGACGGTGAACTCGCCGGGGCTCGAACTGTTGACAGTCAGCCGCATGTCTGACTCCGCGCCCTTGAGGCTGGGAATGTCGAACGCGGCGTTCAGCTCGTCCTGATCAAACATGGAGAAGGCGGCCATCAGTCGGGTGCGCTCGCCGAGGCCGGTACCGGCCATCACTTCGAAACGGCGGTCGCCCTTGCTGGAATAAGTCTGGGTGTTGTTACGCAGGCTGACGCGCAGGCCATCGAAGCGGTCGTTAGTGAGAATGTTCACGACGCCCGCGACCGCATCAGTTCCGTAGAGCGCCGAGGCTCCGTCCTTCAGCACTTCCAGCCGCTCAATCGCGATCTCCGGAACCAGCGAGTTCACGTCGATGACGTTGTCCGCGGCGTCCGGAAGCTGGGTCTGCCGGCGGCCGTTCAGCAGCACCAGGGTCGAGGAAGGTCCGAGCCCACGAAGGTTGATCGTGCCTGCACCGCGCTCTCCGCCCACGCCGGCGCCACCGACCGCCCTTCCGGACAGGAAAGTGGACCCGAAGTTCTGCGGCAGGTCCTTCAGGAAGGTAGCAACGGTCGAGGGGGCGACGACATCCAGCTGTTCGCGGCTGACCACATCGACCGGCGAGGACTGCTGGAACGAGGAGCGACGGATGTAGGAGCCTGTTACCACCACTTCCTGGAGTTCCTCGCCGCCCGAAGTCGAGGCAGGCGCCTGCGCCACCGCGGACCCGATAGCCGCCAGGCCCAACGTAAGCACTTGCATGAAACGGTGCATGACTTCCCCTTTGTTTCTTCAGCTCCGGAGTAACCATCCGGCAGCGCTGGTGGAACCGCGGCCACCTGGCCGGATCGCGTCGGAATGGTAGCGTGTCGCAGTGGCACGGTCTTTGATGCATCGGAAGTTGAGTTGGACAATTCGGAAGCGGCTGGACGACGCGGCAATCCCGCTGTCTGGATCCAGCCGGGCGGCCCTGTGGCGCGAATCAGGGCTCCGGCTTCCGAATTGTCCAACTCATCTTCCGGCGCATCAAAGAACCCATTGAGGCGACGCGCTAGCATCTGCACGCGACCCGACCACAGGGCCGCCGCAATGGTTTACTTCGAATTACAGGGGGCATTCGATGTCACGGGCCAAGCCGCGCGTCCTGCTGATCGTCACGCAGGACACCAAGGAAGTCGAGGGGCGCTTCCTGCGCCAGTGCCTGGAGGAAGCCGGATGCGAGGTGATCCACCTCGATCCGAGCGTCCGTCGAACCGTGGGTGGCGCCGAGATCCCTCCAGAGGAGATCGCCGCCGCTGCCGGAAAGACACTCGAGGAGATCCGGGCGATCGGCCACGAGGGCAAGATCCAGGAGGTCATGATCGCCGGTGCCACCCGCTGTGCCCTGGAAGTGCACCGGCGTCGGGGACTGTCCGGCATCCTGTCGATCGGCGGTTCAATGGGCACCACTCTGAGCACCGCCGTAATGCGCGCATTCCCCTACGGGATGCCGAAGCTGATGATTTCCACGCTGGCCTCGGGACTGACCGAGCCGTTCGTGGGACTCAAGGACATCGCGATGCTCAACTCCGTTTGCGATATCTCGGGCGTCAACAGCATCACGCGCGAGGTGTACCGCAATGGCGCCTTCGGGCTGGCCGGCATGGCGCAGCACTACTCGCCGAGCCCGGCCGGCGCCCGTCCGCTGGTGCTGGTCAGCACGCTGGGGACGACCGAGCGCTGCCTGCGCCGGCTGCGCGAGGCGCTGGAGGGCGATGGTTTTGAAGTGATGGTTTTTCACACCACGGGCAACGGTGGCCGAACTCTCGACTCCATCGCGGCCGAGCGTGAGGTCGTGGCGATCGTCGACTTGTCACTGGTCGAGTTGAATGATTACCTGAACAACGGCATCTGCAGCGCCGGCGCCGAGCGTGCGACGGCCGGGATCCGACGCGGAATTCCGACGGTCTTCGCCCCCGGCAATGTTGACTTCTACATCATGCCGACGCCGATGGCGACCGGCGACCGCCCGTTCGAGGGTCGCCGCTTCCATGTCCACAACGCCGCGCTGACGGCGGTGCGCACGACCGAGTCAGATCTGCAACGACTGGCGGATCATCTGGCGCAGATGCTGCGAAGCGCTGCCGGCCCGGTACGCTTCTTCGTGCCTCTCCACGGATTTTCCCATCACGACAGCACCGAGGGCCATCTGCACGATCCGTCGCTGCCGCCAAAGTTCGCCGACTACGTCGAGCGGATGTTCCCGCCTGCGGTGCAGGTGCGCCGTATCGACTCGCACATCAACGATGCGGTCTTCGCGGACGCTTTGGCGGACGCCGTGCGAGACCTGACGAGGTCGAGGATCAGCGCGTGACCGCAGGCCTGCCGCTCACGCCAGAGGATGTCGCCGAGATCGTCGCGATCCTCGATCGTACTCCCTACGAGCGCTTCGAGATCGGCCTCAGCCACTACAAGCTGTCGGTGTCGCGATCCGGGAGCGGCTGGGTACAGTCCTGGGAATGGCCGGAACGGACCGAGGATTCCACCCCTGCAGCCGCCTCCGATCGCTTCACACCCGCGGCGACGCTGCCGCCCGCGGACGGAGAAAACCTGCACGTGGTCCTGGCGCCTCTGCCCGGCACGTTCTATCGCGCGCCGCAGCCCGGCGCTCCGCCGTTCGTCGAGGTTGGCGACCGGGTCGGCATGGAGACCGTCATCGGCATTATCGAGACCATGAAGCTGATGAGCCCAGTGCACGCCGGCATCACCGGCATCGTCGTGGCCATCCTGGTCGACAACGCCGGCGCAGTCGACGCACAGGCAGCGCTCATTCGCATCCAGCCCGACGGGCCATGATCCACCGCCTGTTCATCGCCAATCGCGGAGAGATCGCACTGCGCGTGATCAGGACTGCGCGCCGGCTCGGCATGACGACGATCCTTGGCGCTTCCGCGGCGGATCTGACTTCATTGCCGACCTGCCTCGCGGACGAGGTGGTCGGTATCGGTCCAGCGCCGTCTTCCACGAGTTACCTCTCGATCGACAACATCGTCGCCGCGGCCCGGCAGGCACGCGCGGATGCCCTGCATCCGGGATATGGCTTCCTGTCCGAGAACGCGGCTTTCGCTCAGGCACTGGGCATCGCCGGCATCCGGTTCACAGGGCCGGATGTCGTCAGCCTGCAGGCGATGGGCGACAAGCTGATGGCGCGGCGCATTGGCGCCGAGGCTGGCCTGCCTGTAGTTCCTGGCGGCGAAGCCGCGGATCGAGAGGCCGTGCACAGGCGTGCCGCAGACACCGGCTACCCATTGCTGCTCAAGGCGGTTGCGGGCGGCGGCGGGCGGGGCATGAAGAAGGTCGAGCGGCCCGGCGACCTGGATCATCAAATCGACCTGGCGATGGCCGAGGCTCGTGCCGCCTTCGGCGACCCCAGGATCTACGTCGAACGATTCATCGGGCACGGACGCCACGTGGAGGTACAGGTACTTAGCGATGGGCAGCGCGCCATCCACCTGGGAACTCGTGACTGCTCGATCCAGCGGCGCTTCCAGAAGCTCGTCGAGGAGGCACCGGCACCGGGATTGCCCGCAGCCGTGCACGACGCACTGACGGCGGCAGCGGTGCGCCTGGCCCGACACCTGCACTATCGTGGTGCCGGCACCGTTGAGTTCCTGGTGGACTGTGACGGGTTTGAGTTCTATTTCTTGGAGATGAACGCGCGCATCCAGGTGGAGCACCCTGTCACCGAAGCCATCACCGGGATCGACTTGGTCGAGCAGCAACTGCTGGTCGCGGAGGGCCAGCCGCTCGGGATCACCCAGGACCATGTGAAGTGCAGTGGCCACGCCATCGAGGTGCGGATCAATGCCGAGGACTGGCGCCGTGATTTCCGGCCCTGTCCGGGCCGGGTGTCGCGTGCCTGCTGGCCAGCCGGGCCCGGCATTCGCGTCGATACCCACATTGCCAGGGGCAGCGTCGTTCCACCGTACTATGACTCCCTGCTCGGCAAGGTGATTGTTGCCGGAAGCAACCGCAGCGAGACGGTTGCGCGCCTGGGCGAGGCGCTCGAGTGCCTCGACATTCAGGGCGTCCAAACCACGGCCGGGCTGCAGCGGCGGATCGCGGCGGATCCGCGGTTCCTGGCAGGTGGGGTCGATACGCGCTTCTTCGAGGGCATGGGCCATGACTGAGATCGGGCTCGTCGACGTTTCCATGCGCGACGGCAACCAGAGCCTGTGGGGCGCCACCGGGCTCAACACCGCACAGATGCTGCAGATCGCCGGCAAGATGGATCGCGCCGGATTCCGGGCGATCGATTTCACTTCCTCGAGCCACATGGCAGTCGCCGTGCGGTACTTCCGCAATAACCCCTGGGAACGGATCCGGCGGGCGCGCGCGGCCATGCCGCGCACGCCCCTGCAGTTCATTACCACCGGCCTGCGCTTCATCGCCTGGCAGCAGGCCGACCCGGAGTTCATGCGGCTCGTGTACCGCCGGCTGCAACAGAACGGCATCCGGCGATTCATCATGCTCGATCCGATGCACGATGTGCCTGCTGTCATCGAGGCTTCCAGGATCATCAAGGAAGAGGGTGATGCGGAGGTGATGGTCGCACTGACCTTCACGCTGTCGGATCTTCACGACGACCCGTTCTATGCGAATTTCGCTGCGCAGCTGGCCGGGAATCCGGACGTCGACCTGTTCTACCTGAAGGATCCGGGTGGGCTGCTGTCCCCGGAGCGCGCACGCAGCCTGGCGCGCGCCGTGAAGGCCGTGATCGGCGTCAAGGCACTGGAGATTCATTCGCACTGTACGATCGGCTACGGACCCTTCGCGGCGCTGGCGGCAGTCGAAACGGGCACGATCTCGGCCGTGCACGTCGGAATCGGCCCACTGGGCGAGGGCAGCTCGTTGCCAGAGGCCGGGAGGATGCTCGCGAACCTGCGAGAGGCGGGCCATGACGTTCCGATCGACGCGGCAATTTTGGGGACCATCAGCGATTACTGGTGGGGCCTCGCGCAGGCCGAGGGCCTGCCGCCGGGTACGCCGCAGCCCTTCGACGCCAGCTTCCTGCGACACCAGATCGCCGGCGGCGTGATGACGACGACCCGACGACAACTCGAGGAGCTGAACCTCGGCCATCGTTTTCCGGAGGTAATCGTCGAGACGGAGCGCGTTCGTGCCGACCTGGGTCTGCCCATCATGGTCACGCCGTTTCCGCAGATGGTGTTGAGCCAGGCGCTCTTCAATGTCATCGGCACGAGCCGCTACAGCCAGGTGTCGGACCAGGTGATCCGCTACGTCCTTGGCAAGTTCGGACGGCCGACCCGACCGGTGGACCGCGCGGTGGAAGCAGCCATTCTCGATCGCCCGCGGGCCCGGGAACTCGCGACCGAGCCGGACTTTCCCACGCTGGCGGAGCTGCGCCGGCAATTCGGCCCGCATCTGGACGAGGAGGAATTCCTGCTGCGCGCGGTCATGCCGGGCGAGCAGGTGGAGGCTATGCTGCGGGCTGGCCCGAGCCGGGCCACTTATTCACCGGAGTCAGCGCCGCTGCTGAAGCTGCTGCGTGAGATGGCCGCCCGACCCGCGGTGCGCGACCTGGTCGTCGCAGGACCGGGATTCCGGTTGGCATTGCATTCCGGGCCCTCAGTTGCCTGAGCTGCAGGGCGCCCTGGCCGACCGCGTACATGGCGCGCGCGCGGTCGTGTTCGACATGGACGGGACGCTGGTGCTCGGCGATTCCTCCAACGCGGGGCATCGCCCGCTGCCCGGCGCGGTGGAGCTGCTGGCGCTGCTACGGCGGCGCGGGATCCCATTCCGGATCTTCACGAACGGTACGGCGAAGGTGCCCGCGGTCTACGCGGGCATCCTGCGCCACGCCGGTCTCGACGTGCACGATGAGGAAATGATGACACCCTCGTCAGTCGCGGCCGACTGGTTCCGGCGGCGTCGCATCCGGCGGATCCGAGTGCTCGGCCTGGACGGTGTCCAGGGACCATTGCGCGAGGCTGGGCTGGAAATCGTCGGACCGGCGGAACCGGCGGCGGGCGTCGAGGCAGTCTTCACCGGGTGGTTCCGGGAATTCACGTTTCCCGATCTCGAGGCAGCCTGCCGTGACGTCTGGGCGGGTGCCATCCTGACGACCGCCTCGAACGTGCCGTTCTTCGCGACTCAGGGCGGCCGGGCCATTGGCGCGAGCTTCGCGATCAACGCGATGCTGCGGGCGATGACCGGACGACGCGCACGCGTGCTCGGCAAGCCGTCCGGCACGGCGCTCCGATGCGCGGTCCGGATGATGGGATTGCCTGGTGTGGCGTGTGCGCACACTGTGGTGATCGGTGACGATCCGGCCCTGGAAATGCGCATGGCGCGCAGCGCCGGCGCGCTGGCCCTCGCTGTAACCACCGGCCTGAGCAGCCGCGACGACTTCACCCGCGCGGGGGCCGCTGCGGCTCCGAATGCGGTCCTGGATGGCCTGGGGCCCCTCGTCGCGCTATTCTCCTGACCGGTCCCGACCGGGTCACTGCATCCGCACGATTGCCGGGGCGGCCTGTCTGGACAGACAGCCAACTGCCGGTGTTCCGGCGGACTACTGGCAGGCGGAGGGCATGGTGATGGGTTTCGTGACGATCTGCGCCGCGCTGGAGCGCCGGTGACCGCGACCGAACGCAGGACTACGCGCTTCCGGCGCCTGCTGCAGGGGCCAGAACTCGAGTTCCTGCTCGAGGCTCACAACGGCATCAGCGCGCGCATCGCTGAGGAGGCCGGATTCAGGGGACTGTGGGCCGGGGGACTCTGCCTGTCGGCGCAGTACGGCGTGCGCGACAGCAACGAGGCCTCGTGGACCCAGGTCCTCGAGATGCTCGAGTTCATGGCGGATGCGACCACGCTGCCGATCCTGCTCGATGGCGATACCGGCTATGGCAACTTCAACAACGTGCGCCGGCTGGTGCGCAAGCTCGAGGAGCGCGGCGTCGCCGCCGTATGCATCGAGGACAAGCTCTATCCGAAGACCAACAGCTTCATCGGCGGCGAGCGCCAGCAACTCGCGGAGATCGACGAGTTCTGCAGCCGCATCCGCGCCGGCAAGGACGCGCAGCGCGACGACGATTTCTGCCTGATCACGCGCATCGAGGCCTTCATCGCCGGCTGGGGCCTTGGCGAGGCGCTGCGCCGCGCCGAGGCCTATCACGCCGCGGGCTCCGACGGCATCCTGATCCACAGCGCGCTGGCGACGCCGCGCGAGGTGCTGGCCTTCAAGCGCGAGTGGGGCGACCGCAGCCCGGTGCTGATCGTGCCGACCAAGTACTACAGCACGCCGACCGACGTATTCCGCGAGGCCGGCTTCTCGATCGCGATCTGGGCCAACCACCTGCTGCGCGCAGCCATTCCGGCGATGCAGGCCTGCGCGGCGACGCTCGCCCGCGAGCAGACACTGCTGTCGGTCGAGGACCGCATTGCTCCGGTCGCGGAGATCTTCCGGCTGCAGGGCGCCTCGGAGCTCGAGGCCGCGGAGGAACGCTACCTGCCGCGCCGGGAGCGCAACGATCGGGCGATCGTGCTCGCCGCCTCGCGGGGCAGCGCGCTCGGTGAGCTGACCGCCGACCGGCCGAAGACGATGGTCGAGGTCCGCGGCCAACCGCTGCTGGCCCACATTGTCACGGCCTACAATGCCGCCGGCCTGAAGAACCTGACGGTCGTGCGCGGCTACCTGCCCGCGGCCGTCGCCCTGCCCGGCCTGCACTATGCGGACAACGCCGAATACGAGGACACCGGCGAGCTGTGGTCGCTCGCCCGCGGCCTGGAACATCCCGGCGAAGCCGGCGGCGACCTGTATGTCTCCTACGGCGACGTGATCTTCCGGCGCTACATCATCGACCTGCTGGCCGAACCGGCCGATGACTTCGTGATCGTCGTGGACGCCGACTGGCGCGAGTCCGCGAACCGCGGCCGCGGCGCCGACTACGTGCGCTGTTCCGAGGGGCACTCGCGCCAGGCCTATTACCGCGAGATCTGGCTGGAACGCTGCGATCCCGGCATCGCGGAACCGGAGTGCCATGGCGAGTGGATGGGTTTCCTGCGCGTACGCGCGGGAGCCGTGCCGCGCCTGGGCGAGCTGGTCGCGGCGATGATCGCGGAACCGAGCGGGCGCCGCGCCGGGCTCAGTGAGCTGCTGAACCGGATGGTCGCCGCCGGCGAGAAGGTCCGCGTGATCTACACGACCGGTCACTGGCTCGATGTGGACAGCGTGGCCGACGTGCTCGCGGCCGGGCGTTTCGCGTGATCACGGCGCGGGAATTCATCGGCGCCGCGGCCGGGCGCGGTTTTTCGCTGTATACCGGCGTGCCCTGCTCCTACCTGACGCCCTTCATCAACCAGGTACTGAGCGACCGCGCGCTGCGCTACGTCGGCGCGGTCAACGAGGGCGATGCGGTGGCGATCGCCGCCGGCGCCGTGCTCGGCGGCCGGGGCGCGATCGCGATGTTCCAGAACTCGGGCCTCGGCAATGCGGTGAATCCGCTGACCTCGCTGACCTGGACCTTCCGGTTGCCGGTGCTGCTGATCGTCACCTGGCGCGGCCAGCCGGGCGGTGCGGCGGACGAGCCGCAGCACGAGCTGATGGGCGAGATCACGCCACGGCTGCTGGAACTGATGGACATTCCCTGGCGCCCATTCCCGGCCGCGACCGGGGAGATCGCAGCGGCCCTCGACGCCGCCACCCGGCACTTCGAGAGCGAAAGCCGGCCGTTCGCCTTCGTCATGAGCAAGGGTGCGGTGGCCGAGACGAAGCTCGACGCCGCGCCGCCGCTGCATTTGCCGCGCGCATCCGCTGCCGGCGCCGCCGTCGCGCCGGTCGCGGCCCGCCAGCAGATGCTGGCCGCGATCCAGGCTGCGCTGCAGCCCCGGGATCTGGTGATCGCGACCACCGGCTTCTGCGGGCGCGAACTCTATGCGCTGGACGACCGGCCGAACCAGCTCTACATGGTGGGTTCGATGGGTTGTGCGGTGAGCTTCGGCCTCGGCCTCGCGCTCGCGCAGCCACGCCGACGCATCATCGTCATCGATGGCGACGGCGCGCTGCTGATGCGCCTCGGCGTGCTCGCGACGCTCGGCGCCGAGCGGCCGCCGAACCTGCTGCACCTGCTGCTCGACAACGGCATGCACGAATCGACCGGCGGGCAGGCGACGGTCGCCCGCAATGTGGACTTCTGCGCCGCCGCCGCAGCCTCCGGCTACCCGGAAACGGCGCTGGTCAACGATCCGGCCGCGCTCGGCCGGCTCGTGGCCAGTTCCGCCGCTGGACTGCGCTTCATACACGCGCCGATCCGGGCGGGGATTCCGGAAAAACTGCCGCGGCCGAAACAATCACCGGTCGAGGTCGCCGCGCGCTTCCGTGCCCAACTGCAGGGCTGCGGCGATGCCTGAGCGCACGATCCTGCTGAATCCCGGCCCGGTGACGCTCTCCGCACGCGTCCGCTCGGCACTCGCCCGCGGCGACTGGTGCCACCGCGAGCCGGAGTTCGCGGCACTCGTGCAGGACATCAACCAGCGCCTCGCGGCCGTCTACGCGGACCTGGCGGGCCGCTTCGACGCCGTATTGATGACCGGCTCCGGTACGGCGGCAGTGGAGGCGATGCTCGCGACATTCGCCGCCCGCGACAGCCGTACGCTGGTCGTCGCGAACGGCGTCTACGGCGAGCGAATGACGGCGATCCTCGCCGCGCACGGCCGGCCCCATGAGGTACTCGGCGGTGACTGGACCGCCGCGGTGGACCTCGGCGCGCTCGAACGCCGGCTCGCCGGGGATCCGGGGATCCGGCAGGTGGCGGTCGTCCATCACGAGACGACCACCGGCCGGCTCACGGATCTCGACGCGATCGGCGCGCTGTGCCGCCGGTACGATGCCGGCCTGCTGCTCGATGCCGTCAGCAGCTTCGGTGCCGAGCGCATCGACGCCGCGGCCTGGAACCTGAAGGCGCTCGCCGGTACCGCCAACAAGTGCCTGCATGGCGTGGCCGGCCTGTCGTTCGTGCTCGCGGAGCGCTCCGTGTGGGCGGAACCGGGACCCGCGGTCGGCAGCCTCTATTTCGACCTGCGCAGCTATCACCGCGCCCAGCAGGCCGAGGGCTACTCGCCGTTCACGCAGGCGGTGCAGGTCGCCTTCGCGCTCGATGAGGCGTTGCGGGAGCATGCGGAGGCCGGCGGCTGGCAGCAGCGCCGGCGGCTGTACCGCGAGCGCGCCGGACGCATCCACCAGGAACTCACGAAGCTCGGCGTACCCGCGCTGCTGCCGGAGGCCGATTATTCCTGCGTGCTGCGCTCGTATCGCGTGCCCGCCTGGACCGATTACGCGCGGCTGCACGCGGAACTGAAAGCCCGCGGCTTCGTGATCTACGCGGGCCAGGGCCGGCTGTCGCCGGCCATCTTCCGCATCGCCGTGATGGGCGACATCGGCGCCGGCGATCTCGAGCGTCTCGAGGTGGCGCTCGGCGCCGTGCTCGGGCCGGGCGCTGCCACGACCGCGTCGTGACCGGCCCGATCCATACGGCGGTGATCCTGGCCGCGGGCCGCGGCACGCGGCTGGCCGCGGAATGGCGCGACCGGCCCAAGGGCTTCCTGCGGCTCGGCGAACAGCCGATCATCGTGGAATCCATCCGGCGGCTCGTCGCTCACGATATCCGGGAGGTTGTGATCGTCACCGGTCATGCCGCGACCGATTACGAGGAACTCGCGCGCAGCTGGCCGGCTGTGATCCGCACAGTGCACAACGAGCGCTTTGCCGAATCCGGCAGCATGGTTTCGCTCGATCGCGCGGCGACGCTCACCAGCGGCCCGTTCCTGCTGCTCGAGTCGGACCTGGTCTACGAGCCGCGCGCGCTCGCGGTTCTGCTCGCGCATCCGGCGCCGGACGCGGTGTTGCTGTCGGGACCGACGGCGGCCGGGGACGAAGTGTTCGTTGCGACCCGGGATGGCCTGCTGGCGGACATGTCGAAGGACCCGGCGCAGCTCACCGCACCAGTGGCGGGCGAGCTGGTCGGCATTTCGAAGATCTCAGCGGGACTTTTTTCGCGGATGCGCACGATCGCCGCGGCGGCCTTCGCGCACTCGCTGTTTTACGACTACGAGACCGACTGCCTCGTGGCCGCGGCACGGGAGTGGCCGATCCCCTGCCCGGTCGTGCCGGACCTGCTGTGGGGCGAGATCGACGACGCCCGTCACCTGCGCCGCGCCCGGGAGACGCTCTACCCCGCAATCGCAGCGCTCGACCGCGCGCTTCCCAGCGATGGCGCTTCTGGATGACAATGGCGGCCGCCCATCCGGGACCAGCGGGGTGATGATGAAGAGCGCCAGGGCCGGCACGGTCACTACTGCCATGCTGATCGTGCTGCTGTCGGCGGCTCCGGCGGCCCACGCCTACCTGGACCCCAGCACTGGCAGCATGATCCTGTCGGCGATCATCGGTATTTTCGCCACGGTCGCGCTTGCCCTGAAGACCTGGTGGTACAAGCTGAAATCCCTGTTCCGGCGCCGCGACGGCGGCGAACCGCCGGGAGGCTGATGCCGCGGCACTGGAGTGACTACCGGCGCTTCGGCCGCCTGCCGGGGGCTGCCAGGAACCTCGTGGTGTACGCGGAGAGCGGGCAGGACTGGCATCACTTCCGGCCGGTCGTCCTGGAACTCGCCGGACCGCTGGGCCTCGTCCTGTGCTACGTGTCCTCGGACCCGGAGGATCCGGGCCTGCACCAGGGCCACCCGGGTATCCTGCCTTTCTGCATCGGCAAGGGCTGGCTGCGCACCTGGTTCTTCCAGTTCCTGAGGGCCGATGTGCTGCTGACCCAGCTGCTGGACCTGCAGGTGCTGAACCTCCGGCGCTCGATCCATCCGGTGCACTATGTGTTCATGAACCATTCGCTGGTGAGCACCCACGTCGCGGACCGCGAGGACTCCTACGACCACTACGACACGATCCTGTGCGCGGGCCCGCATCAGCTGCGGGAGATCCGCCGGCGCGAGGAACGGGCTGGCCTCAGGCCCAAGGAACTCATTCCCCATGGTTATCACCGCGTCGAACAGCTGATGGCGGAGCGCCGCGATCCGCCGGCGATCGCGACTCCTGCCGACCTGCACGTGCTGCTCGCACCCTCCTGGGGACCGCAGACGATACTGAACAGCTGTGGCGCCGAACTGGTCGGGATCCTGCTGGAGGCCGGCTTCACGCTGACCCTGCGGCCGCATTTCCAGACCCGCTGGCAGACGCCCGAGGTCATCGACCGGATCACGGCCCGTCACGCCGGCCATCCACGCTTCCGGCTGGTCGAGCGCATGAGCGAGAGTGATTCGCTCCTCGACTCCCACGTGATGATCACCGACTGGTCGGGCGCCGGGCTCGACTACGGCCTCGGACTCGAAAAACCCGTGCTGTATATCGATCTGCCGCTGAAATCGCGCAACCCCAACTGGCGCACGCTCGGCATCGAGCCCTTCGAGAGCGAGGTGCGCAAGGAGCTGGGCGCGGTCCTGGCCCCGGGCGAACTCGCGCGGGCACCCATGCTGATCCGCGAGCTGGTCCGCGATCCAGAGCGCTTCCGCGTCCGGATTGCGGCACTGCGCGAGCGGTGCCTGTACAACCTCGGCCACAGCGGCGCGGCTGGCGCCCGCGCCGTCGCGGAGATTGCCGCGAGGCAGCGCGGCATCGGTACGGGCTCGCGGCCGGGAGCCGCCGCATGACGACGAGCCCAGGGACCGCAGGTGCTGCGCCGCGCCGGCAGCTGCTGCGCTTCGCCGGCTGGTTCGCGCTGGCGAACGCCCTACTCTTCGGGCTCGTCGGCCTGCGCTACCTGTGGCATTACCCGTTCGATCCGGATCCGCTCGGGATCATCTACCTCGTACTGGCCTACACCGGCCACTTCGTCACGCTCGCGGTGCTGCCGGCCGGCCTTCTGGTGATACCACTCGCGCTGCTCTGGCCGCGGCGGGCCGTGGTCGTCCCGGTGGCGGTCGCGCTCGCGGCGCTGTCGCTCGCGGCGCTGGTCATGGACTCCAGCGTGTTCGCCGAGCAGCGCTACCACCTGACGCCATTGATCATCATGCTGTTCGAGCCGGGCACGTGGCTGTTCATCGCGGTGATCGCACTGGTGGCGCTGGCCTTCGAGGCCATGCTCGCCGGCCATGTCTGCCGCTGGATCGACGCCCGGCCAGCGCGCGGCGGGCGCCGCCTCGCACTCATGCTGTTCGCCGCCTGGTTCATCGGCCAGAGTATCCACATGTGGGCCGACGCGGTCGGCCGCATTTCGGTGACCCAGCTGACCCGCTACCTGCCGTCCTATTATCCGATCCACGCGAAGCGCCGCCTCGCCCAGCTCGGCCTGGTGAATCCGGAAATGGTCGAGCGCCAGCGCCTGCTGCAGCAGGCCCAGGGCGCGGAGAGCGGCCAGCTCCGGTATCCGCTGTCACCGTTGCATTGCGGCAATGGTGCCGGTGCTGCGGCTGCGGCCAACCTGATGATCGTCATCGTCGACGGCCTGCGGCCGGATGCGGTGCATCCGGGGCTGATGCCCCGCTTCGTGGACTGGCAGGCCGGCGCAACGGACTTCGCCAACCACTGGAGTGGTGGCAACTCTTCACGAGCCGGGCTGTTCTCGCTGTTCTACGGGCTGCCGAGCACCTATGAGGAGGCCTTCTACGGCGTGCAGCAACCGCCGGAGCTGATGCGCCTGCTGCGCGAGCGCGGATACGAGCTGGCGCTCTTCGCAGCGCCGGGCTTCGGTTCGCCGACGGCGATCGACCGCACGATCTTCGCCGGTGTTCCGGGGCTGCCGCCACAGCCTTCTTCGCAGACCAATGTCGAGCGCAACCGGCAGGTCACGCGCGACTGGCTGGCCTGGCTCGGGGGGCGACCGCAGGACCAGCCGTTCTTCGGCTTCCTGTATTACGACCCACCGCGCGCGGAAATGTCGGCCGATCCGGCGGAGACGCTGCCGCTCGACGAGCGCTTCACCGGCAACGCCGAGGCCCGCGAGGACTGGCGGCGCTACCGGCGATCGCTCGGCATCATCGACGTGGAACTCGGCCGGGTCTTCGATGCCATCGCCGGCGCCGGGCTCGCAGAGGACACGGTGGTCATCGTCGCCAGCGACCACGGCTACGAGTTCGATGACAACGGACTCGGCTACATCGGCCATGCGAGCAACTACAGCGCGGCCCAGCTCCGCTCGGTGCTCTCGATCCGCTGGCCCGAACGCGAACCCGGGCGCCGCGAGCACCGCAGCTCGCACATGGATCTGCCGGTGACGCTGCTGCAGGATCTCTTCGGCTGTACGAACGACCCTGCCGACTATGCGCTCGGGCGCAATCTCTTCCTGGGGCAGAGCTGGGACTGGATCATCACCGGCAGCTACGTCTCACACGCGGTCGTCGAACCGGGACGGGTGACCGCCGCGTATCCGGGAGGCTACGTCGAGGTACTGGGCCCGGACTACCGGCCGATACCCCGGACCGCCGCCGACGGCCGGGTCCTGGCCGAGGCCGTCGCTGCGATGCGCCGGTTCTATCGGTGACCCGGACCGGCCTGCTGGCCGCCGGCCTCGCGTGTCTCGCGCTGGCGCTGCTGGCCAGGGCTGGCGCCGCGGCCGAAGCCCAGACCGAACTCCGGGCCGGCAACCAGGTGCTGCGCTTCGCCCGCGCCGGTGGACTGCCGGTCTACTGGCTGGCCTGCGATCGTCCCTGCGCGGAGCCCGGTGCGCGGCAGCAGCTGCTGGTCGGACCGGGCGCCGGCCGCATGGAATGGGTCGGCACGGTGCCCGGCACCGTCCGCAGTACCATCCACGGCACCGTCCGGATGACCATCGAGGCGCAGGGCGAGGTCGCGCTCCGGATGGTCACGGGCCCGGCGTTCATCCCGCCGCAGCTGCCGGGCTTCGGTGCCGCGTTCTCGAAGGTGCAGGCGCTACGGGTCTCGCTCGATGGTCAGGAGTTGCTGGCCGAGGATCCGGCCCTGGAGATTCCCGGTCCGGTCGCGGCGACCGAATGGGCCGGGTTCCGCTCCCGTTTCCAGGCCTGGCTCGCCCGGCCCTCGGTGCCGATGAGCATCACGGCCGCTGCGCCGGGCTGGAGCGAACGGGCCATGACCTGGCACCTCCCGGCCGGGACGACGGAGCTGGAGTTCTTCGCCGGCCCGATGGACTGGCAGGCCCTGAAATCGGTCGATCCTGCGCTCACCGGGATGCTGTTTACGGGCCAGTGGCAGCCGTTGCGCTGGCTCTCCATCGGACTCCGGCGGCTGCTGGAGCTGATTTCCTCGGTCGTACCGGTCGCCGGCCTCGCGATCATCCTGCTGTCCCTGGCGGTCAAGATCCTGCTGGCGCCACTGACGGCGGTCGCCGACCGCTGGCAGCGGCAGGTCAACCAGATCCAGAGCCGGCTGCAACCGCGGCTCGCGGAAATCCGCCGCGAGTTCCGCGGCGAGGAAGCCCACCGCCGCGTGCTGCGAGCCTACGCCGACCTGGGCGTGCACCCGCTGTTCACGCTGAAGAGCCTCGCGGGCTTTGCGATCCAGGTCCCGGTGTTCATCGCTGCCTACCACATGCTCGCCGACAACTACGCGCTGAGCGGCGCCGGTTTCCTGTGGATCACGGACCTCGCCAGCCCCGACCTCTTCGCAGAAATGGGGACAGTCCCCTTTTTCGGCTCGCACCTGAACCTGTTGCCGTTCCTGATGACCGCACTGACGATCGTGGCCGCCCTGGTGCAGCGGGACGCGTCGCTCGCGCCGGAACTGCTGGCGAAGCAGCGACGCCATCTGCTGTGGCTGGCCGCGGCATTCTTACTTCTCTTCTATACCTTCCCCGCCGGCATGGTCCTGTACTGGACCGCCAACAACTTCTGGCACCTCGTCCGGCTGTTGACGCTGGACCGCTGGCGAAGAGCCTAGGGAATTCCACTCAGATTACCCCGGCCGGGGGGTGGCTGGCAGGCGGGTCCGCAGTGCTATGATCAACCCTCAACTTCGGGGGTCATCGATCATGTCCAGCAAACCATCCGGGGCCGTGGCCCGCTATCCACTGAATCCTTCCGTCCGCGATTTCATCAGCGCGCCAAGACGCATGCTGATCGGTGCCGACTGGGTTGCGGCCGCCTCCGGCGAGACCATCGACGTCGTCGACCCGGCCAGCGAAGAGCTGCTGACCACGGTCCCGTCCGGTGGCGAGGCCGACATAGAGCGCGCGGTCCGCGCCGCGCATGAGGCCTTTGCCGCCCCGTCCTGGCGCGACCTGTACCCGACCGTGCGCGAGAAGCTGATCCTGAAGCTGGCAGACCTGGTCGAGGCGCATGCCGAGGAGCTCGCGCAGCTCGAGGCGCTCGACAACGGCAAGTCGGTGATGATGGCGCAGATCGTCGACGTCGGCTCCTCGGTCAGCTTCATCCGCTACATGGCCGGCTGGGCCACCAAGATCGAGGGCAGCACGATCGAGGTCTCGCCGCCGATGCCGGGCGTCAAGACCTTTGCCTTCACCCGCAAGGAACCGATCGGCGTGGTCGGCGCGATCATCCCGTGGAACTTTCCGCTGCTGATGGCCATCTGGAAGGTGACGCCGGCGCTCGTGGCTGGCTGCACGGTGGTGCTGAAGCCCGCCGAGCAGACGCCGCTTTCGGCGCTGCGCTTTGCCGAACTCGTGCTCGAGGCCGGCTTCCCGCCGGGCGTACTCAACGTCGTCACCGGCTACGGCCACACGGCCGGCGCGGCGCTCGCCCGCCACCCCGGCATCAGCAAGATCGCCTTCACCGGCTCGACTTCGGTCGGCAAGCGCATTGGCCACGCGGCGATGGACAACCTCACCCGCGTATCGCTGGAACTCGGCGGCAAGTCGCCGATGATCGTGCTCGCGGACGCGAGCCTCGACCTGGCGATCGAGGGTCTCGCCGGCGGCATCTTCTTCAACCACGGCCAGGTCTGCACCGCGGGTTCGCGGCTCTATGCCCATCGCAAGGTGTTCGACAAAGTCGTCGAGGGCGTTGCCGGCATCGCCAGCCAGATGAAGCTCGGACCGGGCCTCGATCCGACCACGCAGATGGGGCCGCTCGTTTCGGCCGAGCAGCGCGACCGCGTCTGCCGCTACATCGAGTCGGGCCTCGCCTCCGGTGCGCGCGCGGTGGCCGGTGGTGGCCCGGCGCCAGGCAAGGGCTACTTCGTCAAACCGACCGTGCTCGTGGATACCCGCGAGGACATGGCAGTCGTCTGCGAGGAGATCTTCGGGCCGGTGCTGGTGGTCGCGCCGTTCGACGACCTCGACGAGGCCGTGCGCCTCGCCAACGGCACACGCTACGGCCTCGCCGCCAGCATCTGGTCAAACGACCTCTCGACCGTGCACCGGCTGATCCCGCGCCTGCAGGCCGGCACCGTGTGGGTCAACGCCCACAACGTGGTCGATGCCGCGCTGCCCTTCGGCGGCTTCAAGGAGTCCGGCATCGGCCGCGAGATGGCCTACGGCAACATCGAGATGTACACCGAGACCAAGTCAGTGCTGATGTTCATCTGAAAAAGGGGACTGTCCCCTTTTCCCGATGACCGCCGCGTTCCGCCAGGCCCGCGATTTCCTGCTTGCCCACCGGGCGGATTACGCGCGTGCCTGCGCCGGGTTCGAGTGGCCGCGGTTCGAGCATTTCAACTGGGCGCAGGACTGGTTCGACGAGATCGCGCGCGGCAACGAGCGCACCGCGCTCAGGATCGTCGCCGACGGCGGCGCGGAGCAGTGCCTCTCGTTCGAGGAACTGCGCCGGCGCTCCTGCCGCACCGCCCGCTGGCTGCACGCCGCTGGCCTGGCACCCGGCGACCGCATCCTGCTGATGGTCGGCAACGTGCCGGCGCTGTGGGAGGTGATGCTGGCCGCGATCCGGCTCGGCTGCCCGCTGGTCCCGACGACCACGCTGATGATGCCGGCCGACCTGCGCGACCGCATCGACCGCGGCCGGGTGCGCGCGATCGTCACCGAGCCGGCCTTCGCGGAGCGCTTCGCGGATTGCGCCGCGGATACGCTGCGGCTGCTGGTCGCCGGCAAAGCCCCGGGCTGGCAGGCGCTGCCGGCGGCAACGCCTGCAGCGGCCGACAGCGAGTTCACCCCGCCGGTCCCGACCCGCGCCGACGATCCGCTGCTGCTGTATTTCACCTCCGGCACGACCGCGCAGCCGAAGCTGGTCGTCCATACCCAGGTCAGCTACCCGGTCGGCCACCTGTCGACGATGTACTGGCTCGGCCTGCAGCCCGGCGACGTGCACCTGAACCTGTCGAGCCCCGGCTGGGCCAAGCACGCCTGGAGTTCGTTCTTCGCGCCGTGGAACGCCGAGGCGACGATCGTCATGCACCAGGCGGCGCGCTTCGACGCCGCCGAACTGCTGCGGGTGCTCGAGCGCTGCGGCGTCACCTCGTTCTGCGCGCCACCGACCGTGTGGCGGGCGCTGATCCAGCTGCCGCTCGAGACGAGCCCGTGGCGGCCGCGCGAGCTGATCTCGGCCGGCGAACCGCTGAACCCGGAAGTCATCGCCCGGGTCGAGCGCGCCTGGGGCGTGACGATCCGCGACGGCTACGGCCAGACCGAGACGACCCTGCAGATCGGCAACTTCCCCGGCCAGCCGGTCAAGCCCGGCTCGATGGGCCGCGCGGCGCCGGGCTACCGGATCCACCTGCTCGACGCCGACGGCCGCCCCGCCGCCGAGGGCGAGATCTGCGTCGAGCTGGCTGGCCGGCCGGCCGGCGTGATGCCCGGCTACCTCGACGATCCGGCGCGCACCGCCGCGGTGATGCAGCACGGCCACTACCACACCGGCGACGTGGCGACGCAGGACGCGGATGGCTACTTCACCTACGTCGGCCGCAACGACGACGTGTTCAAGTCCTCCGACTACCGGATCAGTCCGTTCGAGCTGGAGAGCGTGCTGGTCGAGCACCCGGCCGTGGTCGAGGCCGCGGTCGTGCCGAGTCCCGATCCGCAGCGGCTCGCGGTACCCAAGGGCTGCGTCGTGCTGGCGGCGGGGGTCGAGCCGTCGCGAGCGACCGCACTCGCGATCCTGCGTCACGTGCGCGAACGTACTTCACCGTTCAAGCGCATCCGCCGGCTCGAGTTCATCGACCTGCCGAAGACCATCTCCGGCAAGATCCGCCGGGTCGAGCTGCGCGAGGCCGAGCGCGGACGCGGGGACCAGGCCCGCCGCGAGCATGAATTCTGGGAAGAGGACTTTCCGGAACTGCAGCGCTGAAGCGTCGCTACGGCAGCGCCCGCGCGACCAGCTGCGTGCGGCTGGAAACCCCGGCCTTGCTGAAGATCGAGCGCAGGTGATTCTCGACGGTGCGCAGCGCGATGCCGAGCAACTGCCCGATCTCCGCGTTGCTGTGTCCGGCGCAGACCAGATGCGCGACCTCGACTTCGCGGCCAGTCAAGCCCATCCGGGACCACAGGCCGGAGCGGTCGCGCTGGCGCCCGGCCACCATCGTCGTGGCGATGTGCTGCCGGCCACCGGCCGCGGCAACGGTCTCGATTTCGATTTCCACCGGCGCGGTCTCGCCGCCCCGCGCAAGCGAGAGGCACAGCGGCGGCGCGCCGTATTGTGGCGTTGCCGCAATCAGCTTCTGCCGCAACTCGCCGAGCAGGGAACGGCTGGAGCACTCCCCGGGCGCGGGCCCGGCATCATTCATGCGGAGGTCGGCCAGTGCGCTGCCGCCGGCGTGCAGCAGCATCAGGTCCTCGTCGAAGACCAGGAAACCGGAGCCGGTGCGCGCCGTTCGCTCGAGCAGCGTGCCAGTCACGTCCGTGGCTTCACGCGCGGCGATCCCGGACAGGACTGCTCCGATCATCGCCGCGAGCTGCCGCAACAACCCGACCTCGGCGGAACCGAACGGTCGTTCGGCCTGCCGGCGGTGGAATCCCAGGCACAGCAGCTGGCTTCCCAGCACCGAGCGGAATGGCACGAGGATGCCCAGAACATGGGCGATGTCACAGGGACGCAGGAAACCCCGGCCATAGTCGCCGTCACGCCAGGTACCGGTCGCCGGCAGCAGGCTGATGCAGGTCGAGGTCCCGTCAGCCACGGTCCAGTCGAGCGCCTGGCCCGGCCCGATCAGCGGATCGGAGCGGAAGTAGCGCTCCGCATACAGGTCCACGGACCAGGGCCGCGCGCCAACGTAACTGCGCCGGCCGACGGCTGTGCCCTGGCCGGGTCGCTCCGCGAACTCGATGAACACTGAACTCGAGGCCTGGACCGTCGCCGAGATGGGATCCAGCACCCGGTCAGCCAGCTGCGCAAAACTGGTGCAGGACGCCAGGCGGTCAATCAGCCGCAGCCGGTGCTCCGCCGAACAGGAATCCGCCATAGCCACCCCCGGGGCGGCCGCAGGCAGATCTTCCCTGTCACCCTGTACTTCGACCGCGGCCCAAGCCTATACACGGCCCGCGGAATAATCCAGAGGCGGGGTCTCAGCCGGGGCGACGCACCGGGTCACGGCCGTCCCAGCCGACGCTCGCCTGGTAGACCATGTTGAACAGCCCCTCGACGGCCGGGGTGAACTCGATGACCTCGATGAACCCGCCGAGGGCCTCGAACGTGTCCAGATAGGCCGCCTTGCCGCCGACGCCGACGATGGCGTCCATCGCGAGCCCATAGCCGCGGGCCCGGTATTTCGCCACGACCTCATCGTAGCGCGCGGGTTCCGCGGCCACTGCCCAGTGGTGGAATCCATGGCCGCGACGGGCGGCCACGTCGCGATAGACGCTTGGCTGGTCATCGTTCTGCTGGATCAGCTCGAACTGGGTATGTCCGGAACAGCCAAGCGCCAGCGTGATATCGAGGGCCGCAGGCTTGCCCCAGCACTCGAGCTTGACGAACGGAAAGTGCTCGATGAGGAACCAGGGCCCGATCCCCAGTTCCCGGGTCATCCGGGCCATCGACTCGTGGATGTCCTCGCAGGTGCTGGCGACCTGGACGACGCCGTCCAGGGGCTGGCCAAAATTCCATACCGGCATCGGTTTGCTCTCCGTGAGGCCGGCTGGCAGCTTCTCACCGGATCCGGCCGGGGGCAATGGCGGGTTCCACTCAGCGCCGCCGCCTGGGTGGTCTCCGCTATGGGCTTGACGCCGGAATCGCCTGATAATGGCCGGGTCTCAACGAGGGCAAAGCCATGAACGTGCAGCGCGAATCGTCTTCCCGGGTACTGCTGGCCGCCATCGGCCTGGCACTGGCGCTCCCAGCGGCGGCACAGGCGCCGGCGGCCGCCGACAGCAACCAGCTGGGCGAGATCACGGTGACCGCCACGCGGCGGGAGCAGAACCTGCAGACGGTCGGCATCGCGGTCTCCACCTTCAGTGGCGACAACCTGCGCGAACTGGCCATCACCAGCAGCAATGAACTGATGAACGTGACCCCCGGCCTGCGCCTGCAGGAGGGTGGCGGCGGGCCGCTGCTCGGCCTGATGTCGATCCGCGGCGTGGCCCAGAACGACTTTGCCGGCCACATCGAGTCGCCGAATGCGCTGTACTTCGACGAGGTCTACCAGCCGGGTGTTTCCTCGAGCATCCAGCAGTTCTATGACATCGACCGCGTCGAGGTCCTGAAGGGCCCGCAGGGCACGCTGTTCGGCCGCAACGCAACCGGCGGCCTCGTGCACATCATCACCCGCAAGCCGACCGAGGAATTCGAGGGCCACGTCGCGGTGGGCTACGGCAGTTACGACCAGCGGCACGCGGACGGCGCGATCAGCGGGCCACTGGGCGAAGGCATCAGTGCGCGGTTGTCATTCCTGTGGAACGAGGCCGACGGCTACATCAAGAATTCCATCGGCCCCGACCTGAATGAGGACGATACCACCGCAGTGCGACTGCAGCTGCGGCTCACGCCGAACGAGCAGTTCGAGGCCCTGCTCTCCGGCAGCACCTACCGGATCGGGCCCATGCACACGGGCGGCGCCTACGCGACCGCGGGCGTCGCCGACGCGGACGGCCTGGGCGAGGCACTGCCACCCGGTTCGCCAACGATGTTCGGCTATGTCGATGCCGATGGCGACCCATTCACCGGCGCCTTCGATGAGCCGGGCTTCATCGACCGCACGCAGGACGACATCTCCGCGCGCCTGTCGTACCGCTTCGGCAACGGCATCACGCTGCATTCCGTCACCAGCTTCTCGCAGCTCGATTCCGTCTACCGCGAGGACAACGACCTGTCGCCGGTGCCATTCACGGTGTTCCGCCAGAACGCCGATGCCGAGTACATCACCCAGGACCTGCGGCTCGCAGGCGAAGGCGACCGCACACGCTGGACGGCAGGTCTCTTCTACCTGGACGTCGAAGGCAGCTACCTGCAGGCTTTCGATATCCAGGCGCTCGGCGTGACACTGCAGGCCGACTACACGCTTGATACCCGCTCGTGGTCGGCGTTCGGCCAGATGGAGTACGACCTTTCGGACCAGTTCACGTTGACGGGCGGCTTGCGCTACACGAAGGACGAGAAGGACTACGACTACACGCAGCAGTGCACCGGGGACCTGTGCTTCCTGTTCTTCGCGCCCGGCACGCTCGCCGCGGCCGGGCATGTGGTCGACAGCCACAGCGAGGGTGACTGGTCGGCGCGGCTGCAGCTCGACTGGAAGCCGAACCCGGAAACGCTGCTGTACGCGAGCGTGAACCGCGGCTACAAGGCCTTCAACTACAACGCCGGCTTCGCCGGGCTGGCACCGCTAGCCGGCGTGCGCTTCGACGGCGAGACGCTGCTCGCGTTCGAGATCGGCAGCAAGACCGACTTCTGGGACAACCGGGCCCGGCTGAATGCCGCGGCGTTCTACTACGACTATTCCGACTACCAGGCTTTCGACCAGCGCGGCCTGAACTTCACGCTGTTCAACGCCGATGCGACGGTCTACGGCGCGGATCTCGAGTTGTCGCTGCGGCCCGGTGGCGGCGTGACGCTGCAGTTCGGCGCCGCGCTGCTCGACACCAAGGTCAAGGACGTGCCGATCGGCGCCAGCCGCCTCGAGCGCGAGGCACCGCAATCGCCGGGCGCGACCTTCATGGCGGCGATCGCGAAGGAGATCGAGCTCAGCTTCGGCACGCTGTCGATCTCCGCCAATGGTGCCTACACGAGCCGCAACTACTCGCAGCTGACCAATGCGCCGGTCACCCACATTCCGGCGGATCGTGTCGTCAACGCGCGCATCGGCTTCACCGATCCGGACCGGCGCTGGGAACTCGCGCTGGCGGTGAAGAACCTGTTGGATCGCGAGCGGATCGTCTATGCTTTCGACATCACCGGTCCGCCGCTCGGGCTCATCGAGAACACGCTGGCACCGCCGCGCTGGATCACCTTCGAGGCCCGCGTCAACTTCTGATCAGGAAATCCGCCATGCAACACCGTCGCCTGCGTTATCTGCCGCTGGCCCTGCTGGCGGTTCTGGGAGCCGGTGCCGAGGCCGGTACGCTCTCCGGAGTCGTGCGCAGCGACTCCGGCCGGCCGGTGGCGGGTGCGCTCGTCACGCTGACGGACCCGGCCCGGGGGATCGGCGAGTCGGTCTACACGGGGGCCTCGGGGCGCTACCGGCTGCAGACCCGCTACATCAGCGGCGCACTGCAGCTGCGCGTGCGGCAGCCGTACTTCCGCGACGTGCAACAGGAGCTGCAGCTCGGCTCCGGCCAGCGCCTGCGGCATGACCTCCGCATGCCGGCAATGACCGCGGCCGCCGAGATCTCGGACAGCCTGCCGGCCGCGTACCACTTCGGCCGCATTGCCTTCGAGGCAGGCACCCCGTTCGCCCGCGAGCACTTCCAGCGCGACTGCCTGACCTGCCATCAGGTCGGCAATGCGCTGACCCGCATCCGGCGCGATGCCGCTTCCTGGGAGGACACGATCGAGCGCATGCACCGCTATCTCGGCAATTTCGATGCCGGGCTGCGGGGTCGCCGCGCGGCGCTGCTGGCGGCGGCCTTCGACGGCAGCCCGGTCGGCGTGCGGCCGGTGTTCCCATTCGATGCGGTTGCTGCGAAGGCACGGATCACGCAGTACCGGCTCGATACCGCAGTACTGCCGCACGATGCGGAAATCAGCACCACGGACGGGCTCGTGTACATCGCCGACCAGTTCGGCGACCAGCTGATCGTCACCGACCGCGCGACCGGGCAGTCTCGCTACTTCCCGGTGCCGGTCGAGGGCCTCAACCGCGGCGGCAAGTACGCGCGCCTCGGCCTGCCGTCGCTCGGCGCCGCGGCCGAAGCCGTCTATGGTGGCCCGCACTCACTGGTGCAGGGGCCGGACAACCGCTGGTACACGACCAACACTTTCGCGACCGAGATCGGCGTCTTCAATCCGCGGACCTGGAGCTGGGAGCAGTCCTACGCAATTCCGGACGGCCAGCGGCTGCCCAGCCTGTACCCACACACGATCCGCTTCGATCAGGGCGGCAAAGTCTGGTTCACGCTGGCGTTCTCCGAACAGGTCGGCCGCCTCGATCCGGTCACCCGCAAGGTGGATGTCATCGACCTGCCGCCGCGGCAATCGCTGGGCGTGGCTGGCGGCACGGTGCCCTACGGAATCGACGTGGACCCGCAGGACGGCAGCGTCTGGTACGCGCGGCTGTGGGCCGACCGGATCGGGCGCATCGACCCGGTGACGCTCGCGGTCACCGAGTTCGACTCGCCGGTCAAGGGACCGCGCCGGCTGCGCTTCGACCGCCAGGGGACGCTGTGGGTGACCGGCTACTCCGAGGGCGTGATCGCCGAAGTCCAGACTCCCGGCCTCGAAAGCCGCGTCCACCGGATGCCGGAGTTTGCAGCCGGTCATCGGCCGGCCGCCTACGCGCTGGCGGTGGACCCGAAGACCTCCCACGTCTGGGTCAACGAGACGATGACCGATCACCTGTACCGCTTCGATCCGCAGCGCGAGCGCTGGACGGCCTATGCGCTGCCGCTGCGCGGCACCTACACGCGCGAGATCAGCTTCACCGCCGACGGCGAGGTCTGCACCTCGAACAACCCGTTCCCGGTCGCCGCGCTCGAAGGCGGTGTCGCCGAGCTGATCTGCATCGATCCCGACTGAAAAGGGGACAGTCCCCTTTTCCTACAGCGCCTGCAGCGCGCGCAGGATCTTCTCGCGGGCCTCTTTGGCCACGATTCTGACGGCATCGTCCTGCACGATGCCCATGGCTGCGACCGGGTCCATCGCCTCGACGACGATACCGCCGCCCGCGGCCTCGCGGACGACGACATTGCAGGGCAGCAGCATGCCGACCTCCGGGTTCGCACCGAGCGCCCGGTGCGCCAGCTGCGGATTGCAGGCGCCGAGGATGATATAGGGCGCTACGTCGGCCCCGATCTTCGACTTGAGCGTGGCCTTGACGTCGATCTCGGTCAGGATCCCGAAGCCCTGCTCCTTCAGCACCGCCGTGACCCGCTCAATGGTCTCGGCATAGCCGGCAGGCGACTGGCGCCGCAGGCCGAAGCTCAGCTGTTCAACCGTATTCATCCTGCACCTCCTGATGACTCAATAGCTGATCGCCGCGCCCGGGCCGGTCGGCAGGCCGAGCACCAGCCACAGGGTAAACAGCGCCGACCAGCCCACCAGGAACACGACCGAGTATGGCAGCATCACGGCCACCAGCGTACCGATGCCGGCCTGCGGCTCGTAGCGCTGGAAGAAAGCAATGATCAGTGCGAAATAGCTCATCATCGGCGAGATGATGTTGGTGACGCTGTCGCCGACACGGTACGCGGCCTGGGTCAGCTCGGGCGAGAAGCCGAGCAGCATGAACATCGGCACGAATACCGGCGCCATCAGCGCCCACTTGGCCGAGGCCGAGCCCATGAACAGGTTGAGGAAGGCGGTAAGCCCGATGAAGGCGAGGAACAGCGGAACCGCCGACAGTCCCAAGGCCTTCAGGCCAGCGGCACCATTGACCGCGAGCACCAGGCCGATCTGGGTCCAGTTGAAGAAGGCGACGAACTGGGCGGCGAAGAACACCAGCACGAGGTAACCGCCGAGCGTGCTCATGCTGGCGCTCATGCCCTTGATGACGTCGGCGTCGCTCCTGATCGTTCCGGCGGCGATGCCATAGGCAATGCCGGCCACGACGCCATACAGGAAGATGATGGCCACGACGCCCGACAGCACCGGTGCGAGCGCCCGCATGGTGTCGGCTTCCGCCGCCACGCGCAGGAAGCCGGCACCGGGCAGGGAGCCCGACGGCAGCATTCCGAGGGCCAGCAGCAGTGAGAACGCGAGGGTCGCGCCACCGGCCCAGCGCAGGCCACGCCGCTCGGCTGCATCCAGCCGCTGCGCCTGCGGATCCCCGGCTGCGGCAGCG
This sequence comes from Gammaproteobacteria bacterium, assembly GCA_004297335.1. GTDB lineage: Bacteria > Pseudomonadota > Gammaproteobacteria > Steroidobacterales > Steroidobacteraceae > SCUD01. The sequence goes on from SCUD01000183.1 coordinate 41,791, forward strand.
GCGCCCACCGGATCCGGAAACCGCGGGGCGGCGATCTTCTCCGTGACCAGCCAGCCAAGCGCCGTGATCAACGGTGTCGAGACGATCATGAAATACCAGTTGGCCAGCGGCGTCACCCGGTAGTCGGGATCCACGATCCGCGCCGCCTCTTCGGACAGACCCGAGAGCAGTGGATCGATCGTGCCGATCAGCAGGTTGGCCGAGTAGCCGCCGGAAACCCCGGCGAATGCCGCCGCCATGCCCAGGATCGGGTGACGGCCCGCAGCGATGAAGATCAGGCCGCCGAGCGGGACCAGCAGCACGTAGCCGATCTCGCTCGCCATGTTCGACATGACACCGGCGAACACCAGAATCGGTGTCAGCAGCGCCCGCGGTGCGGCCAGCACCAGGCGCCGCAGCGCAGCCCCGATCAGGCCGCTGTGTTCCGCGACGCCAATGCCGATCAGTGCGACCAGCACGGTACCGAGCGGAGCGAAGCCGGTGAAGTTGCCGACCAGTCCGGTCATGATCCGGTGCAGGCCCTCGACGCTCAGCAGGTTGAACACCGCCACTGTCGCGCCGGTACGCGGATGCTGCACGGCGAGGCCGAGCCGGGCACCGAGCCAGGAGCCGAGGATCACCAGCAGCGCGAGGATTGCAAACAGGGTCGCCGGGTGCGGCAAGGCGTTGCCGCCGCGCTCGATCGCGCCGAGGACCCGGTCGATCAGCGGACGGCGAGGAGTCGTTGCGCGAGGCATGGGGACGCTTCCCGAAAAATGGGAAGCGTCCCTGATTTGCCGCGGAAAGGGAAGCGCCTCAATTTCATGGCTCCGGCCCCTACTGAGGACCGCAGTCATGGCGCGGCATCCTGCGCTTCCAGAAACAGCGGATGCTGATCGGTCCCCAGCGGCAGGGCCGCAGTACTCAGAAGCGATAGCGGACCGTCGCGCCCCACTCTGCCGGTCTGCCATAGGTCGCGTCCGCCGTACCGACACTGCCGAGCCCGCCGAGCCCGTTCACGATGTACTCCTCGTCGGTGAGGTTGGTTCCAAATACAGACAGGGCCCACTTGCCGGATTGAGATTCAAGTGTCAGTGAGGCGCGCAGGAGGCCGTATCCGGGCTGCGAGATTACCGCCAGGTTGTCGGGCGTGTGGAACACCTCCGACTGCCAGGAGTAGTCCACTCGCGTCGTCAGCGTGCCGCGGTCAGCGAATCGCCATTGGTAGGCACCGCCAATGTTCAAGGTCAATTCGGGCGCCTTGGGCAATTCCTTGTCAATCGTGATCGACGGATCAATGCTCGCATTGAGGGTCGTGTACTCAGCATCGAGGTAGCCGATACCCAATTGCAGCTCGAGGTCCGGTGTCGGTCGCGCGGCGAGTTCGAACTCCAGGCCCTGCATTCTTGCGTCTCCGGCATTCTGAACCACGGAGATGATCAGTCCGTTGGGATCCGCGGCCACGCTTGTGAGTTGCAAGTCCGAATAGTCCATGTAGAAGCCAGCCATGCTCACCCGCAGCCGCTGCTCGAAGGCGGTAAGCTTCAGACCGATCTCGTAGGCCACCACGGTTTCTGGATTGAATACCGTTACCGCCGCTTGAGGTGCGGTGGGTCGCCCCGTGAAGCCACCGCTCTTGTAGCCGCGCGCAACCGAAGCATAGGTCATCAGGTCGTCCGTCCAGCGGTATTCGAGCGCCAGGCGCGGCGACAGATCGTCCCAACTGTCGGATGCCTCACCCACGGCGGCGTACACACCGCTTGTTTGCCGTAGTGTCGAGACCGCGTAGTCCTTCTCGTCGTAGCTATAGCGCAGACCAGCGGTGACCCCGAGCTTGTCGGTCAGACTGAAGGTGCCCTGTCCGTAGGCCGCATAGCTGGTGACCTCGATTGCCGTATCTATGAGTATGTCCAGGTCCAACCCGACGTTGTACGGGTTGCCCGCACCGCCCAGACACGGCGCCGGGAACGGCGCCGGACACGGGAACCCCTGCACCAGCGGGATCAGGGCCGCCGGCAGGCCTTCCAGGGCGTCAAACAGGCCGATACCGAGCGCGAAATTGGTCGTGTCGGCGGCCTCCTCGTGGAAGTAGAACAAGCCGGCAATCCAGTTCAGCCGCCCATCGAATGCGAGCCCGTTCAACTGAAACTCCTGGCTCACCTGATCCTGCTTGTTCTGCGTTTCAGAATGCACGAAGTCAAGGGGCGAATGATCACTGTCGTTGGCAAATCTCGCCTTCTGATCACGATAGGCCGTGACTGATTTGACGGTGAGGTTCTCGCTCGCCGTCCAGCTGATGGTGGCGGCTACTCCGTTCAGGTCCAGATCACTGCGGCTCGGGCCGGTGCCGAGACTGGTGAACGGGTCGTTCAGGAGATAGCGACTGTCATACTGCACGCCCGGACCCAGGGCCGGAGCCACGAGGGCATTCCAAAGGAACAGCAACGGTGCGGTCGGCGCGATTGCCACCAGCGTGGTGGCGATCGATTCCTCGCGCTTGCGCGTAATATCACCAGTCACCCGCACCTCCAAATCCTCGGAGGGGGTCCATAGCAGCTGGCCACGGACCACGCCGCTGTCGATGTCGCCGGTGCGGATGTTCTGCAGAGGTCGATCGACATAGCCATCCCGGTTCTCGTAGGCAAACGACAGTCGCGCCGCCAGAGAGTCGGCCAGTGGCATATTCAGCGTCCCCTTGACGGCAATGCGGTCGTCGCTGCCGCCGGTGAGCTGAGCCTCGCCGCCGAATTCCTGGTCGGGCTTCTTCGAGATGATGTTGATGGCGCCGCCGACCGTGTTCTTGCCGAACAGAGTGCCCTGCGGGCCGCGCAGCACTTCGACCCGCTCGAGATCGACCAGGTCAAGCAGCGCGCCAACTGACCGCGCGAAATACACGCCGTCAACATAGACCCCAACGCCGGGATCGAACACGAACAGGTAGTCTGACTGGCCAACTCCGCGGATGTAGACCTGTACGTTGCTGCCGCCGCCGGTGCTGCCAGTACCCTGATCGAATATCAGGTTCGGGGTGAAATGCGCGATTGCGCCCAGACTGTCCAAGTGCTTGCTCTCGATATCCTCGGCAGTCACCGCAGTAATCGACAGCGGCGTTGCCATCAGCAGCTGCTCGCGCCTCTGCGCTGTAACGATAATCTCGCCGAGCGCCGCGCCATCGGCTGCTGATGCGGGCGGTGGGCAGAAGACCCCGCCCGCGACGCCCAGCGCCAGGACGAATGGGGCGACGACAACGTGCGCTAATGCTGTATTTCGCATCTGAACTCCCCCTTTCCGAAAAAATCCTGGATGGATTCAATCACTGCGCACTGCGGCGCAGTTCTATCTCGACTCCGGCCGGGCCTCGCAGCAGCCCGTCGCCGAGCGGCGTTGCACCGGCCCTGACCAGTCGGTCGTGCATCTCAGCCGGATCGGCGGCGAAGCTGATGCGGCGGATGCCAACGGTTCGAACAGTCGACTCCTTGACCACCTGCAGCGCGCCGCTGTACGAAACCAGCATCAGGCGGATGGGAGCGGTATCCTCTCCCGCGAGGCAGACGACATGCATTCTGGTACCGAGCGGGACTCCGATCAGGTCGGAGGCCCAGTCCGCTTCGACTTCCTGATCCATGATGACCGCCATGCCGCCGGCGCCGGCAAAGAACTCGACTGCCGGCGCAATCTCCTCGAGCGTGATCCCGACGTAATGCAGCTCACCATGGAGCCGCTCCGGATCACTGTCGAAGGCGGGACTGGGCATGCGGCGCGCTGGGCAGGGATAGACCCAGACGACGTCGTCGACGCCGCGCACCAGACCCTCCGTGTAGGCCCCGACACCTTCCACTTCGAAGCGATGGTAAGGTCGTGGCGCCCCTCCGGCTGCGGTGACCCGCTCCTGGGTGCGCGGCACGTCCTTTGAGTACACGGCGAGCAGGCGCGGCCCCGTGATCCAGACTTCCGGAGATGGCAGACCCGGGTCGGCGGCGGCGGGCACGAGCCGGAGACGCCCACGATCGCTGCCCGGTGCGCCGAGCAGCACCGAAGATGCGTCTCGTGTAACAGGCTGCAGCTGGAAAGCCTCGCGGCAGAACCGCAGCTGGCGCTCTATGTCGCGACTCGCGACCGTGACTTCGAAAACCGAACCGAGTCCGCTCATTGGGTTCCCCTCGGAAATGCATGTGGGTAGTGGCGACGGGCCGCAGCCTCGCTGATATAGCCTTCGCGCAGATCAGCGTGGACCTGCGCCGGGTCACGCTCCGATGGCGCTCCGTACCCGCCGCCACCGCCGGAGGCTCCATGGATGATCGATCCCTTGGGAAGAAGTAGTGCCGTAGCCTTGACGTAAGCCCGGCTAGTTCCATCCGGTAGCCTGATCGTCAGGTTGCCGGTCTTTCCGCTGCCGCCGCCCTGGACTGCCCACGACGGTGTACTCGTCCGTTCGAAGATCGGGGTCGCAAAAGTATCCTCGAGCAGCTCAAAGACATACTCGACGCCGAGGCTGCCCGTGTGGCGCCCAACGCCGCCAGAGTCCTGGATCAGTGCGCGGCGCTGCTCGATGAATGGGCCGCGCAGCTCGAGGGTCTCGGCCGGAAAGTTGCGGCACCCGGAACCGGAGATATGGGCAGCCGAAGCCCCCCCATCGCTGTCGGACATCGCCCCCTGACCTGAGCACCACACCTGACCGGAGGCCCAGAACCCATACTGCGGTGAAAGACCCCAGAGGACCAGCGACGGCATGCTGCCACCACAGCCGGCGGGCAGCTCTCCAGCCAACGGCTGCGCCAGTGCCTTCTGGATAGCGTCAACGAGCTCGGTCGCGGACCAACCATACACATAGACAGGAGCCGGCGGCAACGGGTGAAACAGCGTACCGGGCCGCGTCAGTACCTTGATCGGCCGCAGGTGGCCTTCGTTGACCATCAGCCCCGTCAGCGCACTTCCCAAGACCGATACGATTGCGAGTCGGACAGCAGACACGGTGCACGGTAGCGGACAGTTGATCGGGCCGCGGCGCGCGGGCGGAGCGTTCGTCAGATCGACGGCGATGTCCGAGCCCACGACCTCCACGATGCACTCGAACGGGATCCGTTCGTCCACGACGCCATCACCGTCGCAGGCGCTGTCACCGACATAGTGTCCGTCCGGGATCCGCTCAAGGAAGCGGCGCATGATAGCCTCAGAATGATCGAAGATGCGCTCGATCGCAGCTTCGAATTGCTCGTGGCCGTAGCGTTCGACCAGCCGCACGAGCACGCCGACGCCGGTCTGCGCGGCCGTCATCTCCGCGTGCAGATCTCCGGCCGCATAGGCCGGCATACGGGAATTGGCGACGAACGTGCGGTAGATATCATCGACGAGCTCACCACGACGGCAGATTTTGACGCCCGGGAAGATCGTTCCTTCCTGGAAGCTATCCGTGGTGTCGGTACAGTAGGGTTCCTTGGCTCCGAGGTCGAGATGATGGGCCTTGACCGCGGCATAGCCGACCAGACGCCCGCCAACGAAGGCAGGCTGGACCAAAGTCGCGTCCTGGCAGTGCGATCCGGTGTCGAACGAATAGGTATTCAGCAGGACATCACCCGGTTCAAGGGCCTGCTCTCCACCGATCGCGGCGACCGATGACTGAATGACGAAACCGAGTGTGCCAAGGAAGATCGGCAGGCCCCTCGACTGGGCCAGCATCCGACCCTGGCGGTCGTACAGGCCACAGGCCAGGTCATAGGTCTCGTACACGACATGACTGTAGGCAGTGCGGCACAGCGCGACCTGCATCTGCTCCGCGCCCGAATGCAGGGCGTGGCGCACGACTTCGGCCGTGATGGGGTCGGCAGTGGCCCCGGTCCAGGGCGTCGCGCCACGGGCTCCGCTGCAGACGACCCCTATGTTGGCAGTGTCCATTCAGGCCTCCCGATCGGTGAGGAACAGCGCGCCGCTCTCGTGGACTCGCGCCTCGAAGCCGGCATCGATATAGGTCGTCGTCGTTTCCTCGAGCAGCAGGGCCGGCCCGGCGAGTATCTCTTCGGGCGGCAGACTGCCGCGTTCGAGCACGCCGAAAGGCACGCGCCGGCCGCGCGTGAAGGAGAAAGCCTCGATCTCGCGTCGGGCCTTCCGGTCAACCTGCGCCGCGGCCGGCCGCATTCGCGCGCGCCGTGGTAGCGGCGAGCGGAGAATCGCGCGCACCGACAGGATCTGCACCGGGTTCTCCATCGTGTGTCCGAAGGTCCGCTCGTAGTCCCGATGGAACAGCGTGACGACCTCCGCCGGCGATGTGGCGATCGCACCGCCCGCGACCGGGACCGAAACTGCCAGCGTGTATTCCTGCCCGAGGTAGCGCAGGTCGAGTGCCGCCTCCGCCTGCGCGCCATCGCTCGCGGCTGCGCGGCCGCGCCTGTGGAGTTCCCCGAGCAGCTCGCCGAAGACCTGGTTCGCGCGTGCCAATCCCTGCTCGTCGAGCGTCGCGAGCGAAGTGCGTGCGGTGGACTGCGTAACGTCCTGCGTGAGCAGGCCGAGAGCGGAAAAATTCCCGGCGTGGGCGGGCACGAGCACCTCGCGGATTGCGAGCTCGCGGGCCAACAGCGTCGCGAACAGCGGGCCCGCCCCGCCGAATGCCACCAGAGTGCAGTCGCGCGGATCCTGCCCGGTCTGCACGGTCACCGTGCGGATCGCGTTCGCCATGTTCGCAGCGGCGATTTGCAGGATGCCCCGCGCAACACCATCCTGGTCGAGTCCGAGCGCGGGGCCGAGCGGTTTGAGTGCCGCGCGTGCTGCCGCGAAATCAAGCCGCAGCCCGCTGGCCAGTTCTCCAAAAGCCAGCATTCCGAGTACCGCTGCGGCATCGGTGACCGTCGGGCGGCTCCCGCCTCTTCCATAACTGGCGGGGCCGGGCGAGGCACCGGCACTCTCCGGTCCCACCTGCAGCAGGCCGGCGTCGACCCGGGCGAGCGAACCACCGCCGGCGCCGATGGATCGCACGTCGATCCATGACGTCTGCAACGGCAGGCCCATGACTCGACCTTCGTACTTGAGCGTGGGGCGACCATCCTGGATCAGACAGGTATCGAAACTGGTGCCGCCGACGTCCGCCGTCACCGCATTCGCGATATTGAGCTGGCGGCAGAGGTCGCCAGCGCCAATCGCGCCCGCAACCGGGCCGGAAATGATGGCCTCAAACGGCCGCTCCTCGGCCTCGCCGAAGCTCATCGCACCGCCGCCAGAGCGCGTGACCAGGCAGCTGCCATTGAAGCCCAGGTCGCGCAGCCGGCCCTCGAGCCGGCGCAGGTAGGTCGACATGCACGGCCGGACATAGGCGTCCACGACCGTGGTCGAGGTCCGCTCGTACTCGCGATACTCTCCGGAGACGCGATGCGACAGCGAGATCTCACCCTTGAATCCGAGGCGGCGCAATGCCTGTTCCGCTGCCAGCTCGTGCGCTGGATTCGCGTAGGAATGCAGAAAGATGACGGCGATGCATTCGACGCCCTCGGCACGGAAAGCGGCCAGCGCCGGTGCAACGTCGGCTTCCTCAATCGGCGTACGGATACTGCCATCCGCGACGACGCGCTCCCGCACGCCGAAACGCAGGCGTCGCGGCACGAGCGGCGGTGGCGGCCGGAACACGAGCTGGTAGGTCGTGTCGCGATCACCGCGGCGAATTTCCAGCACGTCCTCGAAGCCGGCGGTCGTCAGCAACCCCACGACCGCACCCTTGCGCTCGAGCAGGGCGTTCAGCGCCACCGTCGAGCCGTGCAGGAAGTAGCCGGCATTCGCACGTTGAGCGGCAGGCACCGCGGCAGCGACGATCGCCGCGACACCCTCATCCTGCGCCGCCGGTGTCGTCAGCCCCTTGGCGACGCGGATGGCTCCAGTGGCGTCATCGTAGACCACCAGGTCAGAAAACGTGCCGCCGACGTCCACACCAAGCCATGTGGTCATGCTCGCATTGCTCCTTGGGTCGCGCATCGCAGTCGTGGAAGGACTTCCCGCGCCGTCAATCGCAGCGTGCCCGCGTATTCCTCGACCGGCTGAGGTGCAATGACGACGCTCGTGGCCCCGGCGTCGAAGTAGTGATCGATGCGCTCCGCACATTCGTCCGGCGCGCCGGCGATGGCGAAGTCGTCGAGCCAGGCTTCCGGCATCTCGTGGGCAACGGCCTGCAGACCGCCGCGGGCCAGCATGCGCTCGAGTTCATCCGCGCATCCGTAATGCTCGGTATAGGCATTGCGCGGATACACCGAGAACAGGGAGGCGAGCGTACCGCGGATCGCTGCCCGGGCCACGTTCCGGTCGGGCGCGACTGCATACAACACGAACACCGGGCAGTCATGATTGAATGCGCGGCCAGCGCGGCGGGCACCCTCTTCGATTTGTCCGCGAGACCAGCGCACGATCTCTGGCGTCGCTGTAATGCCGATGATATTGCCGTCCGCGATCTCACCGCTGAGCTGCAACATCTTCGGACCCATCGCCCCCGTATAGAAGCGGATCGGCCTGGGCAGCGGGTGGACGAGGCGGACCCGATCGAGCTGGAACAGCTGCCCCTGCGCAGTGACTTCCTCGCCTGCCAGCAGGCGACGCACAACCGTCAGGCACTCGCGCACTGCGGCCAGCGACGAGCGCGGCTGGAGTCCCATCTGCCGGAGACAGAAGGGCGTGCCGAGTCCGATGCCGGGCATCAGGCGGCCGGGGAAGGCGCCGGCCAGCGTAGCAAGCTCCATGGCCAGTACCGCCGGGTGTCGGACCATGGCCGCGGCGATGCCGATGCCGACCGGAATCCGCTCCGTAGCGGTCAGGCAGATCGCCGCCGTGGAGATACTGGCGTTAAAGAAGAAGTCCTCCGGTACCCACAATTCGCCAAAACCGAGATCCTCGGTCAGGCGGGCAAAGGGAATAATCTGCCGGGGCGGCAACGGATCCATGACCAGGACCCCGACCGGCCAACCGCCAGCACCCATTACCGAATTCTCCTCATGTCGCGATCGCTTCTGACGGCCATTTGTCTAATATAATATACATTCTGTTCATTACGCAAGACATTCTGCCGGGGCGGCACGGACACGGATCTATTCGCTTCTTGGCCATTGCCAATCGGGACGGCGGTACCATGCTGCCCGGCCAGTGGGCCGCGGTTTGGAGTGAAATTGTGAAAGAGACCCTCGCCGTCAACCTGCGCCGCATCCGGACCGAGCGTGGGCTGAGCGTGCAGACGCTGGCCCGTAAGGCAGGCGTCGCGCGTGCAACAATCATCGCCCTCGAAGCGGCCACGGCGAATCCGACCCTTGAGACACTGATGAGTATCGCCGAGTCACTCGGCGTCCAATCCACGGTTCTGCTGGCCAGCCAGTCACCGCAGCCACATCTCGTGCGCGCGCACGGGAACAACACATTCAGCGAGGATTTCGGCGTCGTTCGCATTCTGGACCAAATGACGAACATCGCAGGCCTGGGCATCCTCGACGGGCGATTCTTTGCAGACAAGGAGTTCCCACGGGGCCCGCGCGGAGACCAGCCGGATACTATTGCGTTCATGTTCGTTGTTTCCGGGCGCCTGCTCGCAGGTCCGGCTACGGCGCCGGTGGAGCTGGCTGCGGCCGACTACATCCGGTTCCGGCTCGATCAGCCCTATGTGCTGCGCGCGCTCGACGGCGAGGCGCGGGTCCTGGCAGGAGTGTGCTCGACGCGAGCGACCGGCCTTGAATTCATGATCCCGCGCAAGCGGCGCATTCGGTGATCAGTCGCGGAGAGCGGCGACGCGCAGACCGCACCGTGAGGCATCCTGACGCCTCCTGAAAAAGCGAAGCGTCCCCTATTCGCTCATCCGTTACAACTTCACCCGCACCGTCAGGCCCCATTCCCGCGGCGGCGCGAAGGTCGCCGAGGCGGCGCCGAAACTGGTCAGCCCGTTGAAGCCGTTGACGATGTAGCGCTCGTCGCCCAGGTTGGTGCCGAACGCGGTCACTTCCCAGCGCTCGCTGGCCGACTGGAAGCGCAGGAAAGCGCCGGCGATCGTCACGTCGCCCTGCGCCAGGATCTCGAGGTTGGTCGTATCGTTGTAGTACTTGCTGCGGTAGGACAGGTCGGCACCGATGGTCAGCGTGCCGGCCGCACCGGCCGCGAACGAGTACTGGGCCGCTGCGTTCGCGCTCCATTCGGGCGTCTTGACGAAGCTGGTATCGAGCGTCACCGTCGCGAGCGGGTTCAGGCTGGTGTATTCCGCGTCGATGTAGCCGAGGCCCCCGCGCAGCAGGAAGCCGTCGGCCGGCTGGGCAACCAGTTCGAGTTCGAAGCCCGAGACGTCGGCCTTGCCGGCGTTCTCGGTGACGACCGCGAGGATGCCCGCTGCCGGGCGCAGGCTGGTCAGCTGGATGTCCTTGTAACGGTTGTGGAACGCAGCCAGGTTCGCAACCAGCCGACGACCGAACCACTCTGACTTGAGGCCAGCCTCGTAGGACCACAGGTACTCGGGATCGAAGGCGTCGATCTCGAGGGGTGACTGCGCACGGCCGTTGAAGCCGCCGCTCTTGAAGCCGCGCGAGGCGGTTACATAGGTCATCAGTTCCGGCGTCCACTGGAACTCGAGACCGACCTTCGGCGTGAATGCCTCCCAGGTCCGCGATACCGTGGTGGGCGGCACGGAGATGACGCCGGAAGCGTTACGTACGAGACTGCTGGTGAAGTCCTTCTCCTCCTGGGTGTAGCGCCCGCCAAGCGTCAGGCCCAGGCGATCGGTCAGGCCGTATGTACCCTGGGCATAGACCGCGTAGCTGTCGATGCGGATGTCGGAGAACAGTGTCGCGTCGAAGTCCAGCATCACGTTGAGCGGATTACCGGCCCCGCCGACACAGGGCAGCGGCACACCCGGTGGTGGCGGACAGGGAACACCGGGCACCAGCGGGATCAGTGCGGCCGGCAGCATTTCAAGCGCTGCCCACAATCCCGGGCCAAGATTGTTATCGAAGACATCCTTGCCGTTCTCACGCATGTAGAAGAGGCCCGCGACCCAGTCGAGGCGTCCATCCAGGTTCGTGCCGTTGAGCTGGAGTTCCTGGCTGAACTGATCGTGCTGGTTGTCGTTGCTCGTTTCAGTGAACAGCAGCGGCGAATGGTCGGCGTCCGCCGCGAACTGCGAGTCCTGCTCGCGGTAGGCGGTCACCGACTTGAAGCGGTAGTTGCCGCCAATCGGCCGGGTCGCAGCCAGCGACAGGCCCCAGGTCTCGAAGTCGCTGTAGTTGAGGCCGGTGGAGTGATTGGTCCAGGGTGCCGACAGATCACCGGCATTTGCCGCCGTACCGCCGCCAAGGAACGGCGCCACCAGCATGTTCCACAGCAGCGCTCCGGGCGCCATCGGGTTGACAGCCATCAGCTCGGTAGCGATCGATTCCTCATCGCGCTGCGAGTAATCCGCCGTCAGCATCACGTCCCAGTCGCCGGGCAGCCAGTTGAGCTGCAGCCGTGCCGCGTCGCGGTCGGCATTACCCTGGCGCGCACCACCCTGCAGAATCCGGCGCACGTAGCCATCCTGGCTGCGCACCGAGGCCGTGATCCGGCTGTGCAGCACACCCGGCACGAGCGGCAGGTCGACGCTGCCGCGCAGGTCAACCCGGCTGCGGCTGCCACCGGTCAGTTCGAGGGTCGCGCCGAAATCCTCGCCCGGCCGCTTCGAAACGATGTTGATCGCGCCGCCGACGGTGTTCTTGCCGAACAGCGTACCCTGCGGGCCGCGCAGCACCTCAACCCGTTCCAGGTCGACGATGTCGAGCACCGCGCCGGTCGAGCGCGCGTAGAACACGTCGTCGACATAGATGCCGACACCCGGGTCACTGCTGAACAGGAAGTCGGTCTGGCCAACGCCGCGGATGAAGACCTGGGCATTCGCCGATCCGCCGGTGCTGCCGGTGCCGGTCATGAAGGTCACGTTCGGCGCAAAGCGCGATACGTCGGTCAGGTCCTCGAAAGCCGGCAGCTCGAGCTGCGCGGACGTGAACGCCGTGATCGAGACCGGTGTCTCCTGCAGCTTCTCCTCGCGCTTGCGCGCGGTGACCACGATTTCCTCGAGCTGCGCGGAAGCTGGCAGCGGCAGCGCCAGCAGCAGTCCGATGACCAGGGTCCAGCCCGGACGGAGCTGCAACCACTTGTAGGTGTTCATGATCCCCCTCCTCGTACTGTAATGACGCTTGCTCAGGATTTCGATGCTGCGGGCGCACGCAATTCGATCTCGACGCCGGCCGGTCCACGCAGCAGCCCGTCGCCAAGCACCGTCGCGCCGGCCTGTACCAGCCGTTGCTGCAGCGCGGCCGGATCGGCGCCGAACGTGATGCGGCGGATGCCGACGGTGCGGGCCGGATCCGTGGTCGCGCGCGTCGTGTTGCTGAACGCGGTCAGCATCAGCCGCGTCGGTGCCAGGTCGCTGCCGGCGAGGCAGGCCATGCGCATGCGGGTGCCATGCGGCAGGCCGATCAGGTCGCAGGCCCAGTCTTCTGAGGTCTCCTGGTCCATGACCACCGTCATGCCGCCGGCCCCGGCAAAGAACTCGAGCGCGGGCGCCACGTCGGGCAGCGAGATCGCGACGTAGTGAAGTTCGCTGTGCAGGCGGCTGGCGTCGGCCGCGAAGGCCGGGCTCGGCAGCGGGCGCGCCGGGCACGGGTAGAACCAGATGAGGTCGTCGGGTCCGCGCACCGAGCCCTCGGAGTAGCCGCCCATCGAGGGGATCTCGAAGCGCATGAACGGCTTGGGTGTACCGCCCGCGGTGGTTACCAGCTGCTCGGTACGCGGCACGTCGCGCGAGTAGATGCCGAGCACGCGCAGGCCTGTCTCCCAGACTTTCGGCTCGGGCAGCCCGGGATCACCCGACGCCGCAACCAGGCGCAGGCGACCGCACTCGCTGCCCGGCACGCCGAGCACGATGGCACCGGCATCGCGTGCGAGCGGCTCGAGCTGGAAGGCCTCTCGGCAGAAGCGGACCTGGCGTTCGACGTCGCGGCTCGCGACCGTCACCTCGATCACCGAAGCGAGACCACTCATTTCGCACCTCCGGTGAACGCATGGGGGTAGTGACGGCGGGCCGCGGCCTCGCTGATGTAGCCCTCGCGCAGGTCGGCGTGCACGCGCGCCGGGTCGCGCTCGGAGGGCGGCCCGTAGCCACCGCCGCCACCGGAGGTGCCGCGCACGACCGTGCCCGGTGGCATCAGCACCGCGGTCGCCTTGACGTAGCGGCGGCTGGTGCCATCCGGCAGCGTAACCTCGAGCTCGGCTGGCCGGCCCTCGCCGCCGCCCTGCAGCGCCCACGGCGGCGTGCTGGTGCGCTCGAACACCGGCGTGAAGTAGGTGGGTTCGAGCAGCTCGAGCACGTACTCGACACCGAGGCTGCCGGTGTGCCGGCCGACGCCGCCGGAGTCCTGGATCATCGTGCGGCGATGCTCGAGCAGCGGGGCGCGCAGTTCCAGCGTCTCGGCAGGGAAGTTGCGGCTGCCGGAGCCGACGATGTGCGAGGCACAGGTCTCGCCGTCGCCGTCCCGCGTCGCGCCCTGGCCCGCCATCCACACCTGGCCCGAGGTCCACAGGCCACGCTGCGGCGAAAAGCCCCACAGCACCAGCGCCTGGATGCCGCCGCCGCAGCCTGCCGGCAGCTCGTCGGCGAGCGGCTGCGCCAGGGCCTTCTGTACCGCGTCGACCAGTTCGGTCAGCGACCAGCCGTAGGTGTACACCGGCGCCGGCGGCAGCGGATGGAACAGCGTGCCAGGCCGGCTCAGTACCCGGATCGGGCGCAGGTGGCCTTCGTTGACCATCAGTCCCTCGACCTGGCTGCCGAGCGCCGAGACGATCGCGAGGCGCACGCAGGACACCGTCGACGGCAGCGGACAGTTGATCGGCCCGCGCGTGGCGGGTGGCGCCATCGTCACGTCCACGGTAATGTCCGACCCGGCGACCTCGACCACGCACTCGAACGGGATGCGCGCATCGACGACGCCGTCACCGTCGCAGGCACTGTCACCGACATAGCGCCCGTCCGGAATGCGCTCGAGATAGCGCCGCATCATCGCCTCGGAGTGATCGAAGATGCGCTCGATCGCGGCCTCGAACTGCTCGTGGCCGTAGCGCTCGACCAGCCGGGTGAGCACGCCGACACCGGTCTGCGCTGCCGTCATCTGCGCGTGCAGGTCCCCGGCTGCGTAGTCCGGCATGCGCGAATTGGCAACAAAGGTGCGATAGATGTCATCGACCAGTTCACCGCGGCGGCACAGGCGCACACCCGGGAAGATCGTGCCCTCCTGGAAATTGTCAGTCGTGTCCGTGCAGTAGGGTTCCTTGGCGCCGAGGTCGACGTGATGGGCCTTGACTGCGGCGTAGCCGACCAGCCGCCCGCCAACGAAGGCCGGCTGGATCATCGTCACGTCCTGGCAGTGCGAACCGGTGTGGAACGCGTAGGTGTTGATCAGTACGTCGCCCGGCTCGAGGACCTCCTCCCCGCCGATCACGGCCAGCGTGGACTCGATGACGAAGCCGAGCGTCCCGAGGAACAGTGGCAGGCCGCGCGACTGCGCGAGCAGCCGGATCTGGCGATCGTAGAGACCACAGGCGAGGTCGAAAACCTCATAGATGTTGTTGCTGTAGGCAGTCCGGCACAGCGCGACCTGCATCTGCTCGGCCCCCGACTGCAGCGCGTGGCGCACGACCTCGGCCGTGATCGGGTCGGCCGGCGCACCGGTCCAGGGCTTCGCGCTCCGGACACCGCTGCAGACGACATCCGTGGTGACCATATCCATGTCAGGCCTCCTGATCGGTGAGGAACAGCGTGCCGTCCTCGTGGACCCGCGCCTCGAAGCCGACATCCACGTAGGTCGTGGTCGTTGCTTCGAGCAGCAGCGCCGGGCCGGCGAGCTTCGCGCCGGGGGCGAGGCTGTCGCGCTCCCGGACTGTGAAATCGCGCCGGCGTCCGCTGGTGAACGAGAACGCCTCGAACGTCCGCGGTGCGGCTCCGCCCGCGGCTCGCGCCACGCGCCACGCGGCCCGGCGCGGCAGCGGTGAACGCAGGATCGCGCGCACCGACAGGATCTGCACCGGACTCTGCACCGAGTGGCCAAAGGCCCGTTCGTAGTCGTGCCGGAAGGCGGCGGCGACCTCGGCCGGCGATCCGGCCAGCCGATCGCCGGCCACTGGCACCGCGACCGTCAGCGTGTATTCCTGGCCGAGATAGCGCAGGTCCAGCGCCGCCTCGGCCTGCGCGCCATCGGCTGCCGCGTGGCTGCGCCGGCGCAGTCCGGCGAGCAGTTCGCCCAGCACGGCATTGGCACGCGCGATCCCGGCATCGTCCAGCATCGCGAGCGAGGTACGGGCCGCCGACTGGGTGACGTCCTGGGTCAGCAGGCCGAGCGCCGAGAAATTGCCGGCATGGACCGGCACAAGGATCTCGCGGATCGCCAGCTCGCGCGCCAGAAGCGTCGCGAACAGGGGCCCCGCGCCGCCGAAGGCGATCAGTACGCAGTCGCGCGGATCCTGTCCGGTCTGCACGGTCACCGTGCGGATCGCATTCGCCATGTTGGCGGAAACGATGCGCAGGATGCCCTGCGCGGTGCCGTCCACGTCCAGCCCGAGATCCTTGCCTGGCGCCGCGAGCGCGGTCCGCGCAGCTGCGAAGTCGAGGTGCAATCCGCCGGCCAGCTCGCCGAAGGCGAGCATGCCGAGCGCCGCGGCCGCGTCGGTCACGGTCGGCCGGGTGCCACCGCGGCCGTAGCAGGCCGGGCCCGGCACCGCACCGGCGCTCTCCGGTCCGACCTGCAACAGGCCGGCATCGACGCGCGCCAGCGAACCACCGCCGGCGCCGATCGAGCGCACATCGATCCACGGTGTCTGCAGCGGCAGGCCCATCACCCGGCCTTCGTACTTGAGTGCGGGGCGCCCCTGCTGGATCAGGCAGGTGTCGAAACTGGTGCCGCCCACATCGGCAGTGACGGCGTTTGCGATGCCGAGCTGGCGGCACAGGTCCCCCGCGCCGATCGCCCCGGCGACGGGACCCGAGATGATCGCCTCGAATGGCCGCTCCTCGGCCTCAGCGAAGCTCATCGCGCCACCGCCGGAGCGCGTGACCAGGCAGTTGCCGTTGACGCCGAGGCCGCGCAGCCGCTCTTCGAGCCGGCGCAGGTAGGCCGACATGCGCGGTCGCACGTAGGCATCGACGACCGTCGTCGAGGTGCGCTCGTATTCGCGGTACTCACCGGAGACGCGATGCGACAGCGAGATCTCGCCGCTGAAGCCGAGGCGGCGCAGGGCCTGTTCGGTGGCCAGCTCATGGGCCGGGTTGGCGTACGAGTGCAGGTAGATGACGGCGATGCACTCGACGCCCTCGGCGCGGAACGCCTTGAGAGCCGTGGCGATATCCGCTTCCTCGAGGGCCGTACGCTCGCTGCCGTCGGCCAGCACGCGCTCGCGCACGCCGAAGCGCAGGCGCCTCGGCACCAGCGGCGGCGGCGGGCGGTACACCAGCTGGTAGGTCGTGTCGCGATCGCCACGGCGCAACTCCAGCACGTCCTCGAAGCCCGCGGTCGTCAACAAGCCGATGACGGCGCCCTTGCGCTCGAGGAGCGCATTCAGTGCCACGGTCGAGCCGTGCAGGAAATATCCAACTGCGGAGCGCTCGGTTTCCGGCACTGCCGCCGCGACGATCGCCGCGACCCCTTCGTCCTGCGCCGCCGGCGTCGTCAGGCCCTTGCCGACCCGCACGGTGCCGCTGACGTCGTCATAGACGACGAGATCCGAGAAGGTCCCGCCGACGTCTACACCCAGCCACATCGTCATGATTGCGTGACTCCTTCCCCGACGGGATGCCTGAGGCGCGGAAATACTTCCCGGGCAGTGAGCTCGAGCGTGGCCGCATACTGCTCCGCCGGCATGGGCGCGATGACGACGCTCGTGGCGCCGGCCTGCAGGTAGCGGTCGATTCGCTCGGCACATTCGTCCGGCTCGCCGGCCACGGCGAAGTCATCGAGCCATGCTTCCGGCATTTCGCGGGCGATTGCCTCCGCTCCCCCACGGGCCAGGATGCGCTCGAGTTCATCGGCGCAGCCGTAATGCTCGGTATAGGCATTGCGCGGAAACACCGAGAACAGGAAGGCCAGCATGCCGCGGATGCCGGCCCGGGCCACGTTCCGGTCCGGTGCGACCGCATACAGGACAAACACCGGGCAGTCGTGATCGAAGGTGCGACCGGCACGGCGGGCCCCCTCTTCGATCTGCCCGCGAGACCAGCGCACGATGTCCGGCGTCGCCGTGACCCCCATGATGTTGCCGTCGGCGATCTCTCCGCAGAGCTGCAGCATCTTTGGCCCCATCGCCCCCGTATAGAGGCGGATCGGTCCGGGAAGCGGGTGAACCAGGCGGACCCGGTCGAGCTGGAATGACTGGCCCTGCAGGCTGACCTCCTCACCCGCCAGCAGGCGGCGCACGACGGTCAGGCACTCACGCACGGCGGTGAGCGACGAGCGCGGCTCGAGGCCCATCTGCCGCAGGCACATTGGCGTGCCGAGCCCGATGCCCGGCATCAGGCGACCCGGGTAGGCGCCGGCCAGCGTCGCGAGCTCCATCGCGAGCACCGCCGGATGGCGGACTACCGCCGAGGCAATGCCGATGCCGACGGGAATCTGGCGAGTCGCCCCGAGGCAGATCGCCGCCGTGGCGATGCCGGCATTGAAGAAGTAGTCTTCTGGCACCCAGAGTTCGCCGAAGCCGAGCCTTTCGGCCAGCTGGGCAAACGGGGCGATCTGGGCGGGTGGCAGCGGATCCATGACCAGCGCCCCGACCGGACTGCGGCCGGCGCCCGACCCCGCTGGATGACCCAGGTCTCCCATACGTCCCCCTCGAAAGATCCAGAACTGTATTTATAATATACAACTCTGTAGTTTTATCAACTTCTCGATGCTGCCCGGCCCGGCGGCCGTGGTTTAGAGTGCGCACCATGAAGGAAGCCCTGGCCGTCAATCTGCGCCGCGTCCGCACCGAGCGCGGACTCACGATCCATGCGCTGGCGCGCCTCTCGGGGGTCGCGCGCGCGACGCTGCTCGCGCTCGAGGCTGGCACGGCCAACCCGACTCTCGAGACCATGATGAGCATTGCCGAGGCGCTCGGCGTCCAGTCCGCGGTGCTGCTCGCGAGCGAATCACCACCGCTGCGCCTGGTGCGGGCCAACGACGACGGCGTGCTCCGCGAGGACTACGGTGTGGTCCGGATCCTCGACCAGATCCAGGATATTGCCGTCCTCGGCGTGCTCGAGGCACAGATCTTCGCTGGCTGCGAGTTCCCGCGGGCAGCACGCGGCGACCAGCCCGGGACCTTCTCTTTCATCTATGTGCTGAGTGGACGAGTCCTGATCGGTCCGGTGGCGGCCCCCGTCGAGCTGGGCCCCGGGGACTACTTTCGCCTGCGGCTCGACGAACCCTACGTGCTCCGCGCAGTCGACGGCGAGGCCCGGTTCTTCTCCGGCCTGTGTTCCACGCGCCCGGATGGACTCCGGGCCGTGATGCCACGCCGGCGGCAACACCGGTGATGCACGGCCACCACCGGCGGATCCCGCGGCCATGAGTTGCTGGGCGCTGGTACCGGTCAAGCGGCGCGCAGAAGGCAAGCGGCGTCTCGCGCAGCGTCTCAACGCTGCGGAACGCGTCGAGCTCGTGCGAACGATGCTCGCGCAGACCATGGCTGCCCTGCAGGCAGCGAAAAGCCTGGATGGCTTCGCCTTCGTCAGCGTGGAGCGCGACACGATTCCGGAGAACTACCCGGTATTTGCGGATCCGGGCGGCGGTCCCAATGCCGCCCTCGATCAGGGCCGCAAGGCACTGATCGACCGGGGCGTGACGGAGCTGGTCGTGCTGCCGGCCGACCTGCCCCGCGTGACCGGCCAGGAGATCGACGCGCTGGTCGAGGCGGGCCGCCGGACCGGCTTCGCGCTCGCCCCGGATGCCGGCGGCACCGGCACCAACGCACTGTACCTGCCGGCACAGCGGCCGTTCCGCTTCCAGTTCGGCGCCGGCAGCCGGGCCCGGCATCTCGCGGAGGCGCGCCGGATCGGCCTCGATCCGGTGATCGTCGAGCTTCCAGGGCTCGCCTTCGATGTGGACGATCCGGAGGACCTGGACCGGATGCTGCTCTGCAGCGAATCCCGCTACACTCCGCAGCCCACGGATCCGGGAGCCGCATCCTGTTGAAGACGCCGACCACAACGCTGCGCCTGATCGACGACGCCGTACGCGGGCTGCGGCCCGCTGCCGCCATGGCGGCGGAGCTCGTGGATGCACCGCTGGCGCTCCTGATGGAGGCGGCGGAGGCGCTGACGCTGACTGGCTTCGGCCGCTCGGTGACCTACTCCCGCAAGGTCTTCATCCCGCTGACCGAGTTGTGCCGCAATGTCTGCCACTACTGCACCTTCGCCAAGGCGCCGCGGCGGATCCGCAGTCCCTACCTGATGCCGGACCAGGTACTCGCGATCGCGCGCGCAGGCGAGGCCGCGGGCTGCCGGGAGGCCTTGTTCACGCTCGGCGACCAGCCGGAGCTGCGCTATGCCGCCGCACGCACGGCTCTCAGCGCGCTGGGTGCCTCCTCGACCCTCGACTACCTGCGGCAGATGGCGGAACTGGTGCTCGGCGAGACCACGCTGCTGCCACATCTGAACGCCGGCAGCATGGAGCGCGAGGATTTCCTGCGGCTGCGCCCGGTGTCGGTGTCGATGGGGCTGATGCTGGAGTCGAGCTCGGCGCGCCTCGCCAACCGTGGCGGCCCGCACTTCGGCTCGCCGGACAAGGCGCCGGCGCGGCGGCTGGCGACGCTGCGCGCCGCGGGCGAGTGCGCGGTACCGATGACCAGCGGGCTCTTGATCGGCATCGGCGAGACCCGCGCCGAGCGGATCGATTCGCTGCTCGCGCTGCGCGCGCTGCACGACGAGTACGGCCACCTGCAGGAGCTGATCCTGCAGAACTTCCGCGCCAAGCCCGGCACCGGCATGGCGGATGCACCCGAGCCGCCGCTCGAGGAGCAGCTGTGGACCATCGCCGTGGCCCGGCTGCTGTTCGGCCCGACGATGTCACTGCAGGCGCCACCAAACCTGCGCCCCGGCGAACTCGGCGCGCTGATCCGCGCCGGCATCAACGACTGGGGCGGCGTCTCGCCGGTCACCCCTGACCACGTGAACCCGGAAGCCCCGTGGCCGGAACTCGCGACACTCCGGGAGCAGACCGCGGCCGCCGATCGCGAACTCGACGAGCGCCTCGCACTCGCCCCAGCCCAGGCGCGCGCGCCGGAGCGCTGGGTGGACCCGGCGCTGCTGCCGCGCGTGCTGCGCCCGACCGACAGCCGGGGCCTCGTGCGCAGCGACGACTGGCACCCGGGCGCCATGGATGTGATCACGGCCGAACAGCGCGCCTGGGTCGCGCGCAGCGCACGGCCGCCGCAGTCCTCGCGAGCGATCGCGCGGATCCTCGCCGCGGCCCGGGCCGGTGAGACGCTCACCGAAGCGGAGGTCACGGCGCTGTTCAACGCCGACCGCCGCGACTTCCGCGCGGTCGTCGCCGCCGCCGACCGGCTGCGCGCCGACACCGTCGGCGAGACGGTGACGTACATCGTCAACCGCAACATCAACTACACGAACATCTGCGGCTACCACTGCAGCTTCTGCGCCTTTTCGAAGGGCCGCAGCGCGCGCAGCCTGCGTGGCCCGGCCTACGATCTCAGTCTCGATGAGATCGCCGGGCGCACGGTCGAGGCGGCCGCCGTCGGCGCCACCGAGGTCTGCCTGCAGGGC
>SCUD01000184.1 GCA_004297335.1 Gammaproteobacteria bacterium
GTCCGCGATCTTCTTCGGCGTCGGCTACGTGTCGCAGCTCGAGGGCACGCAGCGCATCGACGCGATCCGGGGCCTCACGCGCAGCCAGCCGCTGCTCGGCTGGCTGCTGGTCGCCGCCGTCGTGGCGATCGCGGGCCTGCCGCCGTTCGGCGTGTTCACCGCGGAGTTCCTGCTGGTAACTTCGGCCTTCGCACGCTCGCCGTGGCTGGCGCTGCCGCTGGTGCTCGGGATCGCGATCGGCTTCAGCGCGCTGATGCTGCGCCTGCATGGTCTCGCCTTCGGTGACACCAGCCACCGGCACCAGCTCGCCGCCTGGCGGCTGGCGCCGATGGCGCTGCACCTCGGCCTGGTAGCGATCGCCGGCGTGTTCCTGCCGGACACGATCGTCGTGTGGTTCCGGCACGTGGCCGGCGCGCTCGGGTAGGGTTGGCGATGCTGCAGGATCTGCTGGCCGGACATCCCGTCGCCGAGACGCAACGCGGCTGGCCACGCGTGAACGTCGACGCCGCGACCTGGCAGGCCATCGGCACGCAGCTGCATGCCGGCCGGCTCGACCTGCTCGCGGAGTGGGGTGACGAGGGTGCGGTGCACTGCGCGCTGTATGAGCCGGAATCGCGCTGCGTTCGGCTGGCATCGATCGCGGTCGAGGCCGGCCAGGTCCCGTCGCTCGCGCAGTTCCACCGTCCGGCACTGCGCCTCGAGCGGGCGCTCGCCGACCTGTACGGACACGAACTCGCCGGACTGCCCGATCGCCGCCCGTGGCTCGATCACGGCACCTGGCCCCTCGTTGCGCCACTCGCCGCCGCGTCCGGTGTGCGCGAGTCCGCGGCGCCCGCATACCGGTTCCTGGACGCGGAGGGGCCCGGACTGCACCAGATTCCGGTCGGGCCGGTCCATGCCGGCATCATCGAACCGGGGCATTTCCGCTTCACGGTCTGCGGCGAGACCGTGGTGCGCCTCGAGCAGCGGCTCGGCTACGTCCACCGCGGCATCGAACGGCTGCTGCGCGGGTCCGGGATCGAGGCGGGGGCCCGGCTGATCGCACGTGTCTCGGGCGACAGTACGGTCGCCTGTTCGTATGCCTTTGCCCGGGCGGTCGAGCTGGCGCTCGGCTGCAATCCGCCGCCGCGCGCGCAGTGGCTGCGTGCGGTGATGGCCGAACTCGAGCGCATCGCGAATCACCTGGGTGACATCGGCGCCATCTGCAACGACGCCTCCTTCTCGATGATGCACGCCGAGTGCGGCATCCTGCGCGAGGAGACACTGCGTGCCGCTGCCACCGCCTTCGGTCATCGATTGATGATGGATACCGTCGTTCCGGGCGGGACCGCAGTGGATCTCGGGGACGGCGGACGCCAGGCGATCCAGGCGCTGCTGCAGCGGCTGCGCCGGCAGTTCCCGGAGCTGATCGAGCTGTATGCGAACACCGATTCGCTGCAGGATCGCGTGGTCGGGACGGGGGTGACGGCACCGGCCCTGGTGGCGGAATTCGCCCCCGGGGGCTTCATCGGCCGGGCCGCCGGGCGCGCGTTCGATGCGCGCGAGGCGCTCGCCTACGCACCGTACGATGTGCTGCCGGTCAGGGTGGCGCTGCGCCAGGCAGGCGATGTCGATGCCCGCGTCGGGATCCGCATCGATGAAGTCAGGAACAGCATCGACTGGCTCGGGGCGGCGCTGCGGCAGTTGCCGGACGGCCCGCACCGGCTGCCGCTCGCGCCGCCGGCGATGGACCGGGTCGAGGCCACCGCGATGGTCGAGGGCTTCCGCGGCGACCTGCTGGTCCACGTCCGGCTCGATCGGGCGCTGCGCATCGAGCGCTGCCACCTGCGGGATCCGTCCTGGTTCCAGTGGCCGCTGCTCGAGGCCGCCATCGAGGGCAACATCGTCGCGGACTTCCCGCTCTGCAACAAGTCGTTCAACTGTTCCTATTCCGGTCACGATCTGTAGGCCATCATGCGCAGGCGCCTGTTCAGGAATCTCGTCAGTGCAGCGGTCACCGAGCCGCTGGCAGCGGAGTCGCCGGAGTCCATCGGTACCGAGCTGCGCGGGATCATCGGTCGCACGCTCGGCCGCAGTGTCGCGATCCGGCAGGTCGATGCGGGTTCCTGCAATGGCTGCGAGCTCGAGATCCACGCGCTCAATAGCGCTTACTACGACCTCGAGCGCTTCGGCATCCGCTTCGTGGCCTCGCCACGGCATGCCGACCTGCTGCTGGTCACTGGACCCGTGACCCACAACATGCGCGAGGCCCTCGTGCGTACGCTCGCGGCGACGCCGACTCCGCGCTGGGTCGTCGCGGCCGGCGATTGCGCCGCCGGCTGCGGCGTGTTCGCGGGCAGCTATGCCTGCGCCGGTGCGGTCAGCGCCGTGATTCCGGTGGATCTCGTGATCCGCGGGTGCCCGCCGCCACCGGTCGAGCTGCTGCGCGGCCTGGTGGCGCTGCTCGGGCGGCCGGGCGAACGCCGGAGCCGCTGACGGGATTCAGGCCCACTGGCGCTGCAGCGCCCAGGCCACGTGCTCGCGCACGATGGGATGCGGATCATCGCCAGCGACCGCGAGCGCGGCGCGGATCGCCGGTGAGGGCGGCGCGTTGCCGAGGGCGATCGCGAGATTGCGCCGCCAGCGCCAGTAGCCGAGGCGGCGCAGCGCGCTGCCCTCGGTGCGCGCCAGGTATTCCGCTTCCGACCAGCGGAGCAGGGCGATGAGGTCCGGAGCGTCGAGGCCATGACGCGCGCGGAAACCGGGATCCGCGGCCTGGCCGGCGAACTTGTTCCACGGGCAGGCCAGCAGGCAGTCATCACAGCCGAAGATCCGGTTGCCGATGGCCGGGCGCAGCGATTCCGGGATCGATCCGTGATACTCGATGGTCAGGTAGGAGATGCAGCGGCGCGCGTCGAGTTCGTAGGGCGCAACGATGGCCCGGGTCGGGCAGGCCTCGATGCAGGCGTGGCAGCTGCCGCAGTGATCGGTGGCGGGCGCATCCGCCGCCACCGGCAGGTCGGTGTAAAGCTCGCCGAGCACGAACAGCGAACCGGCCGTGGTGCTCACCAGGTTCGTGTGCCGGCCGATCCAGCCGAGGCCGGCGTTGCGTGCGAGTGGCTTTTCCAGCACCGGCGCCGAATCAACGAAGGCGCGGTAGCCAAACGATCCGAATTCCTCTGCCAGGCGGGTCGCCAGCGCCTGCAGGCGGCTGCGCAGGATCCGGTGATAGTCGCGCCCGAGCGCGTAGCGCGCGATGTAGGCTTGGTTGCCATCCGCGAGCACTTGTGCCGGCGGCGTCGCGCCCGGCGGCCAGCAGTTCATCCGCACGCTGATCACGCGCAGCGTCCCCGGTACCAGCTCGGCGGGCCGGCTGCGCCGTGTTCCATGACGCTGCATGTACTGCATTTCGCCGTGGTAGCCGGCCTCGAGCCAGCGTTCGAGCCTGGCCGCGTCGGCCTCGAGCCGGAGGTCGGCGACGCCGACCGCGGCGAAGCCGAGCTCGTTGGCCAGTTCCTCGAGGCGTGCGCGCAGCGCGGTCGATCGCGCGGCGGTGAGCGGCTGGCTCATGGCGGGTGTGGGCTCCGGGGCGGCCAGTATAATCATCCAGATGGAAGCGCTGCCCGGTGAAGTCTACGGTTCGGTGCAGGTCCGCGCGATGGACCGCTACGCGATCGACGATTGCGGCATCCCGGGCTATGCGTTGATGCAACGAGCCGCACAGGCGGCCCTCGCGCTGCTGCGGTGCGAGTGGCCCTCGGCACGGCGCATCGCCGTGCTGTGTGGCGCCGGCAACAATGGTGGCGACGGCTACGTGCTTGCGCGGCTCGCTCTCGCGGTCGGGCTCGAAGTACAACTGGCGGCGCTCGTCGATCCGGCGCGGCTGTCTGGCGATGCCGCACAGGCCTGGAAAGACTTCCACCGCGCTGGCGGGCTGTGCCAGGAGTTCACCGACGCGATGCTGGCCACCGCCGACGTCATCGTCGATGCGCTGCTCGGTACCGGACTCGATCGCCCGGTCACCGGGCCGCTCGGCAGCTGCATTGCGGCTACCAACGCTGCGGGGAGGCCGGTGCTCTCGCTCGACCTGCCATCAGGCCTCGATGCCGACAGCGGGCTCGTGCGCGGCGTGGCCGTGCACGCGACCCGCACCATCACCTTTGTCGCGCTCAAGTCCGGCCTGTACCTGGGGGCCGGACCGGATCACAGCGGCCCGATCTCCTTCGCGGGACTCGGCGTGCCCGCAACGGCCCGGGCGGAGCATGCGCCGCTGTTGCGTCGCATGGATCAGGGCCTGCTCGAGGCGGCGCTGCCGCGCCGTCACCGGACCGCGCACAAGGGCGATCATGGCCGCGTGCTCATCGTCGGTGGTCTCGCGATGGCCGGTGCTGCCCGGCTGGCAGGCGAGGCGGCGCTGCGCAGCGGCGCGGGCCTCGTGACCGTGGCAACGCGGCCGGCCGCCGCCGCGGCAATCGTGGCCGGCCGGCCCGAAATCATTGCGCAGGCGGTGCGCTCGACCAGCGCGCTGCAGGCGCTGGCCGCCGCCGCCGATGTGATCGCCGTCGGTCCCGGACTGGGCCTCAGCCACCGCGCGCGGCGTTTTCTCAGCACGGTTCTCGCCGCCGGCAAGCCGCTCATCGTGGATGCCGACGCCCTGGCCCTCATTGCCGCGGATCCGCAGCACTGTGAGCACTGGATCTTGACTCCGCACCCGGGCGAGGCGGGGCGCCTGCTTGGGACAGATGCCGCCGCAGTCCAGCAGGATCGCCGCGGCGCGGTGGCCGCGATCGTCGCGCGCTATGGCGGTATCTGCGTGCTCAAGGGTGCCGGCACGCTGGTGTCGGTGCGCTCCGGGGCGCCGTGGGTCTGTGACCGCGGCAACCCAGGCATGGCGACTGCGGGCTGTGGCGATGTGCTGACCGGGGTCATCGCGGCCCTCGTGGCCCAGGGTGCGGACCTTGAACTCGCGGCGGCAGCCGGCGTGCTCGTCCATTCTCGCGCCGGTGATCGAGCCGCTGCCGGCGGCGAACGCGGCGTGCTGGCGGGTGATCTGGTCGAGGAACTCCGGGCCTGCGTCAACCCGCCATGGAACTGAGTCCGGCCAATGAAGCGGCGATGCAGGACATCGGGACGGCACTGGCTTCGGCACTGCCGGATCTCCGGCAACGAAACCTGCTGCTGACGCTCGCCGGTGAGCTCGGCGCCGGCAAGACCACGCTGGCGCGGGCGCTGTTGCGGGCTCTCGGCGTGACCGGAACGATTCGCAGCCCGACCTTCACGCTGGTCGAGCCTTACGAAACCACGGCCGGGCCGGTGCATCACCTGGATCTCTATCGGCTCGCCGGCGGGGCAGCGGAACTCGAGGCGCTCGGATTCCGGGACTACCGCGGTGCTCCGGGCCTGCTGATCGTCGAATGGCCGGAACGAGGCGGGTTGGACCCCGATGCCAGCGATCTCGCCGTTCAGATTGAATACGCGGGACCCGGACGGCGGGTCCAGCTGTCGGCGGCGACCGAGCTCGGGCGGGACTGGCTCGCCGGTGTCACCGCGCATCTGCTGCGACATCAAGTAGACGTCGTATCTATATGAATAACTTGCACTAATATGGAGATAAGAGTAGAGTGTCCGCGGGTCGTTACGACGCGGATCGAAATGAAGCCACGGTTTCGGATCGGTATCCCGGCCCTGCTTGCCCTGCTGATGCCGGTGGCCGCAATGGCCGCCGAGCTGATCGGGCTGCGCCTGTGGACCAGCCCGGATTCGACGCGGGTCGTGCTCGACCTCAGTGAGCCCGTCGCCTGGAAGGTCTTCACCCTCGACAAGCCGAACCGGGTGGTCGTCGATCTCGAATCCATCAGCACTGATCCCGCCCGGCTGGCGATTCCGCCGGGCGCTGGTGCCGTCAGTGCCGTGCGCTTCGGTCCGCGCGAGGGCGGCGGTCTGCGCGTCGTGCTCGATCTCGCCAGTGCGGTCGAGCCGGAAGCCTTCCTGAGTCCACCCAACGAGGCCTACGGCCATCGCCTGGTCGTGGATCTCGGCCTCGAGCGGGCATCACGCCCGGTCAAGGCGGCGAGCGACGCGCAGGGGGAGCGCGACATCGTGGTCGCGATCGATGCCGGTCACGGCGGCGAGGATCCGGGCGCGATCGGCCGCGCCGGTACGCGCGAGAAGACCGTCGCGCTGGCGATCGCACGCAAGCTGGCTGAGCGCGTCAACGCGGAGCCCGGCATGCGCGCGGTGCTTACGCGCGACGGTGATTACTTCGTGCAGTTTCGTGACCGGATCAGGCGCGCGCGCGACCAGAAGGCGGACCTGTTCGTTTCCGTGCATGCCGATGCCTTCGTCAACCGCTCGGTGCGCGGTTCCTCGGTCTACGTGCTGTCAACGAACCGCGCGAGCAACGAGGCGGCCCGCTGGCTCGCGGACCGCGAGAACCGTGCCGACCTGATCGGCGGCGTCTCGCTCGACGACAAGAGCGACGTGCTCGCCTCGGTCCTGCTCGACCTGTCGCAGAACGCCGCGATCAGCGCGAGCCGCGAGGCCGCGGCCTTCGTGCTGACCGAACTCGATCGCGTCGGCCAGCTGAAGAAGAGCGAGGTCCAGCATGCGAGCCTCATCGTGCTGACTTCGCCGGACGTGCCGTCGATGCTGGTGGAGACCGCCTTCATCTCGAATCCCGAGGAGGAGCGGCGGCTGCGCGACCCGGCGCATCAGGCGAGCCTGGCCGAGGCGATCCATTCGGGTGTGCGCCGTTACTTCTACGCCAACCCGCCGCCCGGCACGCGGGTCGCGATGCTGGCGGCGCGCCCACGCGTGGCGAGCACGACGGCAGTAGCCGCCGGCGGAACCTGAGCGGGGCAGGCGGCCAAGTCGAGACGACCCTGTGCGTGGCTGATCCGGAGCGGTATTCAGGCCGCAATCGCCTTACCATACCTGCGCGGTTCGTCTAACCCAGTGGAGTCAGTTGGGCGTCATGCCAATCCAGATCCTGCCCGACCAGCTCGTCAACCAGATCGCCGCCGGCGAGGTCATCGAGCGCCCGGCCTCCGTGATCAAGGAGCTGGTCGAAAACGCGCTCGATGCCGGGGCGCGGCAGGTGTGGATCGATGTCGAACGCGGTGGCAGCCAGCTGCTGCGCGTACGCGACGATGGCACGGGCATCGCGGCCGCTGAACTGCGCCTGGCGCTCGCGCGGCACGCCACCAGCAAGGTCGGCTCGCTCGCCGACCTCGAGCGGGTGGCAACGCTCGGGTTCCGCGGCGAGGCCCTGCCATCGATCGCCTCGGTGGCACGCATGCGCATCGTGTCGCGGCTGCCGGGACAGGCCGAAGCGGCCCAGGTCGAGTGCATCGAGGGTGAGGTGGTCGGGCCACGACCCGCGGCCCATCCACGGGGAACCACGGTAGAGGTGCGGGAGCTGTTCCACAATGTGCCGGCCCGACGCCGCTTCCTGCGCAGCGAGACGACCGAGTTCCAGCACATCCTGCGCATGGTCACGCGGCTCGCGTTGTCGCGTTTCGACGTGGCGTTCATGCTGACCCACAACCGCCGTGAACAGTTCGCGTTGCCGGTAGCGTCCGGACGCGAGGAACGCGAGCAGCGGGTCGCCCGGCTGGTCGGCGCGGATTTCATGCCGCAGGCCGTGTACATCACGCACGAGCAGGCCGGCTATCGGCTCGAGGGCTGGCTCGGGCTGCCGGCACAGACCCGTGCGCAGCCGGACCGCCAGTACCTGTTCGTCAACGGCCGCATGGTGCGCGACCGGCTGCTCGGCAGTGCGGTGCGGCTCGGCTACCGGGACCTGCTGCACGGCGGCCGGCATCCGGCCTGGGTGCTGTACCTGACGCTGGATCCGCTGCTGGTGGACGTGAATGCCCATCCGCAGAAGCTGGAACTGCGCTTCCGGGATGGCCGCATGGTCCACGACTTCCTGTTTCGTACGGTCGAGCGCGCCCATGCCGCCGCGCGACCGGACGCCGCCGGACCGGCGCCAGCTGCAGCCGCGTCCATGTTCACCGGGATTGCCGAGCGCGGGTCCGCCTGGGACCGGCTGCCGGAGGGTTATGCCGCGGCACATGCGCAGTTCATGGCACCTGGAATCGCGGAGCCGGACTCGACTACCGGAACGGAATCCGGTGATGAGTTGCCGCTCGGTCACGCCCTCGCGCAGTTGCACGGCATCTATATCCTCGCGCAGGTGCCGGGCGGCATCGTGCTCGTGGACATGCATGCAGCTCATGAACGCATCCTCTACGAACGCCTCAAGGCCGCGGCCGACGCTGGCGGTGGCGAGCGCCAGGTTCTGCTGGTGCCTGCGACCATGGTGACGAGCGCGGCGGATGCCGACCTCGCCGAACAGCATCGCGAGGAACTGGCGGCGGCGGGCCTGCTGGTGGACCGGGCCGGGCCGACGCTGCTGGTGATCCGCGAGGTTCCGGCGGCACTGATCGGGCAGGACGTGGCCGCGATCCTCGGCGATGCACTCGCGGACCTCGGAGTACAGGGGGCGACGCACCAGATCGTGGAGCGACAGCACGCACTGCTCGCTGGTATTGCCTGCCGCAGCGCGGTACGCGCCCATCGCCGCCTGACACTGCCGGAGATGGACGCGCTGCTGCGCGACATGGAGCGCACCGAGCGATCGGGCCACTGCGGTCATGGGCGGCCCACCTGGACGCGCCTGACGATCGAGGAACTGGATCGCCTGTTCCTGCGCGGCCGCTGATGGAGCGGCCCGCTGCGATCCTGCTGATGGGGCCCACGGGCGCAGGAAAGTCGGATCTCGCCGTCGCGCTGGGCGAACACCTTCCCATCGAAATCGTCAGCGTCGATTCAGCCATGGTGTACCGGGGCATGGATATCGGTACGGCCAAGCCCGGCCCGGAGCTGCGTGCCCGTGTGCCGCACCACCTGATCGACCTGATCGATCCGGCGGAAAGTTACTCGGCGGCGCGTTTCATCGCCGACGCGACCCGGGCGATGCACGAGATCGCGAGTCGCGGGCGGATTCCGTTGCTGGCCGGTGGCACGATGCTTTATTTCCGGGCGCTGCAGGCGGGTCTCGCCCGGCTCCCTCCGGCCGACCCCGGGTTGCGTGCCCGCATCGAGGAGCGGGCCGGAAGCGAGGGCTGGCCGGCACTGCATCGGGAGCTGTGCCAGCGCGATCCGGCCGCCGCGGCCCGGATCGCCCCGGGTGACCGCCAGCGCATCCAGCGCGCGCTGGAGGTGCTCGAATTGACCGGCCAGCCGATCACAGCTGCGCGGAATGAAGACCTGCGCCGCGCGACTGCGGCCGGGGACCTGCACCTGGTGCTGGCCCCGGGGCGGCGCGAGGTCCTGGCGGAGCGTCTCGAGACCCGCTTCCGGCGGATGATGGAACTCGGCCTGCTGGACGAGGTCTACCGCCTGCATGAGCGCAATGATCTGCATGCCGGGTTGCCGGCAATGAGACTGATCGGCTACCGGCAACTTTGGGCCTGCGTGGAAGGTCGTACCAGCCTGGACGAGGCCGTTGGGCTGGCGATCGTGGCGACGCGCCAGTACGCCCGCCGGCAGTTGACCTGGCTGCGGGCGGAACCCCGGGCCCGCTGGTTTGACGCCCTGGATCCGGCCACTCCGGACGGCGTCGCGGCGGCGGCGGCGGAGTGGATGAAATCTCGTCCAGTACAGCAATGAACGACGTGCTATACTGGCGAGCTTGCGGTCGCTGTGTCGAAGGACCAGTTGCCCGCGCCTGATGGTTTTTCGTGGAGCCGCCGAACCCCTGTAGAGCGGCAGGATCGATGACAAAAAAACAAGGAGCAACCATGGCCAGAGGCCAATCACTGCAGGATCCCTTCCTGAATGCCCTCCGCAAGGAGCGAGTGCCGGTGTCCATTTACCTGGTCAACGGCATCAAGCTGCAGGGGCAGATCGATTCCTTCGATCAGTTCGTCGTGCTGTTGAAGAACTCGGTCAGTCAGATGGTGTACAAGCACGCCATCTCGACCGTCGTCCCGGCCCGCAACGTGCGTCTGCCCCCCGCCGAGGGCGGTGAGCCGGAGCACGAGCCGGAGTCGGAACCGGCCTGATGCAGCCCGCGGGTCACCGGTGAGGCCAGTTGTTCGAACGTCCTGAGAGCGGCGAACGGGCGATCCTCGTGCGGCTCGGTCTCGGTCGTCCGGTCACGGCTGATGAACTGGTGGAATTCGACGCACTCGCGCGCTCGGCCGGCGCGGTCCCGGTCGAAAGCATTTCGGGATCGCGTCGTGTGCCCGACTCGCGCTACTTCGTCGGCAGCGGCAAGGCCGCCGAGATCCGCGACCGCGCGGTGGCCACCGATGCGGAACTGGTGCTCGTCGACCATGCGCTGTCACCGAGCCAGGAGCGCAACCTGGAGCGGTTGATTGGCCGCCGGGTGCTGGATCGAACCGGACTGATCCTTGACATCTTCGCGCAGCGGGCCCGCAGCGCCGAGGGGCAGCTCGAGGTCGAGCTCGCGCAGCTGCGGCACCTGTCGACGCGACTGGTACGCGGCTGGACCCACCTCGAGCGCCAGAAGGGTGGCATCGGCCTGCGCGGTCCCGGCGAGACCCAGCTTGAAACCGACCGCCGCCTGCTCGGTCGGCGCATCCGCACGCTGAGCGAGCGGCTCGAGAAGCTCGCGCGCCAGCGCGAAACCGGGCGGGCGGTGCGCAAGCGCGTGCCGGTGCCCGCGGTCGCACTCGTGGGTTACACGAATGCCGGCAAGTCGACACTGTTCCGGGCGCTCACCGGCAGCGCGGCCTATGTCGCCGATCAGCTGTTCGCGACGCTCGATCCAACCGTGCGGCGCGTGCGCCTGCCGCATACGCCTGAGCTCGTGATCGCGGATACCGTCGGTTTCGTGCGGGACCTGCCGCACGAGCTGGTCGCGGCATTCCGTTCCACGCTGCTGGAGGCCCGCGATGCCGACCTGCTGCTGCACGTCGTCGATGCCGCCGACCCGGAGCGCGAACTGCGGGTCGCGCAGGTGGATACGGTGCTCGCGGAGATCGGCGCCGACGCCATCCCGCAGCTGCGCATCTACAACAAGATCGATCGCCTCGAGCGGCCGCCGGGGATCACGCGCGACGCCGCCGGGAAGCTGACCGCCGTCTGGTTGTCGGCGGCGACCGGCGCGGGCCTGCCGCTGCTGCAGGCCGGTCTGCAGGAGATTTTCGGGCGCCTGGCCACGCGCTTCGAGATCGCTCTCGGACCCGCGCAGGGCCGGCTGCGGGCGCGGTTGCATGAACTGGGGCTGGTGCGCGCCGAGCAGCCGGCCGGTAGCGGTGGCTGGCAGATCCGCGTCGAAACACCGCGCGAACAGCTCGAACAGCTGTGCCGCGAGGCCGGCGTGGACTTCGGCCACGATGTTGCTCCTTGTCTGCCGGAGGAGGGCTTCGTAGAATCCCCGCCCGAGGCCGCGATTTCCGCGGCCTGAGTATTTCCCCGAGCATGAGTGCCTGATATGGCCTGGAATGATCCCGGCAGGAAGAAGAATCCCTGGCAGCGCCGGCCCGACCAGGGTCCGCCGGATCTGGACGAGTTGCTGCGCAAGGCGCAACAGCGGTTGCGGGGGATGTTTGGCGGCGGCCCGCGACCGGTCGGCGACGGCGGAGGTGGTAGCGGTGGCGCCGCGCTCGGCACCGGTTTTGGCTATATCGCCGCCGGGCTGCTGGTTGTCTGGGGCTTGACCGGCATATACCAGAACGACGCTGCCGAGCGCTCGGTCATCACCCGATTCGGCAAGTATGCGCACACGACCACGGCGGGCTTGCACTGGCGCCTGCCCTGGCCGATCGACCGCCGGCAGGTCGTCAATGTCACCGAGGTGCTGACCCATCCGGCGCGTACCCGCATGCTGACCCAGGACGAGGCGCTGGTGGATATTGATCTGGCGGTGCAGTACCGGCGCGCCGATCCGGTGAAATTCGCGTTCAACGTGCGCGATCCGGAGGAGACGCTGGCCGAGGTCAGCGGCAGTGCGATCCGCGAGATCATCGGCCAGAGCCGGCTGGAGGCGGTGCTGGGAGTCGGCCGCCAGGAGATCAGCCTGCGCACCAAGGACCTGGTGCAGCGGACGATCGCCGCCTACAACACCGGGCTCGAAGTCATCAGCGTCAACCTGCAGGACGTCAATGTGCCCGAACAGGTCTCGCCGGCGCAGAAGGATGCGATCAAGGCACGCGAGGACAAGGACCGCTCGACGCTGTCGGCGCAGACCTATGCCAACGATATCGTGCCGAAGGCGCGCGGTCTCGCGGTGAGCCAGCTGGAGGGCGCGCAGGCCTACCGGGCCCGGGTGATCGCAATGGCCGAGGGCGAGACCTCGCGTTTCGGACAGCTTGCGGCCGAGTACGAGCGGGCCCCCGAGGTGACGCGCCGCCGGCTCTATCTGGAGACGATGGAACAGGTTCTCGGGTCGTCGGCGAAGGTGATCGTGGACACCAAGGGTACCGGCAACATGCTCTACCTGCCGCTCGACCGGCTGCTGGAGCAGC
This sequence comes from Gammaproteobacteria bacterium, assembly GCA_004297335.1. Lineage (GTDB taxonomy): Bacteria > Pseudomonadota > Gammaproteobacteria > Steroidobacterales > Steroidobacteraceae > SCUD01. Next base: position 12,480 of record SCUD01000184.1, read on the forward strand.
GCGGCCAGCGCGCCGTACCAGTGGAAACGCCGCCAACGATCCGCATGGAGGATGGTTCGGCGATCGAGCCGACGCCGGAAGTGGATCCGCGGGCGCGGAGGGAACGCTGATGAACAACCGCCTGCTGCCGCTGCTGATCGGCGTTGCCGTGCTCGCGCTGCTGGTCAGCCGCTCGGTGTTCCAGGTGCACGAGACCGAGCTCGCGATCAAGTTCCGCTTCGGCGAAATCGTCAAGGCCGACTACGAGCCGGGCCTGCATTTCATGATTCCGCTGATCAATGACGTCCGCAAGTTCGACCGTCGCGTGCTGACCCGCAACTATCCGGCGGAGCAGTTTCTGACCAGCGAGAGCAAGATCCTCGACGTCGACTTCTACATCAAGTGGCGGATTGCCGACGTCGGGCAATACTACCAGGCGACCGGTGGCGACGAGGATGCCGGCGCCGGCCGGCTGGCCGAGATCGTCAAGGATGGCCTCAAGGGCGTGATTGCCAAGCGCACGCTGCAGCAGGTGGTCGCGGCGGAGCGCGCCGAGTTCATGAACGACATCCTGCAGTTCGGTGGCCAGTCGGTGGGTCAGCTCGGAGTCGCACTCGTCGATGTGCGGGTCAAGCGCATCGACCTCCCGGCCGAGGTTTCGGATTCGGTGTTCAATCGCATGCGCCAGGACTTCGCGCGCCAGGCCTCGCAGCTGCGTGCCGAGGGCGACGAGCAGGCGCAGCGCATCCGGGCCGAGGCCGAGCGCGAGCGTACCGAGCTGCTCGCGATCGCGAACCGCGATGCCGAGAAGATCCGCGGCGAGGGCGATGCCAGGGCCGCCGAGACCTACGCGCGCACCTACCAGCGGAACCCCGAGTTCTACGCGTTCCACCGCAGCCTGCAGGCCTACCGGCAATCGCTCGGGCAGCCGAACGATGTGCTGGTCCTCGCGCCGGACAGCGAGTTTTTCCGGTACCTGAATCAGTCCGGCCGCTAAAGCGCCGATGAACGTCGCCTGGTCTGACCTTGCGGCCGCATTCGGCCTGCTGCTGGTGTTCGAGGGGCTGCTGCCGTTTGCGAACCCGGCCGGCGTCCGGCGGGCGATGGCGACCCTGGTCACGCTGGCTGATCGCCAGTTGCGCATCGCGGGGCTGGCCAGCATCACGGCGGGGCTGCTGTTGCTGTGGTTCGTGCGTTCCTCGGGCGGGTGATTCATGGGCAGTACCGTCGTCATCGTAGGCGCCCAATGGGGCGATGAGGGCAAGGGCAAGATCGTCGACCTGCTGACGGCGCGCAGCGCCGCGGTCGCCCGCTTCCAGGGTGGCCACAACGCCGGCCATACGCTGGTGATCGACGGGGAGCGAACAGTCCTGTCGCTGATTCCGTCCGGGATCCTGCACGAGGGCGTGCAGTGCTTCATCGGCAACGGCGTCGTGCTTTCCCCGGAGTCCTTGCTCAGCGAGGCCGACATGCTGGTGGCGCGCGGCGTGCCGGTGTTCGAGCGCCTGCACATCAGCCCGCATTGCCCGCTGATCCTGCCATCGCACGTGCAGCTGGACCGTGCGCGCGAGCGCGCACGCGGCACGCAGGCCATCGGCACGACCGGCCGCGGCATCGGTCCGGCCTATGAGGACAAGGTGGCGCGGCGCGCGCTGCGCCTCGAGGATCTCTACCGGCCCAACCGCTTGTCGGCAATGCTTGCAGAGCTGGTCGACTACCACAACTTCCTGCTGCAGCAGCGCTACGGCGCGCCGCCCGCGGACTGCCAGGCGATCCTCGACGGCTGCCTGGCGCAGGCGGCGCGCATCGCGCCGCTGCTCGCCGATGTCGGCGCTGAGTTGCTGCGCATCCGGGAGGCTGGCGGCGGCGTGCTGCTCGAGGGTGCGCAGGGCACCGCGCTCGACGTGGATCATGGCACCTATCCGTTCGTGACTTCCTCGAACACCGTGGCCGGCAATGCGGCGACCGGTACTGGCATCGGGCCGCGCCACATCGACTACGTGCTCGGTATCAGCAAGGCCTACGCGACGCGCGTCGGCGCCGGGCCGTTCCCGACCGAGCTGTTCGACGCGACGGGCCGGCACCTGTCAGAGGTTGGCAAGGAAGTCGGCGCGGTCACCGGCCGCGCGCGGCGCACGGGCTGGTTCGACGCTGTCGCGCTGCGTCGTGCGGTCCAGCACAACAGCATCTCCGGCCTGTGCATCACCAAGCTCGATGTGCTGGACGGACTCGAGCGGCTGCAGGTCTGCGTCGGCTATCGCAGCGCCGGCCGGGTCATCGCGACCCCGCCATCCGCGGGGGACTATGGTGGCTGCGAGCCGGTGTACGAGGAACTGCCGGGCTGGGAGGAGAGCACGGTCGGCGCGCTGTCACTCGAGGCGCTGCCGCGCGCGGCCCGCGACTACCTTGCGCGCCTCGAAGCGCTGTGCGGCGTACCCGTGGTCATCGTCTCCACCGGCCCGGATCGCGAGCAGACGATTGTGCTGCGGGATCCGTTCGGCTGAATGAACAGCAAGCTTCTGTCCCTGCGCCTCGCGACGACGGCCTTGGCTTGCCTGGCGGCCCTGGGCCTCACGCAGGCCGGGACGCTGGATACGCTCAGTTCGCGGGATGCATCCAAGGGACTGCGGGCAGCACTGGGACAGAGCATCGATGCGGCGGTCACGCGCCTCGGCGTCCCGGACGGATTTCTCGGTAATCCCGAGGTGCGGATCCCGCTGCCGCCGGCGTTGCGGAAGCTGGGGCGGGGCCTGGGGCTGCTCGGCATGGGCGGCGATGCCGACGCGCTGGAGACGGCAATGAATCATGCCGCCGAGACCGCCGTCGCGGAGGCCCGGCCCGTGCTGCGGCAGGCGCTGCAGCGCATGACGGTGCAGGATGCCAAGGGCATCCTCACTGGTGGAGACGACGCGGTCACGCAGTACTTCCGCCGGACCACAGCCGATACGCTCACGGTGAAGTTCCGGCCGATTGTCGCGAGGGCGACGCAGCAGCTGAAGCTCGCGGCGCTGTACGACCAGTACGCCGGCAAGGCGGCGCAGTTCGGCCTGGTGAAGGGGGCAGAGGCCAACCTGAATGACTACGTGACCAGCAAGGCGCTGGACGGGCTCTTCCACGTGATGGCGGAGGAGGAGCGGGCGATTCGCAAGGACCCGCTGGGGCAGGCGAGTTCCCTGATCAGGCGGGTGTTCGGCGCCCTCAAGTAACCGGCTTCAGGGAAAGATCGTGGCCGGGACGCTGAAGCGCTCCCGCAGCTCGCTGATCTGTCGTTCGAATTCTGCAAGCAAGGTTTCGCCGCTTGCCGGCAGGCTCCAGATTGCTCGGACCTGCCATTCCCCTGCTTCCAGCTGCAGCAGGGCTCTGGCTGTCAGGTCGGTTTCCTGCCACTCCGGCCCGCCGACATGGACGACTTCATTACCCTCGAAGTATGCCCAGGCTCCGGCCGTCCGCAGATGGAAGACTTTGAACCGGCTTTCCCCATCGGCGGGAATCGCCAGGGCGCTGCGTACGGAATTCAGTATATCGCTGCGCACTGGACTGCCAGCAGCCGGCTCGGAAAAGGCAACCGGAGCTGGCTGCGCGAATGCCACGACCGCCGAGAGGACGATGCCGGCCAGCAGTGCCACGGCAGCGACGACGACCCAGAGGACGCGAAATGCGAGCCTGGCTCCGCCGGCGCGGGACAGCACAAGACGGCTGTTGGCGCTGATCCGATCCGGTTCCAGCCCGGCAACATCGAGCTGGTAGCGGCCCGGTGAAGAGATCGTGAAGCGCCGCACCGCGAGGGTCGTTTCCCCGGCCAGACTGGTCCGGGCCGTTCGCATGACAATCAGGCTGGACGGCGCCGGATTGCCCGCGGCATCGCGGAGGATGAAGCTGGCTCCGGCAAAGTCACGGCTGCCCAGGGTGCCCCGCAGTGAAAGGACCAGCACTCCAGCTTCCGGGACGTCGACCATGGCCCCGCTCGCCAGCGGCAGGACCGCCAGTTGCTCAGTACGCAGCGCCGATTGCAGGAGGGGTATGCCCTTCAGCAGGCCGAAACCGGCGGCCAGAGCGATCGGAAGGGTTATGAGCAGCAGACTCTTATCCATCATGTAATAGTGCCGCGTGCCAGAAGTGACGCAAGATAGAACAGGTAAGGAAAAATGAGAACAGGCGGCGATTCGGATCGATACTCATCCCGCGGTCCGGGCCGCACCAGCTGGTTGACCTTGTCGACAATGCTGATCGCGATCGCCTCCCTGGGAGCCAGCGGATCCGAGGCTGGGCCACCGCTGGATCACTGGCGCATCGGCCCGGGCAGTGTGGCTCCATGGGCGCCGCCGGGCACCCGTGTGCCAGCCGGCGATGGGTTCAGAGGGCAGGTCATCCAGTTTGCTGCGGATGCGGTCTCGGCCCCTGGCCCGCTGGCCTGTGCCAGGGCGAGATTCGAGTACGTTGTGACGCCAGCCGCGGGCTTGTTCCAGGGGATGCTTGGAACAACGGCTGAGTCAACGGCGAGCGCGCTGGGGATCCCGGCTCTCCCGCTGTTGACCCTGCGGGTGAGCTGCGACAGCGGAGTATTCGACTATCACCTGCTCACGCCCGGCAAGGCGCTGCTGGGCCTCGACAACATCATCTGGCCGCTCGAAACATGCGGCGATCCTTCACCCGAGGCCACGGTGCTGGCGATGCTGCAGGTGCACCTGACTCATGACATGGCGTTCACGCCCGCTTCCGTCGCCAGGAAACAGGCGTACCTGAGTGACAGTCTCCAGGCTGCCATCGCCGCCTGGTTCGCGCGGCCGCAGTCACCGGATACCGTGCCGCGGATCAACGGCGACCCGTTCACTGACTCGCAGGAATATCCCGATCGCTTTGTAATGGGACTCTCGCGGACCGAGGGGGCGGGGACCATCGTGCCCATTGCGCTGGGCGATGGCTCGCGCACCCTGGTCGTCGAGTTCGTGCTGCAATACGCGGACGGCCAGTGGCGAATCGACGATTTGCTGCATGAAGGCGGGGCCACGCTGCGCGGCCTGCTCGAGCCCTGATGGCGGTGACCTGAAGTGACCATTCCGCTGTGTCCACACCTTGCGCCGGTCCTGGCCGAACTGCTGCACCAGGGATCCACGATCGTCGGATCGGCACGCATGGCGTGGTCGAAAGTCGATCTCGAGGTTTCGCTCGATCGTGGGCCGGAACTCCGGGATCTTCCAGCGCAGCCTGACACCGGCGGCGGCCTGCATACCTGGACCAATACCGATCCTCACTACCCGCCGGTCCACGGCCTGGTCTGCCCGGCATGCCGCCAGTCACTCAGCTGGCCACGGATCCCATAGGACTGCGAGACACCGATGAAGTACCTCGTCTGGGCTGCGCTGTTGCTACTGGTCGTCGCTGCACTGAGGTGCGGCCCGTGGACGTCGGTAGGTGGTCGCAAGGCCTCCAGTCGTATCGATCTCCTGGGCCTCGGCTCGATCGAACTGCCTATCGGCTTCCAGTTGCTTGGCATGGCCGACGTCGGTGAACTCCCGGGGCCGTACACGCTGAAGGCCTTGGCGACGCCCGAGTTTGTCGAGGACCAGGTGGCGGCCACGTTGCGCTTCGAACAGGACCCGACGCGCGACTGGGGAGCCTACCCGCTCGAACCGGTGCTGCTGACCCTCACGTTGTACAACCCTGCGGTGCCTGCTCCGGATACGGTCGCAGCGTTGCCGTTTCGGGTCCATCGCTATTACGGCCCGGACCCGACGCAGATCATCCCGGCCGATTCGCCGCGCTGGCAGGTCTCCCGCGAAGGTGAACTCCACTGGCGCTGGCTGGAGATGGAAGACCAGGGGAAGCCGCGCTGGGCAATCGTGCTGTTGGATCCGGCGCGGCGCCTGCGGCTGGATTTCTTCGTGTGGAAGACGAAATACACCCTCGACGAGGCGCGGGCGCTGATGCGCGCGGCGGCTGATTCGGTGCTCATTTCGCCAATGCTCACCGAGCACTTCCAGCGAACCGCGACCTACGGGCCGCGCGTGGCCGCGGTCGTGGAGCAGCGCCTGGCGGAGCTGGAACTCGCGCTGGCGCCGCTCGGACTGGGTGGGCTGCAACCCGGCGCGCCCGCGGTCGCTGCCCAGGTTGCAGTGTTGTTGGACCGTGAGCGCCAGACCGTCACTGTGGCGCGCAGGGTCGGCCCCGTGACGCTAGCGGCCGACACGCCGCGGGGCCTGTACGCACGGCCGGAGATCCCGCTCGCGCTCGAGCCCGACCAGTACGCGACGGGCAACGGTTCGGTGGATGGCCTGCCCAATCTCAGGATCTCGATGCTCTACTGGGATGCGGGCGCCGGTCACTGGCGGGCGAGCGAACTGCAGCGGAGATCAGGCAGCGAGGACGAGGTCCTGCCACCATTGCTGCAGTCAGTTGCCGACCGGCTGGCCGATCGCGATAGCGCCCATCTGCTGAGCGTCGCCGGGTTCCGGCTCTCCCCGATCGTACGCGACTGGGCCGGCTTTCCGGAATTCCTGCGCCAGGCCGAGGTCTATGAGACCGACCTGGCGGCGGGCCGGATCGTCGCGGTCAGGCTGGCAGTCGCCAGCCAGTAGAACACCAGCCACCCGCCGAGGTAGAGCAGCGCCCACCACAGGACGGTCGCCGACTCGCTCACGAGTTGCCAGATGCAGAAGACGACGAGGGCGACGGCCGCGAGCGCCGCGGCGTGAAGCAGCAGCTTCTTCGCCGGAAACATCAATGCGGCCAGCAGCAGAACCATCGCGACGAGCGGCAGCAGTGTCAGCAGCGGATGGATCGACGATGCGCCGAACGACCGGCGAAAGCCGCCGGCCACGATGGAAAGTGCGACGAAGCCGCCACCCACCAGCACGATGATCGAACCGAGAATCCAGCGCAGCGTGAGCATGGGCGATCCGGGCGGCGGCGCGGTTGCGGTGGCCGGCGTCAGAACGCGACGCGCACCGGGGTCGTCACCTTCATCACGGCTTCCTGGCTGAAGCGCTTGCGGTAAGCGGCGCGGATCGCGTCGATTCTCGCCTCGGTGGCTGCGCCGGGGGGATGCAGCAGTACCAGCATCTTGCTCTGCTCGCGATCGATATGACCGGTAGCGTTGCGCCACTGGCCGGCGGTATCGACCACGCTCAGGCCGGCGGGAAATTCCGGCGTCACCACCTCATCCATGAAGATCTGCCACTCGGCATTGCTGATCAGCGAACCATCCGGCTTCGACAGCCCGAAGTAGACCTCGCTGCGAACCCAGCGTTCGCCGGTCGGGACTGACGCACAGCCGGCGAGGGCGAAGGAAAGCAGCAATGGCGGCAGGAATCGCTTCATGTGGGTGACAGGCCTGTAGTATTCGAGTGGGTGGGCGCAGCGCTGGCAAGGTACCAGTTTCCGGAGGGCCAGGCGAGGGACCTGAGTCCGCAGGCAATGGCCTACGGCAGCTGCCATCAGAACTCCCAGACGAACCCCGCCGACGGAATCAACGGCAGTGCCCGGCTGGTGTGAACATCGAAGGCGGCTACACCGTCCAGGTCCTCGAGTTCGTATTCGACACAGCAATCGTTGCTGCGTCGGAGCAGGTTGTTGATCTCGACGAACGCCGTCAGTCGGTCGCCGGAACCCAGTTCGACCCGGCGCGCGAGGCGCAGGTCGATACGCGCGTAGTCGCCGATTCGCGCCTTGTTCCTCGGCCCGGCCGCCACGAGCGGGAACGGTTCGAGTGTTGCCAGCGCAATGGCAGTCGTCGGCCAGCCGCTGTGCCAGGTCGCGGCCAGCGAGGCCTCCCAGCGGGTGCTGCGCCAGCTGAGACCACCGCTCAGGTAATCACGCTGGTCCCAGCTGCGGCGCACCGCCGCGCCGGCTATGCGGTCCAGGACCCGCGAGCGGCTGTAGCTCAGCCAGCCCCCAAGGTTTTCCTGCTCGTACTGCAGCGAGATTTCGGCGCCCTCCGCCAGCGCGCTCTCAGGGGTGATCAGAACCCGGTCGGGCTGCAGCTCCGGGAGCACGACCAGCGTGTTCAGCAGATTCTCGTGGCGCGGTAATGGCCGCCGGTAGTTCTTGCGATAGTATTCAGCGCGCAGCCACAGGGAACGCGTCAGATCCTGCTCGACGCTCACGACCCGGTGGGTTGCGCGTTGCGCCGGACGATAGCTGTGTTCGCCATCCGGTACCTGCAGTTCGTCAATGCCCTGCGACTGGAAGTAGCTGCCCCAGCCGAGCCGCAGCCGCGTTGTGGCACCGGCGTTCCAGCGCAGCACCGCGCGGGGAGCCAGGTGCGATCGATCCCGGTCGGGCAGCGTGTCGCGGTCCCAGCGCAGACCAAGGTCGGCGGCGATCGCGGCCGATGGCTCAAACCTCCAGTTGCCGTAAGCCGCCATCTGGTGACCGGTCGGAGTCAGCCGGACTGTGCGAGCTCGCACCGGATCCGTGCCGGCACCGGGCAGCTCGAAGAGCACTGCGAAGCTGGCCGCATCGGCGTAGCGGTAGTCGCCCTCGAGTCTGCGCCACTCACCACCGGCCTGGAACAGTGAGCGACGGCCCGCGCGCCACCAGCCATCGGCCTGCACCGAGTCGATCGCGAAATGGCGGCGATCGTCCAGCCAGCCACGGGTGACTCCGGGCAGGTCAACCGATCCGGCACGCATCGAGCTCAGCCGAGTGTGGGCGAGCAGCAGGCGGCCGCCGGCGGCATCGGCGGCGCCGAGGTCGGCCCGGAGCCAGTAGTAGGCGTCGCGATAGCGGGCCAGGGCACGCTCCTCGCGATCGCTGTCGAAGGCCCGCAGGCGATCATCGAATGCGATCACGTTTCCGGCCACGGCCAGGTTTTCGCTGAACCGTCGGGCGAAATGCGCGTAAATCTCGTGGTACCGCGGGTTGCCGAGCGGGGAGTCGGCGAGGTCGAAGTACAGGTCCATGTTGCCGCGGCGGGCGGCGAGGGTCCAGTCACCCGCTCCGTCGGCGCTCAGGCCACTGAGCGCAAGGCCGGTCGTCAGGAGCGAAAGCACCGCCTGGCCACCGAGAGGGCGATTCGGCAGGCGTGGCGTGATCGCGATGACGCCACTCGTGCGGTCGCCGTAGTTGACCGGGAATCCTGCGGTATAGATCCGGATGTCGCTGATGATGCCGGGATCGACGGTGCTGAACACGCCGAAGAAATCCTTGAAGTGAAACGGGTTGTACAGCCGCAGATCGTCGAACAGCACGAGGGTCTCGTTGGCGGCTCCGCCGCGGATGTGAGCCCGTGCCGAGAAGTCCTGATGGGCGACGCCCGGCAGACGGGACACGGCGCGCAGCGGATCCTCACCGAGGTCTGGCAGGGCACTCATTTGCGAGGTTGTGAAGACGGCCGGATGCGGGTCGTCGCCGATCCGGTAGTGACTCGCGCTGACGACGATCGTCTCGAGCGGTGCGGGAGCTGGTCGCCGCGGTTCCCCCGGGGCACTCTGTCGCGGCCCACGAGGTTGCGCGCGGACCAGCAACAGTGCGCCGCCAGGGCCATCGGCGATCGTGATCCCGAACGGCGCCAGGATTTCCGCCAGCGCGGCTCGCAGTTCGGTCGCGCGAGGCTCGCGCTCGACGCGCATCCAGGGCCTGACGACGTCGCTGCTGTAGAAAAGGTCGAGGCCCTGCGCGCGCAAGTCCTCGAGCGCGACCCCGAGTGGCTGGCCGCGATAGCCGGCAGCCTGCGCGGTCGCAACCACACCGGCGAGCAGCAGCGGTAACCGGTTCACAGTTGTGGCGGAATGACGGCCCTGGCCCGGAGCTCGATTCTATCGCCGATCAGGTCATATTCGAGATCAGTCGTGGCCAGCATCACATCCAGCGCCACCAGCGGTGCCAGGTCGCGGATGTTGCCGCGCAGGATGATGGAGCCGGCCCGTTCCGCGAGTTCGGGCGTCTCCCAGGCGGGGCGCCGGCCGGTTTCCCTTGCGACCCACGCCAGCAGTTCACTGAGTGGCCGCCCATCGATGTCCGGAGCCGGTGCAACGGTTTCGGTCCATTGCCAGTCCGCTGCGCTCGCGGCGATAGCGGTGCGCAGGATCGCCCCGGATGCGTCGATCGTGATGCGCTGGCCAGCGGTACTGGTCACCCGCTGGCGGCCGCGCTCGATCGCGACCTGGCCTTCGCGCACGCTGAGCCGGAGGGCGGCATCGGCCACGCGCAGTTCGTAGCGCGTGCCCAGTTCGCGCGCGATGCCGGCTGGCGTGACGATCTCGAACGGGCCCCCGGTGCCGTCGGGGCCACTGTCGAGGTACACCGTGCCGCGGTCCAGGTGCAGTTGCTCCGGTGCCGTGAGCGTCAGCTCGGTGAGACTGTCCAGGCGCAGGGACCGGCCTCCCGCGAGCAGCAGACCGGCGCGCGCTCCGGCCAATGTGCGCAATCGTGTACCGCTGGCCAGCTTGGCGACGGGATCCGCCAGCTGCTGCCAGGCTGCACCGTCCGTCCATTCCACTGTGCCGATGACGCGGCTGACGCTGGCGACGGCCAGGCCGGGGGCAACCGGTGATGGCCCTGGCAGCAATTGCATGCCGACGCCGGCCAATACCACCGCGGCGGCGGCCGCGGTCAGCCACAGCCGGCGACGCCGGCGGGCGGCCCTGCTGCGGAAAGTCGCTGTGGCAGCAGCGAGCACCTGGCGGTATACCGCATCCGGTGGCTGCAGGCGACGGCCGGCGGAATGCAGCAGCGACTCGACGGGATCGGAGTTCGTTTCCATGTTGCTCTCAGCGTGCATCCGGCCGCAGGGGCCCTTGCAGTTCACCGGCGGTGCCGATCAGCTCCGTGATCGTGCTGCGGAATGCCTCCCGCGCGCGCCCCAGCAGGGACTCCGCCGCCTTGCTGCCGAGAGCCAGCCGCGCGGCGATTTCCCGGACCGACAGCCCATCGACGTACTTCCACTCCAGCACCTCGCCGTAATGATCGGGAAGCGCATCGAGGGTCGCCTCGACCAGGCGCCGCAGCTGCAGCTGCCAGACCCCGGTCTCGGGTTCATCGGCCGTTGGAGCCGCCAGTGACTCAAGGATCGCGCTCAGGTCCGGGTGATCCTCCAGCAGGGACATCTGGCATCCCTGGCGACCGAGGCGCCGGAAGTGATCGGCGAGCACGTTGCGGCAGATGCTGCAGAACCACGTGTACAGCGCGGCTTCGCCGCGGTAGGCATCGAGGTGTTCGAGCGCGTGGCAGAAGGTCTGCTGGACCACGTCGCGCGCCGTCTCGTGCTGGCCGTCGAGCCGAGCCAGTGCGAAACGGTACAACCGTGGGAAGAACCGGTCGAACAGCTCCCGGAAGGCGGCCTCGTCCCCGCCCAGGATGCGCCGGGCCACGACCCGGTCGGGATGCACGGCTGCGGTCATTGTGTCATTGGACGCCGCCGCCCCCCGGATCCTTCGCGCCGCGAGGGATTTCCGCGTGGCTGGCGTCCAATCCACCAGCAGGCCGGCAGTCGCGCCTGCAAGGAGGTCACCATGTCAGCCCTGCTTCGTACCACCGCAGCCGCGCTCGCCGTACTGGCGCCACTGGCCGCGTCCGGCCAGGATGCCTTTACCGAGGAGTTCCCGCTCGCATCCTGCCGCTTCCAGCCCCACGGTGGCAATGCCTACTTCGTTCTCGACCCGAATCACCAGCTGTATCTCAGCAACCAGCGCTGCGTCGCCGCGGGTGACTGTGATGAGCTCGAGGAAGTCTGGATCACGACCCAGCCCGCGACCCGCCTGATCACGTTCGAGCAGGACGGGAAGACCTACACGGTCCGTACCCGGGTCGTCGAGGAGTTCGAGGTGGCCGACGGCGAGGTCGAGGAAATCTCCCAAAACTACTACGCCAGCTGCGCGCCGATGAACGATGTCTACTATTTCGGCGAGGACGTGACCGACGGTGATGGCAATCCGGCCGGGGACGCGTGGCTTGCCGGCGTCGATGGCGCGCGTCCGGGAATCATCATGCCGGATCGCGCGTTCCTGCTGGGCTCGCGGTATTACCAGGAACAGGCCGCGGGCGTCGCACAGGATCGCGCCGAGCACACCGCCATCGTGGGCGAGGTTACCGTGCCAGCCGGCAGCTTCGAGGACTGCGTCGAGGTCACGGAAACCTCACCACTGGAACCGGGCCAGGAGTCGCTGAAAGTCTACTGTCCGGGCATCGGCCTGGTGATCGACAATGACATGGAACTGGCGGCCCATTACCGGGGAGCCGTGGCGCGGCCGGAGGCTGGCGAGGAAGACTGATCGTTTCAGTCGCGGCGGGTCGCAACCAGCGCTTCGAGGCGATCGAGCGTACGAGTCAGATCGCGGGCCACGCGGCGGTTGGCCCGGCGCTGTCGCTCGAGCGCCTCGCGGAAGCTGCGCTGCGGGTCGGTGAGCACGCTGCGTCGCAGTGTGAGTCCATGGCGCGCGAGCAGTGGCGCGAGTGTCCGGGCCGAGCGCAGCAGGTCCCGGCGCGTGCTCTGGTAGGCATGGTCCACGAGGCGCCGCCGGTCGCTGTAGCGGAACACGTTGGCGAAGAACATCGCATGGTCGCCGCGATCCGGCTCGAACAGCAGGATGTCCGCCTCCGGATAGCGATGCCGGTACGAGGCCATGCCGACCAGCATGCGCGACTGGATCAGCGAGCGGAAGGTCTGTCCCAGCACGATCGGCAGGCCATGGTCGGTCAGGTTCACGGCCGGCTTCCGGCTGCCACCCGCCGAGGCATCAAAGGACACCAGCGGGTTGATACAGAACACCAGGTCGGCACCCGCATCCAGCACGACCGAGGTATGCATCGTGCGCAGCAATGCGCCGTCCACGTAGGACCGGCCCTCGATGGATACCGGGGTGTAGAGACCTGGCAGCGCCGTGCTCGCCTGCACCGCGCGTGAGATCGGCACGCCTTCGTCTCCCGGCGCACCGAACTGTCGTTCGGCCCCGGTATTGAGGTCGGTCGCAACGACCACCAGCCGGTGGCCCAGGCGGTGGAAATCGTTGGTGCGCCCGCCGCTGCTGAACAGCCGCCGCAGGTAGCGCTCGAACGGCTCGTTGTCGAAGAATCCCGAGGGCAGGGCCCCGGTCAGCGGTTCGAGCGCTTCGGCGAGGCTGCCGGACAGCGGCCATAACGCAAGGCGGCTCAGGCCATCCAGCAGCCGGCGCGGGACGCCGACCGCGCGCCGACCATACTCCTGGCAGGCCGGGTGCAGGAACAGACCAGGGTCGGCGGCCTCGTGCCCGGCATCGTTGGTGATGACGATGCGGCCGATGTCCACCGGCGTCAGGCCGTTCGCGAGTCCGGCAGCCAGCATGGCACCCGAGCTGACGCCGACGTAGGCATACAGGTCGCAGAGGTCGAGGCCCTCGATGCTCTCGGCCAGTGCCTGCAGTGCACCGAGTTCGTAGAAGGCGCCCAGCGGTCCGCCACCCGCCAGCGCGACGGCGATGCGCCCGGCGTGGCGCTGGCGCGAGGCTGGCTGCGGGGTCAGCACGCCGTGGGTCGCCTGAAGGGTGCTCAGCCCGCCTTCGGCCGGGCCGCTGACTTGCGCCGACTCCGTGCAGGCGCCTTGCGCGGCGCAGCCGCGCTGCGCGCGAGTTTCTCGACACTGGTGTTCAACTGGTCGACCCGGCGGGTCAGGGCGGTGATCTCCTCGGCGGTGGGCATGCCGAGATCGTGCATCGCGCGCTGCACGCGGGACTGGAAGATCTTCTCGAGCTGGTCCCAGGATTCACCGGCCTGGCCTTTCACGGTTTCGACGCGCTGCTGGACCTGCTGCTGCGCGCCCTGGAAAGCCTGCAGCAGGGTTCTCTGCGCCGTCTCGAATGCGCCACCCTGGAGCTTTGCGCCTTCGCGCAGCAGTTCCTCGAAGACCTTCGGGGCGCCAGCCTGGGCGCGCGACAGGGCTCCGAGTCCGGCCAGCCAGATCTGGTGGGCGGAACCCAGCAGATTCTGCTCACGCGCTGCCGCGCCTGAGGCACCGAGCTTGCCCTTCTTCTTCACCGCCATGATGCTCTCCTTGCCGTGCGTTGCGTTGCTCATGAGCCCTGGTCAAGAATACCGCAAAGGAGTCCGCGATGGCTGCCACGAAGTCGGGTGCTTTTCCTTACGGGCAGGCGCCCTATACCTATGCCGGGCCGGCGCTGCAGAAGGCCTGGAAGCGACTGCATGCCGGCGACCGCGAGCCGTTCCCGGACGACGCGGCCGTCATCGAGGCCTGGCGCGCCTTTCACCGCGGGGATTTCGCCGCGGCCATCACCCAGGGCGCCAGGCAGGGGCCACCGGGCATTTCGGCAGCGAACAAGGCGGCGGCCGTGCAGGCGAGCTACCTGATCGACAGCGACGCGCGCGCGGTGAAGCTGCTGCAGGAGGCCGCGCAGCGGGCCGACCAGGCTGTGCGCGCCGCGCCGGACTACGCCAATGCCTGGTACTTCCAGGCCTTCGTCCTCGGCCGTTACGCGCAGCGAATTTCGGTCGTCAAGGCGCTCGCGGAGGGCGTCGGCGGCAAGGTCCGCAAGGCGCTCGAGCGCACCCTCGAACTCGAGCCGCGCCATGCCGACGCGCACATCGCGATGGGCCTCTACCACGCCGAGATCATCGACAAGGTCGGCGCGCTTGCGGGCCGCCTGAGCTACGGTGCCGACGCGGCGAAATCGCAGCGGCACTTCGAGCAGGCCCTGAAGCTGAATCCGGCTGCGCCAGTCGCGTACATGGAGTATGCCAACGCGCTGCTGATGCTGCATGGCGACCGCCAGCGCGATGAAGCGGTCAGGCTGTACCGGAAGGCCGCCGCCTGCGAGCCAGCCGACGCGATGGAGCACCTCGACGTCGAGCAGGCGAAGGCCGAGCTCGAGGACTGAGCACTGGTGCATCCGGTGGCAGCGGTCCAAGCAGCAGCGCGAGGACCAGTTTCTCGAACTCGGCGCGGAACCGCGCGGTCACGGCCGTCGGATCCGGCACGCGCTTGTGGTCGGCGATCAGCCCGAACTGCACCTGTCCGGCGTAGGACAGGATGCTGATGCCGAGCCCGATCGCGCCGGATTGGGGTACCCAGAAGATCAGGCGGGAGATCCGGCTGCCGGCGAGCCAGACGGGCTCCTGCGGTCCCGGAACGTTGGTCGCGACCAGGCTCGCTTTCGTCGACAGCAGGTCGATGGCGGCGGATTCGACGGTTTCGGGCAGCAGGCCGAGCGCTGCCATCAGTCCCAGCGTGAGCACCGGCTGGTAGGAATTCTTCAGCGCCGCCATCGCCGTGTGCACCGCGAAGGCGCGTTCGAGCGGATTGCGGATGCCGACCGGCAAGTCGAGGAAGACCAGGCCGAAATGATTGCCGAGCGTGGCCGCGGCGGTGGGATCGCGCAGGTTGACCGGTACCGCGGCGCGCAGCACCAGGTTGTCGGTGTTCTCGCCGTGATCGCGCAGATAACCGCCGAGGGCGCCGGCGGCCGATGACAGCAGCAGGTCGTTGACGGTGCAGCCGAGCGTGCGCGCGACCGCCTTGACCTCCCACAAGGGCAGTGGCTCGGTCCAGGCCGCGGACTTGCGCGCACCGAGCGGGCCCCGGAAGCGTGTCGGCGGATCATCGGGAAGCGCCGCGACCCGCGCGAGCTCCGTGGCGATGCCGAGCGCGTGGCGGGCGAGTTCCCCGGCCTGCGCCGGATTGCGCGTCAGCTCCGTCGCGCGCACCAGCCACTCCGTGCCGCCGGCCAGTGCTTCGTCCAGCAACCCGGCGCCCGGAATGCCGAGGCGTCCGAGCCAGGATCGGCTCCTCCGTGCCGGCAGCGGGCCGGCAACGGCTTTGCTCCGGCCCGGCTCCTGGTCCGTGAGCGACAGGAACACACGGACCATCGCGATACCGTCGGCATAGCAGTGATGGATCCGCAGGATCACGGCGGTGCCGCCGGCAAAATTCTCGACAAAGTGGTACTGCCACAGTGGTCGACGGCGATCGAAGTCCGAGCCGGCGAGACCTGAGACCAGGTCTTCGAGCTCGGCCTGGCCGGCGGGTGCGGGCAACGCGATGCGGCGCAGGTGCTGGTCCAGGTCGAAGTCTGGATCCGGCTCCCAGTGGGCCGTGACCGGACCCGCAGCCGGCCGGCAGCGGAAGCGCGGAAACGCGAGGAAGCGTTCCTCGATCGCGCGGCGGAAACAGGCGAAGTCCACCGGCCCGTCGAAAACGATCACGCCGACGATCATCATCAGGTTGGTCGCGCGGTCCATCCGCAGCCAGGCGGCGTCCACGGGCGACATGCGTTCGGTTCCGGCGCTCATCGGAACCAGAGTGAAACACAATCCGGGCCGGGCGGGGAGTCCACCCCGCCCGGCAGCGACACTCAGCGGGCTGGCGCGCCCAGCATCCGGGCCATTGCCGCCCGGTTGCGCTCGATGAGCGCATGCCAGGCAGCGGCCAGCACGTGGAGGATGACGGTCAGCAGCAGCAGCCGGCTGCCGACGCCGTGGACGACCTCGAGGGCCTCGTGCAGTCCCTCCTGCCTGCCCATCGGGCTCGGCACTGCCAACCAGCCGAACACCTCGATCGGGCGGCCGCCGCTCCAGACGGTGAGCGGTCCGCTGACGATCATGACGGCAATGAGCCCGAGCAGCAGCGCGTGGGTCACCTGGCTCGTGCGTTGCAGCCAGGGCTTCTGCGGCAGCGGCTGTGGCGATGCTGCCTGCACTCGCCACAGCACGCGGAACGCGAGTGGCAGGAAGGCCAGCGCGCCGATGCTGACGTGCAGTCCCATCCAGTAGCGCAGCTCGTCACCGCGCGGCATCTCGTGAAAATACAAGCCAATGCCGAGCATCACGATGATGAGCGCCGCACCGATCCAGTGGTTCAGGCGGGAGACGGCGCCGTACGCGGCCGGAGTGTCATGCAACGACATTTCAGCGACCGCCCTCGGGCGCGGCGGCCGCGGGTGCGCGCCTCTCCATGCGCTCCTTGCGGCGCTCCATCCGCTCCTCACGCCACTCCGTGCGCTGCTCACTCATCTTCCCAAGTTGCTGGCGCTGCTCCGGGGTCAGGAGCTGGTGCAGCTGCCGGGCCGTGCGGGCCCGCAACTCGGCCATCTCCGCCGCCGCCTTGCCGCTGGCCTCCGCGAGCGCCTTCAGCTTCGCTTCGCTGTAGTCCTCGGACATCGGCAGCTGCCGCAGCTCATCGTGGGTCTTGCGATGTGCCTCGGCCCTGGCGCGCATCGTCTCGGACTGGCTGCGCATCAGCTCGCGAACCTGGTCGCGCTGGGCATCACTGAGGTCGAGGCGGTGCAGCATCGGTGGCAGCTGATCGCCCTCCGAGCGGTCCATGCACTGCATGCCGGGACCGCCGTGCATGGCATGATCGCAGCAGTCACCGCCGGGTCCACGGGCCTGGGCGGCCAGCGGAATCGCCAGTGCGACAGCGCTGGCCAGCAACAAACGGGTTATCAGGGATCGGTTGGTAGTCATCGGGGAACTCCTGTTGGGGTGTGACGCAGTATCACCGAACTCCCGGATTCGGAGTGTCCGAGTCGGGTAAAGTTCTGTAAAGAATCGAAAGGCTGCTTGCGCCGGCCGCAAATGAATATCATCGTCAGCAACATGGCGCGGGTACTGTTGATCGATGACGACATTGAGCTGACGGGACTCCTGCGGGAGTACCTGGTACGGGACGGTTTCGAAGTCGCCGCCGTACACGATGGCGAGAGTGGGATCCGGGCTGCCCTGTCGGGCGGCCACGACATCGTCGTGCTCGACGTGATGCTGCCGCGCCTGAACGGCATCGAGACGCTGCGCCGGATCCGCGAACAGAGCCGGGTACCGGTGTTGATGCTGACGGCTCGTGGCGACGACGTGGACCGGATTGTCGGCCTGGAACTCGGTGCCGACGACTACGTGCCGAAGCCTTGCACCCCGCGCGAGCTCGTGGCGCGCGTGCGCGCGATCCTGCGGCGGACGCAGGTCCCGGATCGATCCGACGCCGGTGCGCTGTCGTTGACCGTGGGGCCGCTCACGCTGTTACCCCGCAGTCGCACTGCCGAACTCGGCGGGAGCCCGCTCGCACTGACCAGCGCCGAATTCAACCTGCTGGAGGTGCTGCTGCGCAATGCCGGGCGGGTGGTCAGTCGGGCCCAGTTGTCCGAGCAGGGTCTCTTCCGGCCGCTGGCACGCTTCGATCGCAGCATCGACGTTCACCTCTCGAGCATCCGCCAGAAACTCGGTCCGCGTGCCGATGGTTCGCCGTGGATCCGTACGCTGCGTGGACTCGGCTACCAGTTCGTCAGGGAATGAGCATGGGGCGCCTGTTCTGGAAGTTCCTGCTGGCGTTCTGGGGCACGGTGATTGCCGCGGGCCTGATCGTCGGACTCGGCGTCGCCCTGCGTGGTGAACCGGATGGGAATGGACTGCGGCCCGCCAGCGGCCCGCGTGCCGCGTTCCTGGTCAATAGCGCAGCGGAGACCCTGTCCGACGAAGGCCCGGAGGAACTGCGCGAGCGACTGCAGGAACGCAGGCGCGGGCGCCACGGCGGGTCGCTGCTCTGGGTCGTCGACCGCAATGGCGAGGAGCTGCTGGGCCGCCCGCTGCCGCCCGGCAGCGTGACGCATGCGCGCAGCCTGGCGCGCCTCGGCGCAGTCGCCGCAGACGAGCCCGCTGTACGTCACGTCGCTGTCGGTGGGCAGGAGTACCTGCTGTTCGTGGCCGCGCCGTTGCCGCCGGGGTTCCGCGAGCGACATCCGCTGGCGCCCTGGTTGCTGATCGTGGCCGGTGCTTGCGCGAGTCTGGGCTTCAGCGGCCTGCTGGCCTGGTATTTCGCCAAGCCAGTCGGCCACCTGCGGGCGGCTTTCGCCGCCGCGGCGGATGGCCGGCTCGAGGTGCGCGTGCAACCGCTGATCGGCCGTCGCCGCGACGAGATTGCGGATCTCGGGCGGCACTTCGATGCGATGGCCGCGCGCCTTCAGGAACTGATCGGCGCGCAGCGCCAGCTGCTGCACGATGTATCGCACGAGCTGCGCTCGCCGCTCGCCCGGCTGCAGGCGGCCATCGGGCTCGCCCGGCAGGATCCGGCGCGGTTCGAGTCGACGCTCGGGCGCATCGAGCGCGAGGCCAGCCGCCTCGACGAGCTGGTCGGGGAGGTTCTGACGCTGTCCCGGCTGGAGGCCGGCGTGGCCGATGCACCGATCGAGGCCGTGGACCTCGGCGAACTGATCGCGACGATCGCGGACGACGCGCGCTTCGAGGCGCAGGCCGTCAGTCGGGACCTGCACTTCGAGGCGCCGCCCGGCGAGATCCCGGCCGAGGTGCGCGCCGAGCTGCTGCACCGGGCATTCGAAAACGTGATCCGCAACGCGGTGCGTTTCACCGCGCCCGGCACGGTGGTCGAGGTCGGGGTCGGCGTTACCACCGACAGTTGGTTATCACTCAGTGTCTGTGACCGCGGCCCGGGCGTGCCGGAGGCCGACCTGCAGGCGATCTTCGAGCCGTTCTATCGCAGTGCCAGTGGTACGGCGGTGACCGGTTTCGGTCTCGGTCTCGCGATCGCGCGACGCGCGGTCGAGAGCCACGGCGGCACGATCACGGCACGCAACCGGGAGGGTGGCGGGTTGTGCGTGGAGATCCGGCTGGCGCTGCGCCCGATCCATCAGGCGTAGTGCCCGGCCATCGATGCGGGGCTATACTCGCCAGAAGGAGGAGTAACCATGGCAAAGATCGAAGGGATCGGCCGCGAAGTCTGCGAAACCACCGAGTTCGTCGCGATCGTCACCCAGGGTGAGGATGGCCCGCACGTGGTTGGCAATTGGGGCGGCTACCTGCGCGCGCTCGGCATCGGTGAGGATACGCTGGTGTTTCCGGCCGGGCACTACGTGCGGACCGAACAGAACCTGTGCCGGAACAACCGTATCGAGTTGCTGGTCGCTTCGAAGGCCGTGCGCGGCACGCATGGTCCTGGCCAGGGCTGCCTGATCCGGGGCACCGGCGAGATCGTCACGACTGGCGACATCGTCGCGTCCGTCAAGGCGAAGTTCCCGTGGGCGCGCGGCGCGCTCGTCGTGCGGGTCGAGGAAGTCCAGACGCAGCTCTGACCGGGCGGCGGGTCGTCAGGGGGGCGGGTCATGTCGTACTTCGTCACCGGTGCCACTGGCTTCATCGGCCGGCGCCTCGTCGCCCGGCTGCTGGAACGCGGCGGGCGCGTGTATGTGCTGGTCCGCCCGCAGTCGCTGCCGAAATTCGAGGCGCTGCGCGAATTCTGGGGGCGCGACGCGCGCCGGGTGCTGCCGATCGCGGGCGACCTCGCTGAGCCCAACCTCGGTGTATCCGCGGCGGATCTCGGCAAGCTGAAGGGCCGGGTCCGGCACCTGTTCCACCTCGCGGCGGTCTATGACCTGGCGGCCAGCGCCGAGGACCAGAACACGGCCAACGTGGTCGGCACCGATCACGCGATCCAGTTCGCAGAGAGCATCCGCGCGGGCTGCTTTCACCTGGTCAGTTCGATCGCCGCGGCCGGGCTGTTTCCGGGCACTTTCCGCGAGGACATGTTCGAGGAGGCCACCGGTCTCGAGCATCCGTATTTCCGCACCAAGCACGACTCCGAAGGCCTGGTGCGCCATCACTGCCGGCGGCCGTGGCGGATCTACCGGCCGGGCATGGTGGTCGGTGATTCGCGTACCGGGCACATCGACAAGGTCGACGGTCCGTACTACTTCTTCAAGATGATCCAGAAGCTGCGGCGCTCGCTGCCGCAGTGGTTCCCGCTGGTCGGTCTCGAGGGCGGTTACATCAACCTCGTCCCGGTGGACTTCGTGACCGCGGCGCTCGATCACCTCGCGCATGTCGAGGGCCAGGACGGGCAGTGTTTCCACCTCACCGATCCGCGCCAGCGGCGCGTCGGCGAGGTGCTGAACCTGTTCGCGCGCGCCGGCCACGCGCCGACCATGGCCTTCCGCGTCGATCCGCGGCTGTTCGGCGCGGTACCGGGCATGGTCACGCAGTCGCTGGCCGGATACCAGCCCTTGCAGCAGGTGCTCGACACGCTGCTGCGCGACCTGCGCATCCCGCGCGACGTGCTGAAGTTCGTCAACTGGCCGACCCGCTACGACGCGAGCCGGACCCAGCAGCTGCTGGCCAACACCGATATCCGCGTGCCGCCGCTCGAGGACTACGCCTGGCGGCTGTGGGACTACTGGGAGCGGCATCTCGACCCGGAGCTGTCACTGGACCGCAGCCTGGCCGGCGCCGTGCGCGATAAGGTCGTGCTGATTACCGGCGGTTCCTCCGGCATCGGGCTCGCCACCGCGAAGCGCTGCGCCGAAGCCGGCGCGCGGGTCATCATTGCGGCGCGCGACCCGGACAAGTTGGAAGCCGCACGCGCTGGGATCGCGGCGCGCGGCGGCCATGTGTTCGCCTATCCCTGCGATCTCGCCGACTATGCCGCCTGCGATGCCTTCGCGGCGCAGGTGCTGGCCGAGCACGGTGGCGTGGACGTGCTGGTCAACAACGCCGGTCGCTCGATCCGCCGCTCGATCGAGCTGGCGCATGAGCGCTTCCACGATTTCGAACGGCTGATGCAGCTCAATTACTTCGCGGCGATCCGCCTGACGATGGCGCTGCTGCCATCGATGCTGGAGCGCGGCGACGGGCACGTCGTCAGCATCTCCTCGATCGGCGTGCTGTCGAATGCACCACGCTTCTCCGGCTACGTGGCCTCGAAGGCGGCCATGGAGGCCTGGATGCGCTGCGCGGCGGCCGAGTTCGCCGACCGCGGCCTCAGCTTCACGATCATCAACATGCCGCTGGTGCGCACGCCGATGATCGCGCCGACGAAGATCTACGAGCAGATGCCGGTGGCGACGCCGGACGAGGCGGCGGACCTGGTCGCCGAGGCGATCATCGACCGGCCGAAGCGCCTCGCGACGCGACTCGGCATCGCCGCCGAGCTGCTGCACCTGGCGGCGCCGCGCATCAGCGAGGTGGTCATGAATACGGCCTTCCGGATGTTCCCGGACTCGGCCGCGGCGGCCGGCCAGCCGGAGAGCGGCGCGCCGCAGTCGCCACCGAACCGGGAGGCGATGCTGTTCGCCTCGCTGCTGCGGGGCGTGCACTGGTAGGGCAGGGCAGGCTGGTCTGGCCCCTGTTTGCGACCGGCGGGCGCGCGGTTGCTCAGGCCGGCTGTGGATGCCAGCCGAGCACCGCCATCAGCGCGAGAAACCCGGCCACATAAGCGAGTGGCACGTGCCAGCCACTTCGCAGCCAGCTGCCGACCGACCTGGCCTCCGCATACAGGCTCGAGAGCGCTACGCCCGCCGAGGATCCGAACCAGATCATCGAGCCGCCGAAGCCTACCGCATAGGCGAGGACGCCCCAGTCATAGCCGCCCTGCTGCAGGGCAAGCGCGGTGAGCGGGATGTTGTCGAACACGGCCGAGACGAAGCCAAGTCCGAGCGCCGTCTGCCAGGACGGCTCGGGCAGGCGTTCGACGGGCATCAGGGAGGCGCAGGCGACCAGCGACAGCAGGAACAGGCTGCTGCGCAGGCCGGGGACCAGCACCGCGCGGTCCGGGCGGCGCCAGGGCACGGAAAGGACGAGCGTCGCGACCACGGTGACGCCGATGAAGGGGAAATCACCGGCGTGCTCGGGGAAGTACGAGTTCACGACGATGTTGACGCTGATCGCGCCGGCGAGCACGCAGCCCACGATCACCAGCCGCGCAACGTCGATGCGGACGCGCTTCGGCGGGTCCTTCATGATCGGCGCATGGCGATGCTGCTGCAGAGAAGCGGGAATCGCGCAGACGAAGAACGCCACGACCGCGGCGATGTAGGCGTGCAGGACCTCGATTGGAGCAACGCCCGAAATCCACATCATGGTCGTCGTGGTGTCGCCGATCACACTGCCCGCGCCGCCGGCATTGGCCGCGGCGACGATGGCGGCGAGATAGCCCACGTGTACGCGCGCGCGAAACAACGTGTGCGCCATCGCCCCGCCGATCATGGCGGCGGCGATGTTGTCAAGGAAGCCCGACAGGATGAACACGAGGCCAAGCAGCAGGCCCGCTCCGGCAGGCCCGTCGGGCAGGTACCGCGGCAACAGCAGCGGCAGGTGGCTCTCTTCGAAGTGACGCGCGAGAAACCCGAAGCCGACCAGCAGGCACAACAGGTTGACGAGTGTCACCCACTCGTGCGCGAAGTGCAGTCCCAGGCCGGCCAGGCCCGGGCCCTCGGCGAAGCCGGTCATGGCCAGCTTCCAGGCGACGATGACCCCAAGCCCGGTCATGGCGACCGCGAGCGTGTGACGATGCAGCAGCGCAATGCCGAGGAGTGTGGCGGCGAACAGCAGGAACTCGATCGGAACGCCAGATACCGACATGCGCAGACCCCGGAACGGACTGGGAGAGCAGGATGGTACAGGAAGTGCGCGGCCGGCCGCGGCGCCCGGATGGGCGCCGCACGATTACCGGACAGTCAAGCTTGCCGCTGGCGTACAATGCCGGCAAGAGATTTGGTGCCCAGGAGAGGACTCGAACCTCCACGCCTCTCGGCACTAAGACCTGAACCTAGCGCGTCTACCAATTCCGCCACCTGGGCACAGGTTGCGGCCGGGGAGGACCCCGGCGAGGGCGCGTCAATTTACGCAGGCACCTGTTCCATGTCAATGACCACCGACCAATGACCCGCAAACCACAATGGCAGCGCCTCGATCCGCGCTTGCGCGACGAAGCGGCCCGCTACGCCGAGCCGATCCCCAGCCGGGAGCTGCTGCTCGGCACACTGGCCGATGCCCGCGAGCCGCTGGCCTTCGAGGCGCTCGTGGGCAGGCTCGGGATCGTTGACCGGACCCAGCTGCAGGCACTCGCGAAGCGGCTCAAGGCCATGGTCCGCGACGGCCAGCTGCTGCAGAACCGCGTCGGCGAGTATTGCCTGCTGGAGCGCCTGCCGCTCGTCGTCGGTACGGTCAGCGGCCATCGCGATGGCTTCGGTTTCCTGGTGCCGGACGGCGAGGGCGACGACCTGTTCCTGCCGTACCGGGAAATGCGCCAGGTCATGCACGGCGACCGCGTCGCCGCGCGGGTGACTGGGCGTGACGAGCGCGGCCGCAGCGAAGGGGCGATCGCCGAAGTGCTCGAGCGCCGCACGCGGCAAGTGGCCGGGTTGCTGACGCTGGAGTCCGGCCTCGGCTTCGTGGTCCCGGACAACCGGCGCATCAGCCACCGCATCGTGATTCCGCCGCAGCACCTGGGCGAGGCCCGGCATGGCGATCTCGCCGTCGTCGAAATCGTGGAGCAGCCGAGCCGCAACCGCGACCCGGTCGGCCGGGTGACGCGGGTGCTGCCGCCGGGCGGCAGCGCGGACACCGCCATCGACCTCGCCATCGCCTCCCACGGGCTCGCCCACGAATTCCCGGCGGGTGTCCTGCGCGAAGCCCGGCGCTATGGCCGGGAGGTCGAGGCGGCGGCGCTGGCTGGCCGGCGGGACCTGCGTGAGCTGCCGCTGGTGACGATCGACGGCGAGGATGCCCGCGATTTCGATGATGCGGTGTGGGCCGCGCCGACCCGCAGCGGCTTCCGGGTGGTCGTGGCGATCGCGGACGTCAGCCACTACGTGCGGCCCGGCATGGAACTCGACGTGGAGGCGCGCGCGCGGGCCACCTCGGTGTACTTCCCAAGTCGCGTGCTGCCGATGCTGCCCGAGCAGTTGTCCAACCACCTGTGCTCGCTGATGCCGGCCGTGGACCGGCTGTGCATGGTCTGTGACATGCAGGTATCGCGTGCGGGCCGCGTGACCCGCAGCGAGTTCTATCCGGCGGTGATGCGCTCGGCGGCGCGCCTGACTTACACGCGGGTTGCTGCGGCGCTCGCCGGCGGCGATGCGGCCGGCCAGCGCGACCTCGAGGCCGTGATGCCATCACTCGGCTGCCTGCACGAGGTCTACCAGGCCCTGCGGCAGCACCGCGAGGAGCGCGGGGCACTCGACTTCGAGGCGCCCGAGGTCAAGGTGATCCTGGATGCCGCGGGCGGTGTCGCCGACATCCGTGAGTTTCCCCGCAACGATGCCCACCGGCTGATCGAGGAGTGCATGATCGCGGCCAACGTCGAGGCCGCGCGGTTCCTGAAGAAGCACGGCCTGCCGGCGCTGTTCCGGATCCACGGCCGGCCTGACCCGGAGCGGTTGATCGAGCTGCAGCGGTTCCTCGCTCAGCGCGGCCTGCACCTCGACCTGGCCGGCGAGCTGGAGCCGGCCCGGCTGGCCAGGGCGCTGCGGCAGATTTCGGGGCGACCGGACGCCGGGGTGCTCGAGAACGCGATCATCCGCTCGCTGCCCCAGGCCCTGTACCAGCCGCTCAACATCGGTCACTTCGGGCTGGCGCTGGCCGAGTATGCCCATTTCACGTCGCCGATCCGCCGCTATCCGGACCTGCTGGTGCACCGTGGCATCCGTCATGCGCTCGCGGGGGGCACGGCCGAGGATTTCCAGCACACGCCGCGCGGCATGGAATTGCTGGGACAGGAGTGCTCGCTGCGCGAGCGCCGTGCCGATGAGGCCGCGCGTTCGGTCGTCGCCTTCCTGAAGTGCGAGTTCATGCGCCCGCGCGTCGGCGAGGAGTTCGATGCAGTCGCGACCGGTGTACTGGAGTTCGGCGTGTTCGTGCAGCTCGCGGGCATGCAGATCGACGGTCTCGTGCACGTGACCTCGCTGCCGCGCGATTATTTCCGCTTCCACGAGAACGACCGCACGCTGGTCGGCGAGCGTACTGGCCAGCGATTCTCGATCGGTGACGCGCTGCGTGTGCGTCTGCTGCGGGTTGATCCGGCGGAGCGCAAGATCGACTTCGAGCTGGTGGAAAAGACCGGTACTCATCACCACCCGCGCCGGCGCGCCGGCAAGACCAGACGCAAGGGATGAGCGTGACGACCGCGGTTTTCGGCCTGCATGCCGTGCGCGCCGTGCTGGTGCGCCGGCCGGAGCAGGTCGTGCGCCTGTTGCTGGCGCAGGGCCGGGAGGATGCCCGTGTCGCCGAGATCCGGCGCCTGGCCGCGGCGCAGGGTTGCGCGGTCGCGACCGTTCCCGGGGCGGAGCTGGACCGGCTGGTGGCCGGCCAGGCACACCAGGGTGCCGTCGCCGAAATCCGGGCCACGGCGCCCCTCAACGAGAACGGACTGCTCGACCTGCTCGTCGCTGCGCCGGCACCGGCGCTGGTACTGGTCCTCGACGGCGTCACGGACCCGCACAACCTCGGCGCCTGCCTGCGCACGGCCGAGGCGGCGGGAGCGACCGCGGTCGTGGCGCCGCGCGACCGCGCCGTCGGGCTCACACCGGTCGTGCGCAAGGTGGCCGCCGGGGCCGCGGAGACGATGCCGTTCGCACAGGTCACGAACCTCGCGCGCACGCTCAGGGATCTGAAGGGCGCCGGCCTATGGATCGTGGGCACCGAGGCGGGCGCGCCGCAGTCGCTTTTCGACGCTGAGCTCGGCGGACCGCTCGCGCTCGTGATGGGCGCCGAGGGCAGCGGCATGCGCCGCCTGACACGCGAGTGCTGCGATTTCTGCGTCAGCCTGCCGATGCAGGGTGCGGTCGAGAGTCTGAATGTGTCGGTCGCCGCCGGCATCCTGCTGTTCGAGGTGCTGCGGCAGCGACATGGCCACCGACGCTGAATTCATGCGGTATGTCGCCGGGCAGCTCGGCGCTGTGCCGCAACTGTCGTACCGGCGCATGTTCGGCGAGTACGCGGTCTATGTCGGCGCCAAGGTCGTGGCGCTGGTCTGCGACAACCAGTTCTTCCTGAAGCCGACGGCGGCCGGCCGTGCGCTGCTCGGCAGCCCGGTTGAGGCGCCGCCGTATCCGGGCGCTCGGCCGTTTTTCCGCGTCGACGAGCAGCTCGACGACGGCGAATTCATGGCAGCCCTGCTGCTCGCCACCGAGCGCGAAGTGCCGGCGCCGAAGCCGAAGCGGGGCGGCCAAGGCTAAGGTGCCGAAAAAGCGCCCGGGCAAGGGGCGGACAGGTTGCTAAACCGCTGCTGATCCGGTAACTTACGCGGCCCTCGCCCCCCTGACCGGGGCGTTTCTCCTTGCCTTACCGCGCTCGCGTCAGCGGGAGGCTCACAGCCATGAGGAGCTACAGGATGCGGCATTACGAGATCGTGCTTCTGGTCCATCCGGATCAGAGCGAGCAGGTTCCGGCCATGGTCGAGCGCTACCGCGGCATCGTCACCGCGGGCGGTGGCACCGTGCATCGCCTGGAAGACTGGGGCCGGCGGCAGCTGGCGTTCCCGATCGCCAAGATGCACAAGGCGCACTACCTGCTGCTGAACATCGAGTGCGACGGCGCCACGCTGGCCGAGTTGACCGGCGGCTTCCGCTTCAGCGACGCCGTGTTGCGCAATCTGGTCATCCGGATGGACCAGGCGGTGACCGAGCCCTCGCCGATGGTGCGCGAGCCGGAGGAGCGGGAGCGCGGCGAGCGCGAGCCGGGCGGCGATGCCGCGGCTGCAGACTGAACCAGGAGAACACGCTGATGTCACGGTTTTTCCGTCGCAAGAAGTACTGCAAGTTCACGGCCGAGAACACCGTGCAGATCGACTACAAGGATCTGCCGACTCTGAAGGGCTACATCACCGAGACCGGCAAGATCGTGCCGAGCCGGATTACCGGCACGCGCTCGTTCTACCAGCGCCAGCTCGCGGTCGCGGTCAAGCGCGCACGCTACCTGGCGCTGCTGCCGTACACCGATCAGCACTGAGGTCCCCGGGTCACCGCCCGGTGAAACGACAGCGATGCGCAACCTGGTCGAGTGGGTGACGGCCCATCCGCTGCGCGGCTTCATCGCCGCGGGGCTGGCCGCGTTTGTCGCCCTGCCGATGCTGCCGGTGACGGCCTGGCTGCCGGGAGCTATTGTCGTGCTGAGCCTGCTCGCAGCGGGGCCGGGCGCGGCCAGCGTCGCGATGCTCGGCGCCGGACTGCTGCTGTTCTGGGGCTTCACCCCGGCGACCGGTATGCCGATTGCCGCCGGCATCGCGGTCCTGGTACTGGCCCCGGCCTACCTGGCTGGTGCGGCGCTCGCCGCCAGCCGCAGCCTGAGCTTCACCTATCAGGCTGCGACGCTCGGCGCCTGCATCCTGCTGGTCGCGATTCATGCGCTGCTGGGGGACCCGCTCGAGGTGCTGGCCCCGGTGGTCGCCTACCTGGCGCCGATGCTGGAACAGACCGCTGCGGCGCTGGCGCGCTTTGGCATCGAGAGTTCGCCACAGGAACTCGGCGAGGCGACGGTGCGGGTGGCCTGGGCGACGCTCGCCTGGCTGATCCTGCTGCATGCGGCGCTCGCGTCGTTTGGCGGCCTGTGGGCATTCGGCGCCCTGCGCGAGCCGGGACTGTTCGGTCGCGAGTTCCGCGAGCTGCGGCTCGGGCACTTCGTGGCCTGGCTGGCGGTCGGCACTTTCGTGCTGACTGCCGTGGTCGGACTGGTATCCGACGGCAGCTGGCAGGTCGCTGACGACCTGCGCTTCGTCCTGGCCGCGGCCTTCCTGCTGCAGGCGCTGGCCGTCGTGCACGCGCTACGCGACGCCCAGGTGATCGGACTGCTGCCGCTGATCCTGGCCTATCTCGCGATCCTGGTGCTGCCGGTTGCTCTCGTGGGGCTCGGACTCGCGGATACCTGGGTCCGGTTCCGGGAGCGATTCATGCGGCCACGGGCCGCCAACTGAGGGACCGGCCCATCCGCCGGACCGACTACGGAGACCTGTAATCATGGAACTGATCCTGCTCAAGAAGATTGCCAACCTGGGCAACCTCGGCGACCGCGTGAAGGTCCGCTCGGGTTATGGCCGCAATTTCCTGCTGCCGGGCGGCATGGCTACGCTGGCAACTCCGGCCAACGTCGCGAAGTTCGAGGCCCGCAAGGCTGAGATCGAAGCCGCCGCCACTGTGGAACTCAACGCGGCCCAGGCCCGCGCCGCAGCGCTGCGCGAGCTGCGCGTGACGATCGCCGCCAAGGTTGGCAGCGAAGGCCGCCTGTTCGGCTCGGTCGGCACGACCGACATTGCCGAGGCCTGCGTGCGCGCCGGGCAGCCGGTCGAGCGCGCCGAAGTCCGCCTGCCGCAGGGCCCGCTCCGCGCCGTCGGTGACCACGTCGTGACCCTGCACCTGCACAGCGACGTCGAGATCGAGCTGCCGGTCGTGATCATCGCCGAGGAATGATCCGGGCGCTTCGCACCGTGTATAGGCTCCGCTGATGGCCGCCAGGATCAGGCCGGACGAAGTCCGCGCGCCGCCCCACTCGGTGGAGGCCGAGCAGGCGGTGCTGGGCGGCCTGATGCTGGATGTCGCCGCCTGGGATGCGGTTGCCGATATCGTCACGGCCGGCGATTTCTACCGGCGTGATCACCGGCTGATCTTCGAGGCGATCGCTGGGGTCGTGGAACATCGTGGCGCCTGCGATGCCGTTACCGTTTCCGAGCACCTGGAACGCGCCGGGCAGCTTGACGAAACGGGTGGGCTCGCCTATCTCGGTACGATCGTCCGGGATACTCCGGGCGCGACCAACGTGCGGGCCTACGCCGAGATCGTGCGGGAACGCTCGATCCTGCGCCAGCTGGTCACCGCCGGCGGCGAGATCGCGGCTGCGGCGCTCGACAGCGGCGGGCGCAGCGCCGGCGAACTGGTGGACCTGGCCGAGCGGCGCGTATTCGAAATTGCCGAGCGCGGTACGCGCTCGCGCGCGGGTTTCGTTGCCGTCCGCGAGATCCTGCCGCAGGCCGTCGACCGGCTCGACCTGCTGCACCAGTCGCCGGGCCAGGTGCGCGGTGTGCCGACCGGCTTCACGAAACTCGACCAGATGACCACCGGCCTGCAGGCCGGTGACCTCATCGTGATTGCCGGGCGGCCGTCGATGGGCAAGACGACCCTGGCGGTCAACATCGCCGAGAACGCCGCAGTCGGTCACAAGGTGCCGTCCGCGGTGTTCTCGATGGAAATGTCCGCGGAGCAGTTGACGCTGCGGATGATCGGGTCGCTCGGGCGCGTCAACCAGAGCCACCTGCGCACCGGCCAGTTCTCGGACGAGGACTGGTCGCGGATCAATGGTGCGATCGCCCAGCTCTCCGCTGCGCCGCTGTTCATCGACGAGACGCCCGCGCTGACCCCGACCGAGGTGCGCGCACGCGCACGGCGCCTGAAACGCGAGCGGGGCCTGGGCCTCATCGTGGTCGACTACCTGCAGCTGATGCAGGTGCCGGGCACGCGCGAGAACCGCGCGACCGAGATCTCCGAGATCTCGCGCAGCCTGAAGGCGCTGGCCAAGGAGCTGCAGGTGCCGGTGATCGCCCTGTCGCAGCTCAACCGCGCGGTCGAGCAGCGTACCGAGAAGCGTCCGGTGATGTCGGACCTGCGCGAGTCCGGCGCGATCGAGCAGGACAGCGACGTGATCCTGATGATCTACCGTGAAGAGGTCTACGATCCGAACACCACCCGCAAGGGCCTGGCGGACATCATCATCGCCAAGCAGCGCAATGGTCCGATCGGCGAGGTGTGCCTGACCTTCCTCGGCGAGTACACCCGGTTCGAGAACCTGGTGGCCGAGTCCTACGCCGAGGGTGTGTTCTGACTGCACTGATCCGGGCGATCGTCGACACCGCGGCGCTGCGCCACAATCTGGCGCGGGTGCGCGAGCTCGCCCCTGGTGCGCGGGTGATGGCGGTGCTCAAGGCCAACGCCTATGGCCACGGGACCGTGCCGGCAGCGGTCGCGCTGGCGGCGGCGGACGCCTTTGCCGTGGCGCGGCTCGAGGAGGGGATCGAGTTGCGTGCGGCCGGCCTGCGGCATCGCGTCGTGCTGCTCGAGGGCGTATTCGGCAGCGACGCGCTGCGGCAGGCCGCGCACCATGGTTTCGAACTCGTCGTGCACGAGCCCGGGCAGGTCGCGCTGCTCGAGTCCTGGCGGGGCGACCATCGCTTCGGCGTCTGGCTCAAGGTCGACAGCGGGATGTGCCGGCTGGGCTTCCGGCCGGCCGAAGTCGCCACGGCGGTCGCCCGGCTGCAGGTCTGCGAGGCGGTGCTGCAACCGATGGCACTGATGACCCATCTTGCGGAAGCCGAGGATCGCGGCAGCACCCGCACCGGCGGGCAGCTGGAACGGTTTGCGACGCTGACGGAGGGCCTGCCCGGCGAGCGCAGCATCGCCAATTCCGCTGGGCTGGCCGCCTGGCCCGCGGCCCGCGCCGACTGGGTGCGCCCCGGCCTGCTGCTGTACGGCGTGTCGCCGTTCGCGGCCACGACCGGCAGCGAACTCGGGCTGCGGCCGGCGATGACACTCGAGACCCGGGTGATCGCGGTCCGGAATATTGCCACTGGTGACCGGGTCGGCTACGGCGGCTGCTGGACGGCGTCGCGGCCGACGCGCCTCGCCGTGGCTGCCGCTGGCTACGGTGATGGCTATCCCCGCAACACCGCCTCCGGCACCACCGTGCTCGTCAATGAGCGACCGGCACCGCTGGCCGGGCGCGTCTCCATGGACATGATCACGGTCGATGTTACTGAGCTGCCGCGGGTCGCGGTGGGCGACCCGGTGCTGTTGTGGGGGCCGGGCGTTCCCGTCGAGGCAGTGGCGCGGGCTGCCGGTACCGTACCGTATGAGCTACTGTGCGGCGTGAGCCAGCGGGTGCATCCGGACGTCCGTTGAGGCGCGTCAGGTGAGCCCGCGGCTGGGCGATCAGCTGTCGAAAAACCCCATTTTCACGCCGGCCAGCGTGATCACGTCGTTGTCGGCAAGGCGGCGTGCCTGCGGACCGATCGGCTGGCCATTGACCAGCGGATAATCCCCCGGCCGGCTGCTTTCGACGTGGACGATGGAGTAGCCATCGGCACGACGACTGACCGCGGCCACCTGTACGCCAGGGCGACCGAGCGTGGTCAGGGTCTTGGTGAGTTCGAGTTCGCGGCCCGCGAACTGTCCGGACAGGACCTGCAGGCGTGCCGGCCGGCTCGGCGCGGCCTTTTCCGGAGCGCGGGCCGGTGCCGTTGCTGCCGGCGCCGCCGGTTGCGGTGCCGAAGTCGCTGAAGCGGCCGCGGCGCGCAGCTGGGTCTCGCTGATCTGTCCGGGGCCGATTACCATCGTGCGCTCGAACTCGTCCTGCTCCGTGCTCTCGACCTGACTGTCGACGAAGCGCAGATGATGGTGGCCGATCGTGATCACGTCGCCGTGCTGCAGCGCGTGCTTCTTGATCAGCTTGCCATTGACGTAAGTGCCGTTGGTGCTGTTGAGGTCCTCGAGGAAGGAGTCGTTCAGGATGTTGATCACCAGGCCGTGATGGCCGCTGACCGCCGCGTTGTCGATGCGCACGTCATTGTCCGGCAGACGGCCAATCGTGTAACGCTCCTTGGTCATGTTGTATTCGGCCAGAACCTGACCATCCACGCTCAGAATTAGACGTGCCATCTGCTCCCTCGTCCTGTCTCAGCCAAACCAGGCCAATATTTTGTCAAGTATGCTCCGCCGCGCCGGGAAAAGCTCGACCACGCGGGCCATCAGTACCGAGATGTTGTCGCGCCCCCCACTGTCGTTGGCCAGCTGCACGAGCTGCCTCGCAACAGTATCAAGATTAGCGCCGAACGTACTGATTGTTAAGTGAATATCTTCGTCTTCGACCATGTCGGTCAGGCCGTCAGAGCACAGAATGAGCCAGTCGCCGACCTGGACCGGGAATTCGCGCACATCGACGTCGACCGTGGTCTCGACGCCAAGCGCCCGCGTCACGTAGTTCTTGTTGGTGGCCCGCTGGGCTTCCTCGGGCGAATAGAACCCGCGGTCCACCAGTTCCTGCAGCAGCGAATGGTCCATGGTCAGCTGCTCGAAGGTGTCCCCGCGCAGCCGGTAGACGCGGGAGTCACCGACGTGCGCGACCGCCACGCGGTTGTCATGGAACAGCACCGCGGCGACCGTTGTGCCCATGCCCTCGCACTGGCTCTGCGACTTCGAGGTCTGGTGAATGATCTTGTTGGCGCGGGCGATGGCGTCGCGCAGGATGATGCCGGGCCGGTGCAGCCCCGTCGCCTTGTCGACGCCCTCGAGTTCCATGGCGAGGAACGACTCGCGGACCAGGTTGGCGATGGTCTTGACCGCGATGCCGCTGGCGACCTCGCCGGCGTTGTAGCCACCCATGCCGTCGGCCAGCACGTAGAGGCCGATGTCGCTGTCCGAGGCGATGGCGTCCTCGTTGTGCTCGCGCACCTTGCCGGTGTCGCTCAGGCCGATGGCCTGGACGCGGGTCCGCAGGGAGGAGTAACGGCCCATCAGCGCAGCGCCGGGTCGATGCCTTGCCCGCAGTCTCGCAAAGCCTGTGCCATCTCGGCACCGCTGGCATAACGCCGCGCAGGATCCTTCTCGAGGGCGCGGTCGACAATGGCGGCGAGGCAGTCCGGAAGGTCCGGGCGCACGACATCGAGCGGTGGATGGCGCTCGATGGCGATCTTCTGCATCAGGCCCGGTATCGAATCGGAGCGGAACGGCAGCGTGCCGGTCAGCAGCTGGAACAGCGTGACGCCGAGCGAGAACACATCGGACTGCGCCGTCACCGGCCGCCCGTCGAGCTGTTCCGGTGCCATGTACGAAGGTGAGCCCAGGATGATGCCGGTGCGGGTTGCACGGCTGTTCTCCAGCCGCGCGACGCCGAAGTCCATGACCCGCACGCGCCGTGTGCGCTGGTCAAAGACGATGTTGGCCGGCTTGATGTCGCGGTGGATCACGCCGCGCTGGTGCGCGAAATGCAGCGCATCGGCGACGCGCGCACACATGTCGCAGATCATGCGGGCCGGCAGCAATCGGCGTTCGCCGGCATGGGTGCCGAGGTTGACGCCCTCGACGTATTCCATTGCCAGGTATACGAGCCCGTCGTGTTCGCCGGCCTCGCGGATCTCGACGATGTCCGGGTGTTCCAGCCGGCCGGCTGCCTCCGCCTCGCGCAGCATTCGCAGCCTGGCTTCGTCGAGGTGTTCCTCCGGCCAGTCATCGGTCAGGGTCAGCACTTTCAGCGCGAGGACCGTGCCGTCGTTCTCGTCGATCGCGCGGTAAACCGTCGCCATCGCGCCACGGCCGAGCTGCTGCTGCAGGCGGTAGTGATGGAACTGTTCGCCCGGCCGCAGCATCCGGGCGCGCGGGCGCAGGTCCTCGTTCTCGGTCAGGGCGACCTCGAGCGGGCGCCGCAACCGCAGCCCGGAAAGGTCTTCCTCGCCGGCCCGCGTATCGGACCGGTTCCCGAGCCAGCGGCCAAGGCTGGACTCTTCAGACATGCGGCCGCCAGCTCTTGACTCGTTTCATCCATAGATCATAAACGGGCCAGCCCGGGACCGAAACGGCCCAGGCTGAAATTTCAGCGCCTTGTAGCCCAAACCGCGACCTGGCCCGCAGTCCGCCCGGGGCGCGTGCTAGCATCACGGCTTCCCCGCTCCAATCCCATCGATGGCCAGATCCCGCACGGTATTCGTCTGTTCCGGCTGCGGTGCGGATACCCCGCGCTGGCAGGGCCAGTGCCCCTCCTGCGGGGCCTGGAACACGCTGTCTGCCCTGACCGCTCCGGCTGTCCGCCGCGGGACCCGCCGTGCGGCCGCGGCTGGTGCTGAGGCCGTGCCGCAGTCACTCGCGAGCGTGGCCGCGGCGGGCGAGGAGCGGCTGGGCACGGGCCTCGGCGAGTTCGACCGCGTGCTGGGCGGTGGCCTGGTGGCCGGATCGGTGACGCTGATCGGGGGTGATCCGGGCATCGGCAAGTCCACGCTGCTGCTGCAGTGCGCGGCGGCGCTGGCGGCCCGGACCCCGGTCCTCTATGCCACTGGCGAGGAGTCGGTACGGCAGGTTGCCGCCCGCGCCGTGCGCCTGGGTACCAGTGGTTCCGGGCTCGCACTGCTGGCCGAAACCGCGGTCGAGCGCATCCTGGAAGCCGCCGCGGGCGCACGCGTGCTGGTGATCGATTCGATCCAGACCATGGCGACTGGCGACCTGGAGGCGGCGCCCGGGGCGGTGACGCAGTTGCGGGAATCCACTGCGCGCCTCGTGCGCCACGCCAAGGAAACCGGTGCTGCGGTCCTGCTGATCGGCCACGTCACCAAGGAAGGCGTCATCGCCGGCCCGCGCGTGCTCGAGCACATGGTGGACACGGTGCTGTATTTCGAGAGCGATTCTGGCAGCCGGTTCCGCGTAATCCGAGCCGTCAAGAACCGCTTCGGTGCCGCCAACGAGATCGGCGTGTTCGCGATGGAGGAGCGGGGACTGCGCGAGGTGCGCAATCCGTCGGCGATCTTCCTCTCGCGCAGCGGGGAGCCGGCTCCCGGATCGGTGGTCACGGTCGCGCGCGAGGGGACCCGCCAGATGCTGATCGAGATCCAGGCGCTCGTCGATGCCACTCAGGCCGCGAACCCGCGCCGCGTCGCGGTCGGTTTCGAGGCGAACCGGGTCGCCATGCTGCTGGCGGTGCTGCATCGCCACGCCGGGCTGGCGCTGCATGGGCACGATGTCTTCGTCAACGTGGTCGGCGGGGTCCGGCTGGGCGAGACCGCGGCGGATCTCGCGGTCGTCGCCGCGGTGGTATCGAGTGCGCGCGGGGTGGCGCTGCCGCGGCAGCTGGTCGCCTTCGGGGAACTGGGACTGACTGGCGAGATCCGCCCGGTGCCCTATGGCGAGGAGCGCCTGCGCGAGGCCGCAAAGCATGGCTTCCGGCGCGCCATCGTGCCGCAGGCGAATGCTCCCCGGCAGGCCATTGCGGACCTCGAAGTCATGGCGGTGGCCCGGCTCGACGAGGCGCTGGCAGCGCTCGGATGATGCCCGGGGCCGTGGCTCAGCCCCAGGTCCGCCCGAGCAGGATTTCGAGCACGAACTTGCTGCCGAAATACGCGAGCAACAGGATGCCGAAGCCGGTGAGCGTGTAGGTGGCGGCCCGGCGGCCGCGCCAGCCGAAGCGCCAGTGTCCGGCGAGCAGCACGGCGAATATCAGCCAGGCAGTCAGTCCGAGCGCGGTCTTGTGGGCCAGATGCTGCGCGAAAAGGTCCGTGACGAACAGGAAGCCGGCCAGGATCGCGACCGACAGGGCCGCCAAACCGGTGGCGATCGTCAGGAACAGCGCACGCTCCAGGCTCTCGATCGGCGGCAGCATGGCAAGCCAGGGGGCTGGCCGGCGGCTGCGGAGGCCCGCATCCTGCACGATCAGCACGAGTGCCAGCACCGCGGCCAGCGCGAAGATGCCGGCGGCACTCATCGCGAGCAGCATGTGGCCGGCCAGCGGCCAGTCCGGAGCAGGGAATTCCCGGATCTGTGGCAGGCTGCCCGTTCCAGAGGCGAGCAATGCGGCGAGCCCGAGCAGGATCGCCGCGATGCCGCGGAAGCCGCGGACGAACAGCGCGACCAGCCCGCCAGCACCGATCACCCAGCCGAGCAGGGAGGCGCTGTCAGCCAGGGCGAGAGCGAAGCCGCCGTGGGTGCGCACGATTCCGGCCAGCCACGCAGCATGGACGGCGAGTGCGGCGGCGGCGAGCCAGGCCGCGGGCTCGCGCGCCGTTCGCCGCGCCGGCCTGCGACGCAGCGCATGGATCGCCGCGGCCATCGCGGCGAGGTACAACAGGATGACGAGAAATCCGCGCAACGGCTGACTCCGGAATCGCGCCGGGGCATTGTACAGGGCGCCGCGACGGGCGCGCGCCAGCGCCTATAATCCGCGCTCCCGGAAGTCGGGCGCCACGGCGCCCCGAGGCAGGCGGCGAATGTTCGACAACCTGAGCGAGCGACTCGGACAGGCCGTGGCGGCCCTGCGTGGCCGTGGTCGGCTGACCGAGGAGAACATCGCCGACACGCTGCGGCAGGTGCGCATGGCCCTGCTCGAGGCGGATGTCGCGGTGCCGGTCGTCAGGACCTTCATCGACGCGGTCCGCGCCCGCGCGGTCGGCACCGAAGTGGCGCGCAGCCTCACGCCTGGCCAGGCGCTGGTACGCATCTTCCACGAGGAACTGACCCGGGTGATGGGCGAGCCGGGGCGCGGCCTCAACCTGCGCGCCGAGCCGCCGGTCGTCGTGCTGCTGGCCGGCCTGCAGGGAGCTGGCAAGACCACTACGGCCGCGAAACTCGCGCGGCTGCTGTTGCAGGACCGCCGGCGCCCGTTGCTGGTCAGCACCGACGTCTATCGGCCGGCCGCCATGACCCAGCTCGAGCGACTGGCCGGACAGGTCGGCGCCGCATATTTCCCGGCCCTGCCGACGACCGCTCCCGTCGAGATCGCGAAGGCCGCAATCGATCATGCCCGCAGCCACCAGCACGATGTCGTCATCATCGACACGGCCGGGCGCCTGCACGTGGACGAGGAAATGATGGCCGAGGTCCGCGAGATCGATCGCGCCACCGGCGCGGTCGAGCGGCTGTTCGTCGTCGACAGCATGGCCGGGCAGGACGCGATCCATGCAGCGCGGGCCTTCGATGCAGCGCTGGCGCTGTCCGGCGTGATCCTGACCAAGGCAGATGGCGATGCGCGGGGCGGCGTGGCGCTGTCGGTGCGGCAGGTCACCGGCAAACCGATCCTTTTTCTCGGCGTCGGCGAGAAGACCGACGCGCTCGAGGTGTTCCACCCGGAGCGCATCGCCTCGCGAATTCTCGGCATGGGCGACGTGCTGTCGCTGGTCGAGCAGGTCAGCGCCGCCGCCGACCAGGAGCAGGCGCGCAAGCTCGCCGGCAAGCTGGCCAGCGGCCGTGGCTTCGACTTCGCCGACCTGCGCATGCAGCTCGCCCAGCTGCGCCAGCTCGGCGGCGTCGCGGCGCTGGCCGACAAGCTGCCAGCGCAGGCCCTGCCGCCGGGGGCGCTGGCACAGGTCGACGACCGCTCGCTGCGGCGGCAGATCGGCATCATCGATTCCATGACCCCGGGGGAGCGCCGGCGTCCGGCCCTGATCGACGGCTCGCGCAAGCGCCGGATTGCGACCGGGGCCGGCGTCCAGGTCCAGGAGGTCAACCGGCTGCTGAAGCAGTTCGTGCAGATGGAGAAGGTCATGAAGCAGATGAAGGGCGGGGGACTCGCCCGCCTGCTGCGCCGGCTGCCCGGACGGCTCCCGGGCGGGCCTGGTCCCCGCCGCTGAGCTGGCGATTCCGGCCGCCTAAGCCAGTCAATTCCAATTGAGGTTTGAGTCTGAGCGGGTGGGACTTACCCACGCCTTGTCCACGGGGCCGCGCGCCCTGGAACGCTGGCGGCACGGTGGACCAAGGGGTGGGTAAGTCCCG
>SCUD01000185.1 GCA_004297335.1 Gammaproteobacteria bacterium
CCATCAGGCGCAGGTCCGCCGGCACGCGATCGCCGGAGCGCAGCCGGACGACGTCGCCCGGCACCAGTTCCTCGGCCGCAATCTCGAACCACTCGCCGCCACGGCGGACATGCGCATGCAGCGACAGCAGGCGCCGGATACTCTCGAGCGCCTGCTCGGCCTTACCCTCCTGGATGAAGCCGACGCCGGCATTGATCAGCACGACCGCGGCGATCACGCCAGTGTCGATCCAGTGGGCGAGCAGCGCCGTGATGATCGCCGCGGCGATCAGGACATAGATCAGCAGGTTGTGAAACTGACGCAGGAAGCGCCGGAGCCCGCCCTCCTTCGGCGGCACCGGCAGGCGGTTCGGGCCGATTTCCCCGAGGCGCCGCGCGGCCTCATCGTGACTCAGGCCGCGGTGGTGGCTGCCGAGCCGCTGCAGGACCTCCGCGACCGGCAGCGCGTGTGGTTTCACGTCCTGCCTTGCTCGCGCAGCAGCTGGCGGCGGATCGCCTGGAGGCGCCGGCGCCGCGCCGCGTTGACCGGCGGATAGCGCAATTTCAGGCTCTCGAGCGTCGCGACGATGATCCGCGAGACGATCAGCCGGGCATTCTTCTTGTCGTCGGCCGGCACGATGTACCAGGGCGCCTCGCGGGTACTGGTGGCCGACAGGCAGGCCGCGTAGGCCTCCATGTACTGGTCCCAGGCGCGCCGCTGCTCGAGATCCGCCTCGCTGAACTTCCAGTTCTTGTCCGGATTGTCGATGCGCGCGAGGAAGCGCTGGCACTGTTCTTCACGGGACAGGTGCAGGAAGAACTTGATGATGCGCGTACCGTTGCGATGCAGGTGCTGCTCCGACTCCACGATCGAGCGGTAGCGCCCGCGCCAGAAGCTGTCGCCGCCGGGCGTGGGGTCCGGCAGGCTCTGGGCCCGGAGGATCGCGGGATTCACCCGCACGATCAATACTTCCTCGTAATAGGAGCGGTTGAAAATGCCGATGCGCCCGCGCTCCGGCAGCGCCCGGTGCGTGCGCCAGAGGAAATCATGATCGAGTTCCTCGGCGCTCGGATGCTTGAAACTGAAGACCTGGCAGCCCTGCGGATTGATGCCTGACATCACATGGCGGATCGCCCCGTCCTTGCCCGCGGCGTCCATGGCCTGGAAGATCAGCAGCAGCGAATAGCGGTCGTGCGCGTAGAGCAGCTGCTGCAGTTCGCTGAGGCGCCCGGTGCCCGCGGCGAGCGCCTCCTCATAGTCGTCCTTCGACGCATAGAGTGGCTCGATCCGCGTTGGCCGGCGGTCGAGACGGACCCTGGTTCCGGGCCGGACCTGGAACCCGCGGACCTCGAAGCTTCGTTTCATGTGCAGCCTCCCGAAAACGGGACGCTACCCTTTTCGCTGTGAAAAGGACAAGGGGACGCTGCCCTTGCCAGGCAGCGTCCCCTCGGGACGAGGCCGGCGGCCCCGGTTAGCGGCCGAAGCTCCGGCGGTAGCTGAGGCCGAAGGTGCGCGGCTGGTTGGTCAGGAAGCCGACGCGTGCGACGCGCCCGCGCTCCTGGTCGAGGCCGAGCCGGGCCGACTCGTCGGTCAGGTTGTTGACGAACAGCGCCGCCTCCCAGACGTCGGTACCCACTCCGACGCGGACATTGGCGATGTCATACGACGGCAGCAGCGGATCGAAAGTGAAGCTGGTGATCGTCGGGCTGCCGTAGCCGCGAATCCCGAAGGTCCCGAAACCAGATGCCTGGTCCGCCACCTGCGTATAGCGATCACCGGTGTGCTGGTAGCTGGCGGTCACGTAGGCCTCGAGCGCGGCGCTGACCGGCCACCGGTAGGTCGCGTTGGCGGCCACCTGGACCTTCGGCACCGACGGCATCCGGTTGCCATCCTCGATCGCGGCGACGATCGACGTGACGCCGGCCGAACTGGTCGAGGTGATCGTCGAGTCGAGCTTGGAACTGACCAGCGTCGCCGACACGCCGAAGTCGAAGCGCTCGGTCGGCTGCGCGGCGAGCTCGAACTCGACGCCGGTCGCGTGTGCGCTCGGCACGTTGAACACGATCCGCGATGAGCAGGATCCGGCCACCACCGGTACCTGCAGATCGTCGATGTCGGCGTGGTAGACCGAGATGTTCAGCTGCGCCCGGCCATCGGCGAAGCCGATCTTGGCGCCGAGCTCGTAGTTGGTCAGCTTCTCGTCTTCGAAGGAGTCGCGACCGCCGAAGGTCTCCTCGTCCTCGTCGGTGCACAGCGTCAGGTTGAGCGGATCGTTGATGCCGCCGAGCCGGAAACCACGTGAGACCTGGGCATTGACCTGCATGTTGTCGTTGACGTCATACGACAACAGTACTCGCGGCAGGAAGCCGTCCGACTTGGCCGAGCCGGGGCCGATGCTCGGGTCGGAGAACAGGCCGCCGAACACCAGGTTGCGCTCTTCCTTGAAGTCGTAGTAACGGCCGCCGACCGTGGCGCTGGCCCGCTCACTGAGCTCGAAATTGAACTCGGCGAACAGCGCGAACTGGCGGAAGTCGTAGGGGATGTCCGAATAGAACGGCATGTCGTCGACCGGCGTGCCGAGATCGGTGCTGCGCAGGCCGCAATCGCTGCCAGGCGGATCACACAGCAGCAGCTGTACTAGGTCATCGTAGCCGGGCGTCGGCAGCTGCTGACCGTAATGACGTTCGATGTCGCTGTAGAACGCGCCGGCGACCCACTGCCAGCGCCCGGTATAGTCGGAGGCCAGCCGCAGCTCCTGCGTGAACATCTCGACCGTGGTCTGGTCGTAGAGCGGCGAGCTGAGCCGGACCTGGGCGCCGCTGCCGCCAAGGTCAAAGGTCACGCTGCCGGTCAGCTGCGTGGCGTCGCGCAGCACCAGGATGTCGCGATCGGTGTACGAGCTGATCGAGGTGAGCGTGTGGTTGCCGAAACCCGCCTCGATCGTCAGGTCGGCGAGCAGGAACTGGTCCTCGAACTTCTCGGTGAGCTGGGTGTACTGCTGGCGGTCGCTGAGCGTCACCGCCGGCTCGGTCGTCGTATACGGATTCGCCAGGATGTTCCACACATCGGTACGGTTGTAGCCATCCATGTCGATGTCCTGGTAGATCACCCGTGGCGTGATCACGAGGTTGTCGGAGGGCTCGAGGCGCAGCGCCGCGCGGAAACCATAACGGGTGCCGCTGTTGACGTCCGAGCGGATCGAGCCGCCCGGCTGCACCGCGTCGATGAAGCCCGGCAGGTCGGAGTAATAGCCGACCAGGCGCAGCGCGGCCGTGTCGGTCAGGCCGACATTGACCATGCCACGCAGGTTGCCACCGGTGCCGCCACCATCGATCGAGCTTCCGGTCAGCTCGACATCGCCGTAGGTGCCGGCGGCATCCGGCTCGTTGCTGATGTAGCGGATCGTGCCGGACAATGAGCCGGAACCGAACAGCGTGCCCTGCGGGCCCCGCAGTACCTCGACCCGGTTCAGGTCGTAGAGCTCGAGATCCGGCGTGAACAGCGACAGCGAGATCACCGACTCGTCGAAGTACACGCCGACCTGCTCCTTGACTCCGGGCAGGTCGCGGTCGGTCTTGCCGGAAGACACGCCGCGCAGTGCGACCTGGCTCTGTCCCGGACCAAGGTTCTGGACCGTGAAGCCGGCGACGTTCCTGGACACGTCCTCGATGTTGCTCGCGCCGGCATTGCGCAGCGCCTCCTCACTCCTCGCGCTGATCGCGAAGGGCACGTCCAGCAGCGACTCGGCTCGTTTGCGCGCGGTCACCGTGATCTCGCCGAGGACGGCCTGGGCTCCCGCCTGGCTGGCGATGGCCAGTGCCACCGCAGCGGCGACCATCGATGCCGGCCGCGACCGAAGGATTCGGTTCATGATCTCTACTCCTTGAGTGGTTCGGCACGCTCGGTGCCTGGACGGGGCATAGTGTGGGCGCAACGCGATTCATTCGCAACTCTAGCTATTGTTGTCAAGAAACAACAACGCTGCCCCGATCGGAGCTTGGGCCCGCTGGGATTCGAACCCAGGACCAAGGGATTCACGTCATTCCAGCCATTTCTGGCCGGCGTGGACTATCTCTTCACCCGCGGCGCGCTTGCGCCGGGAGGGTGCGGGATGCTCTAGCCTGTCATCAAGGGCACTGGAGCCCTCAGGTAGTCTCTGCACCTTCCGGCGGTGTACCGCCGGCTCGGCTCAGGATTGCCATCAGCCGCGCTCGAGGCGCTGGAAGGTTCCCCTGAATTCATCCCGTCCACCCGGCCTCTTTCGAAGCCGGGGCACCTTTGCCAGATGAGTCCCCTGCTCTAACCGCTGAGCTACAGGCCCGGGGGCAGTGTAACAAACGGCCGCGGTCTGCCGCGGGGGCATCCGGAAATGCCACAATGGCAGCCTGGCTGGCCAGCACGGAAGATGCCGGCCGGATTCCGTATCTACTTATTGATGGAGTGCTGAAGAAATGGAAGACACCCGAATTTCCCGCCGGCGCCTGCTGCAGGGGGCCATGACCGGCCTCGTCGCCGTGCCGGCCGCTGCGCTGATTGCCCGCGAAGCGGCCGCTGCCCCGGCCCTGATCGACGAGAGCGATCCGGCCGCCAAGGCACTCGCCTACCTGCACGATGCGAAGAAGGTCGATGCCGCGGCGAATGCCACTTACAAGAACGGGCAGGTCTGCGACAACTGCATCCAGTACACGGGCACGGCCGGCGCGGGCCAGGGTTCCTGCAACATGTTCCCGGGCAAGCTGGTCAAGGCCAAGGGCTGGTGCAAAGTGTGGGTGCTGAAGCCCGGCGCCAAGCTCTGATCCGCCAGCGCAAGATTGAGTGATCCGCGCTTCGGGCGAACCACTCCGGTACCGGCCACCGCGGCTGCGGACGGCGAGCGCCTGCAGAAGGTGCTGGCCGCGGCGGGTCTTGGTTCGCGGCGCGACTGCGAGCAGGCGATCCGCGCCGGCCGCATCCGGGTCAACGGGCGGCGGGTCGCCGCCCTGCCCTGCCTGGTACGTCCCGGCCAGGACCTGATCGAGCTGGATGGCAGCGTCGTCGGTACCGGAGCCGGCGATTCCCGCGCGCGGGTCGAGTATCTGTACCTGATC
Organism: Gammaproteobacteria bacterium; assembly: GCA_004297335.1. GTDB lineage: Bacteria > Pseudomonadota > Gammaproteobacteria > Steroidobacterales > Steroidobacteraceae > SCUD01. The sequence goes on from SCUD01000185.1 coordinate 5,067, forward strand.
CTGAACAAGCCGCGCGGGGTGATCACGACGGCCCGCGATCCGCAAGGACGTCCGAACGTGGTGGCAATGGTGCAGCCTGCAATACCGTCCGGCAGCCGCGTGTATCCGGTCGGCCGACTCGATGCCGACTCGAGCGGGCTCGTGCTGCTCACCAACGACGGCGAGCTGACCTGGCGACTCACGCACCCGAGCCAGGAAATCCGCAAGGAATATCTCGTGACGCTGCAGGGTCGGCTGACACCGGAGGCCATTGACCTCGTGCGCAAGGGACTTTACCTGGCCGAACCGGGCGCCGGAGGCAAGACCAGGCGCGCGCATGTCGAAGAGCTGCGCGTACTGAGGCAGCGGAAGGACCGCAGCCAGGGCGACCAGTCGCTGGTCTCGGTCACGCTCGCCGAAGGCCAGAACCGCGAGATCCGCCGCCTGTTCGCCCGCGTCGGCCTGAAGGTTCGCCGCCTGCAGCGCCAGGCCATCGGCCCCGTTCGGCTCGGCCAGCTGCCGGAGGGGCGGTTCCGGCGCCTGACCGGGGCTGAAATCGCCGCACTGCGCCGCGCTACCGGACTCGACCAGGGCCGCTGACGACCGCTCTAGCACACCGCCCGCCCCGGATCAGTACACTGGCGGCAGGATCGCTGCGGGACCGGAGCCTCTGCACGATGGCCGACGGAAGCACAAGAACGGCAGCCTGGTTGTGCGGGGTCGTCCTGTTCCTGATCGCCTACGGATCGCTGTATCCGTTCCGGTTCACGGACATCGGTGCGGCCGGGATCGGCGACCTGCTCGGGCGTCTCGACTGGGCCCGCACGACGCGCAGCGACATCGCGGCCAACGTGCTGCTGTACCTGCCGCTCGGCGCAAGCCTCGCCTGGCTGCTGGCTGCGCGCCTCGGCAACCTGCTGGCGATCCTGGTGGCGACGCTGGCCGGCGGACTCCTCGCCTTCGGGATCGAGCTCGCCCAGCTCTACGAAACCCGGCGCGTGGCCAGCCTTGCCGATCTCTGCTTCAACACCGTCGGCGCCGGGGCTGGCGCGGTGACTGCGATGCTGGTCGCCTCGGCGCATCGCCGCCTGCGTTCGGGCACGCTGGCGCGCCTGCTGCGCCAGCCGGTCGCGGTCGCATTGTTGCTGTCCTGGGCCGGGCATCGGCTCGCGCCGTTCGCACCGGAGTTCGACCTGGCCGGGTTGATTGCCTCATTCCGGTCACTGCTCGATGCATCCTGGTGGATGCCCGGGGAGATGATCCGGCATGCGCTCGCCTGGCTCGTGATCCTGCTGGTCTGCGAGCGGATTGCGCGCCTGGGTCGGGCGCTCGCGGTCGCGGGCCTGGCCATGGCCGCCGTCCTCGTCGGCCGGATCCTGTTCGATGGCCTGGAACTGGTACCGGCGGAAATCGTGGGCATGGTGGCGGCGCTGCTGCTCGCGCGGCCGCTGCTGGCGCTGCCCGCGCCGCAGGCCGCGGCCGCGCTGGCCTCAGCACTGGCGGTGTGGATCGCGATCACGGGCCTCGCGCCCTTCGACTTCCAGCTGACCGGCGAAGGCTTTGCACTCGTGCCGTTCAGCGAGTCCCTGACCCATTACCGGGCCACGAACCTGGCCGATACGTTCCAGCGCTGCTTCATTGCCGGGGCGCTGGTCTGGCTGCTGGTGCAGAGCGGCCTGTCAGTGCTGGCCGCGACCCTGCTTGGCGCTGGTGCCATATTTGGTGTCGAGCTGCTGCAGACCTGGTTGCCGGGGCAAGCGGCCGAGATCACCGATCCGCTGCTCGCGATCGCGGCCGGCGGGCTGATCGCCGTATTCGAGGATTCGCGTGGAGGTCGCCGATGACCCTGCTGCCCGCATTGCTGCTCGCCGCAGCGGGCCTCGCCGCCGGCGAACCGGCGGCGGACCCGCGCCAGGAGGCCTGGGACCAGTTCCGGTCGCTGTACGCGAGTGGCGACTATGCCGGGGCGCTGCCGCTGGCACAGCGTGTCGTCGAGTTGACCGAAGCCTCAGCCGACCGCGACCATGAACTGCCCACGGCCTGGAGCAATCTTGGCGCCACGCAGCTGAAGCTCGGCGACCATGCTGCGGCACTCGCGAGCTACCGCCAGGCGCTGGAACTGCTGGAAGCCACGCAGGGCATTGCCTCGCGCCGGCTGATCGGCCCGCTCGCGGGGCTTGGGTCCGTGCATGCCGCGATGCAGCAGCACGCCCTGGCGGCTGAATTCCTGTCGCGCGCGCTGGCGGTCAGCCGGCGCGCCGATGGCCTGTTCAACCTGGCGCAGATGCCGCTGATCGACCTGCTGGTCGACAGCCAGCTGGCACTCGGCAACCTGCAGCTGGCCGAGCGGGAACGCATCTACGCGCTGCGGGTCAGCGAACAGAACCACGGCTTCGACGATCCGCGCACGCTGCCGTCGGTGGCCCGGCTGGCGCACTTCTATGAATCGCTGGCGCAGTTCGCGGCGGCGCGCGGCCTGTACCTGCGCATGCGCGATATCAGCATGAAGGAAGGCGGCCTGCAGAATCCAACCACGATCCGCGCCCTGCTCGCCATCGGGCGTTCGCACCGGCTGCAGTACACGCTGGACCCCGATTCGCTGATCGAGGCGGCCGCGGCCGAGCGGGATTCGTTCTTCGGCCGGCCGGCTCCTGCCCCGATGGCAACCAACCCCTCGGCACTGCGTCCGGACCGGGGCGGTGAGCAGGCGCTCGTGCAGGCCCTCGCCGCACTGCGCGGCGCCACCGATCCGCCGCGCGATCTGCTGGCCGAGGTCCTGATCGAAATGGGCGACTGGATGACGACGCTGCGGCGCACGGATGCCGCGCTGCCGTTTTACGCGGAGGCGGTCACGCTGGCCGCGGCCGAGCCCGGCGGTCCGGCAACCAGTCCGCTCGCCGCACCGCGACAGGTCTTCTTCCGGCCGCCACCAGCCTCACTGCGCAGCCGCATCCGGACTCCCGGCACCATTCTCGCGCACCGCGCCGAGTTCAGCCTGACGGTCGGCGAGGATGGCACGCCGCGCGACATCACCATCCTCAGCAGTGAAATGGGCGAAGGCCAGCGGGCCCAGATGCAGCGCGCGCTGGACCGCGCACTGTACAGCCCGCGCTTCGAGGACGGTGCCCCGCGCGCGACCGAAGGCGTGCGCTTCAGTGCCGTGTGGTACGAGCCCGAGGAAACGCCGCAGGAATCAGCCGGGCGGCAGTGAGGGCTCCGGCAGCGGTGGTGGTACCGGCGTCGTGACCGGCCCCGGTGGCACGGCCGGGGCCGCGCCGCGCAGCAGCAGGCGCACCGCATCCTGTTCCATCAGTTCGACCGCCAGCTTCGCGGAGGCGTCCCGCATTGCGCGCTGCGTCGCCAGCTGCAGCGGCCCGCGCGCACTCAGTCCGCCCGCCTCCTCGCGGCCATAGCCGGTGTAGGTATAGCCGTCCACGCGCGCGCCGGCACCGTCGTAGACCGTCAGCAGGTAGCGGATGGTCACCAGGTACGCATCGCCGGCAACGTCGCGCGGCGTCAGGAAGGAAAACTCCTGGAAGCGCGGTTCAAGCACCATCGCCAGCGGCGGCCGGATCGCGCCCGCGCGTTCCAGGTCCTCGACCGGGACGAGTTGCTCGAACATCGCCGCGAGCAGCCAGTCCAGGTTGCGCACGTGGGCGCTGCCGAGAGTGACCTCGTAGTCGATATTCTGGCGCTTCTCACGGTGCACGTACTCGCGGAACTCGCGCGGATAGTGGATCCCGACGCGCAGCGGCAGCCGGTCCACCAGCGGCGCCGGGAGCCCGGCCTGGGTCGCGACCTGGGTCGCCGAACAACCGCCCAGCAGCAACAGCAGCACGGGCAGGGCCGCGCGGAATCGCTTCATGCCGGAATGACTCATCCGCCGCTCCGCCTTCGTGGCTCGAAATCCTTGTCGGTCAGGCCGACGAAAGTCCCGCCGTTGCGCGCACAGAGTATCCGCATCAGCGTCGCGTAGCGAACGCTGGTGTACTGGGGCACGTCCTCGCCGAGCGGAAAGCCGACGGCGTGGATCCGCGCCAGCCGCCCACCAGCCCGGTCGCTGCGGTTGATGCGATCCACCGTATCGACGACCTCCTCGATCGATGAGCCCGTGAACTCATCGCCGAACACGAAGATGCTCAGGCGCTGGTTGCCGGTCGAGAACGAGCGGAGCGCGGTCACAATGCCCTCCACCGGACTCGAGTTCGAGAAGGCCTGCCAGCGCCGGAATCGGTCGAGGATGGCCCGCCGCCGGGCCGGCGAATCGGGGATCCAGCGCCCGCGATACTCCGGGAACATGTAGCCGCCCATGTCGTCCATGACCTGGATGCCCTTCAGCTGCGGGTACAGGTCGAGCACCTCGGCCAGCTTCTGCTCGGCGCGCCGCCAGCTGAAGGTCTGCATCGATCCCGAAGTATCGACGACGAAGATGACATGTTCGCTGTCGACCGGAATGCCGCCGATCGGCTGGTCGGCGCTGCGCCGGAAGCGCGCGCCCAGCAGCCGCTTCATCTCCTCGGTCAGCGACTGGCGCGCGGTCTGCAGCGAGCCCGCCAGCGTCTCGACGGCCTCGGCCTCGCTGCGGCTGGCGGCAAATTCTCCGCTGATCAGCGACAGGTCGCCGCGCAGCCGTGCCGCACGGCGCTGCTCCTCGGAGAGCTGCTCGATCCGCGTCTTCAGCTCGCGCTCGAGCGCGAGGCTGTAGCCGCGCAGGTCGAAGAGCTCCTGCTGCAGCTTCGCCACCTGCGCGTCGAGGTCCTCGCGGGCCTGCTCGAGCTGGATCGGCTCGCCGACCTCGTTCAACACCAGCAGCAGGATGATCGCGCCGAAGCCGCAGCAGATGCAGTCCAGGAACGACAGGCTGAAGGTCTCGGCCTCGCGCCGCTGGCGTCGCCTCATGGCCAGTCCCGCGCCGGGCTCAGGAAGGCGCCGCCGGTCTCGCGCGCGAGCCGCCAGAAGTACGTCGGCGCCGAGGGATCGCCCTCCATCGGCAGCAGCACCACGTTGATCGGCGGCGGCGCCGGTGGCAGCGACCGCACCGCGCGCACCATCAGGTCCTCGCGGCCCTTCGCGTCGATCACGCGCCGGACCGCGGGCGTCCGCTCGCCCTGGGTCGGCAGGCCATCGGTCACCAGGATCACGTTGTCCGGCGCGGGGCTGAGGGCGCCGATCACGGCGAAGGCATTCAGCAGGCTGGTACCCTCGGCCGGCACCGTGCTGCGCAATGCCTGCAGCGCCGCGCCGAGTTGCTGCCCGTCGCGCGCGGCGAGCCAGCGTCCCTCGCTGCCGGCGACCAGCGGCCAGGCCTGCGTGTTGAATGCGTAGACCTGGAACTGCGCGGCGGCGGGCAGCTGCGAGGCGACCCAGTCGACGGTACCGATCGCCTGCTGCCACTTCTCCGCGCGCAGCTTGCGCTCAGCAGGCATGTTGCGCAGCCGGATCACGTTGACGACCGTCTCGTCCAGCATGCTGGCGGATGCATCCACCAGCACGAGGATGCGCTGGCCACCGACCTTCAACCCGGTCAGGTACTGGCGGTCGCCGTCGCCGGTCACGGCCCGGACCTGCTGGCCGGTCTGCTCCGGCTCCGCCGCGGCCTGCAGTCGCCGGGCTTCCTCCTCGAGGGAACGCAGGTCGGCCTTGAGTCGCTCGAGGCTCTCGCGACGCGCCAGCGTGTCGTACTGGTACCGCGCCAGTTCCTCGCGCGTGACCCGGATCCGTTCCAGGATCTCCCGCGAGCGGCCCTCGGTGCGGACCCGATCCTGATCGGTGCGCTCGAGTGCGTTCTTCAGTTCCGCGAGGTGCTTGTAGCCTTCCAGCACCTGCTGCTCGATGCGGCGCGCCTCGGCGGCGAGATCCTCGCTCTCCTTGATCTTGAACAACCCGGACTGCGCGCTGATGATCGTATAGAAGAGCACGACCGCGCCGAAACCGCAGGAGATCACGTCCAGGAAGGACAGGCTGAAGGTCTGCGTGTTGCGGCGCGCCACGACTCAGTCCACCGCGACGAGTTCCAGCACGACGCCCGGCGTGCCGAGGCGCAGCCGGTCGCCGGGCGCCAGCACCGCCGAACCGGTCACCCGTGTGCCATTGACGAAAGTGCCGAAGCGGCTGTGGTCGCGGACGACGACCTCGCCGTCACGCCGTTCAAGCGTGCAGTGCTGGCGCGAGATCCCTGGCTGGGATCCGCTGATCACGAGCCCCCGGCCCGGCCCTGGATCGGAACCGAGCACCAGCGGACCGGTGCCGAGCACATGCGCACGGCCGGCGAGCAGCACATGGGTCGGACCGGGCCCTGTGCCACGGTGCGCCGGCCCGTGCACCGCCGGCGCAGCGGCATGGCTGCGCGGCAGCGCGGTCAGCAGTGCCGGCACCGGAGATTCGCTTGCGGCGCCCGTGGCATGGCGCGCGGCACCGGCGGCCGCGGCGATGTCCGGCAGCACCATCACCTCCAGCACCGGCAGTGCCGCAAGGCGCTCGCGCAGCCCCGGCAACGCTGCTGCACGCGCCGACAGCGCGAGCGTCGCCGGCTCGCCGACGGGCCGGCTGCCCTGCACGAGTTCGACCAGCTGCGTATACCAGGCCTCCGCGGTCAGGATGAACTGGTCACGCTGCAGTGTGGTCGCGAAGCTCGCCGTTCCTGTATCGATCGCGGCCTCGACCTCCGTGGCCTCCGCGAGCGCCGCGAGCCACTCCGGCAGTCGCTCGTGCAGCCGCTGTTCCGTGGCGGCTTCATGCAGCGGGTCGAAACGGGTGTTCCGTACCATCGCATCGCTGATCAGTTGCGCCCACGAAGCATGCAGCACGCGCAGGCCGACGCGGGGCGCCACGGCGACCTGGCGCCGGCGCAGGCGCTGCGCTCCGTCCATCAGCGTCAGCACGGACTGGTGCAGCTGTACATCGAGATGCAGCACCAGTTCCCGCGCCGGCAGGTCCGCGCAGGCCGCGACCGCGGCATCGATGCAAACGGTAATCGGTATCGCGAGATGCCGCGCGATGCCGAGGGCGAGGCCGAGTTGCCGCGGCCGCATGGCGCCGGGAACCGCGAGCGCCAGCACCCCATCCGGGCCGCCCACCTCGGCCCAGAGGAGCGCGAGGTGGGCTGCGGCCAGGTGCGCGTGGGTCACGGTACTGATCCCGGGGCGCGCCAGTGGCTCCACCGACAGCTCGCTCCAGAAACGGTCGACCGCGAACGCCGGCCGCAGCCGCGCGGCTGCGGCGGCGGCCGCGCCGACCACGACTCCTTCGGGCTCAAGCAGCGCAATGCCCGGGCTCGCGATGAGGCGCTCGCGATCGCGGACGGCGAGCAGCGCCGCGTCCACGAGCTCGAGCCCGACCGTCGCCATCGTCAGCGCACCTGCAGGTGGCGCAGCAGTTTCTGGTCGAGCCAGGTCTCGGCATCGAGCACCAGGCGCTCCTGCGCGAGCTGCAGGTTGTGCAGCAGGAACATCAGCAGCAGCGACAGCAACAGCGCGATCAGCGTCGAATTGAAGGCAATGCCGAGGCCCTCGGTGACGCCGGCGATGTCGCCGGTCACGGCCTTGTGCGCCGCGCCGAGCGCGTCGCCGATGCCGCGCACGGTGCCGATGAAGCCGATCGCCGGGATCGCCCAGGCGATGTAGCGGATCATCGACAACTCCGAGTCCAGCCGCTCGGCCTCGGCCTGGCACACCGAATGGCCGGCCTCCGAGACATTCTGTATGTTGCGGGTCGCGCCGAACCGCGCGAGCGCCGCCTTCGCGGCGCGCACCGCCAGGCACTGCTGCTGCGGCGCGGCCAGCGATTCGAGCTGGCGCACGTACTCGCGCGTGTCCTCGGGCAGGATGCGCATGCCCTCCGGCACCTGCACCGGGTCCGCCTCGAGCGCTGCCCGCTCGGCGCGCGTCGTGCGCGCCTTGTAGCCGATCATCGACAGCGCCCACAGCATCAGGATCAGGCAGCTCTCCTGCTCGTAGTCCTTGACGATCACCCACAGCGAGCGCTGCGGCACGTAGTCCGGGTCGCTCTTCATGGCCTCGGCCTGGGCGGCCAGCACCGCTGTCGCATTCGGTCGTACGAGCGTGACATAGAAGGCGTGCACGACGATCAGCGCGGCCAGCAGCGACAGCATGCTGAACAGGAACTCTCTCGGATAGCGGCTCTTCATGGGATCCTCAGATGTCGATCGGGAACGCGACCGGAAAGTCCGCGCGGACCTTCTCGCTCGGTATGAAACGCTGCGGCGCCGGACCCGCGGTCGCCGCGCCGGGCGGCAATGGCGGCAGGACTTCCTCTTGCTCCGCCACGGCCGGTTCGGGCGCGGGCTCGGGCGGCGCCTCCGGCTCCGGCCCGGTCTCCGCTGCCGGAGGGGGTGCGGCCACCGGCGGTGCTGGCGCCGGCGACGGCACCCTCGGTGGATCGATCGCCCAGGCGGAGGCGGCGAGCAACGCGGCACTCAGGGCCAGGAGACGCGTCATCGCTGCTCACTCCGCATAACGCGCCAGGCGGAAACCGAGATCGGGCCGGCCGCTCACGCCAACATCGCGGGCAGCGAGGCGCAGCTCGGTCAACTTGCCGGTCAGCCAGCCGGCACCGCGGATCACGTAGCCGTCGCCGTCGCGTGGTCCGACCGGATCAGTAGCGACGTGGTCCGGGCCGACCACGTAGATCGAATAGCGATCCGTGGTCCACTCGAAGACATTGCCACCGAGATCGTAGAACCCAAGTGCGCTGGCGGCGAAGCTGCCGACCGGCGCAGCCACCCGGAAGCCGTCGTTGTAACCGCTGATCGTCACCGGCGTCAGGTAGATCGCCGCGACGTCAGCCCAGTTCCCGGCGCCGGCCGCCACCGGCAGCGCGTCGCCCCAGGGATAGCGGCGGCGGGCCGCCTGGCCGTCGTGGCGCGCCACGAATTCCCATTCCGCCTCGGTGGGCAGGCGATAGCCGGTGGTCGCCGGTTCGATCAGTTCGTAGCGACCGTCGCGCAGCTGATAGGCGGGCACGAGCTTCTCGCGCTCCGACAGCCAGTTGCAGAACGCCGCCGCATCCTGCCAGCCGACCCGCACCACCGGCTGGCGATCCAGGTCCAGGGTCTCCTCACGGAAGATCCCCGACAGGTGACCGGCGCGGAACTCCCGGAACTCCCGGTTCGTGACCGGGTGCCGCGCCAGGTAGAAGGGGCGGCGCAACAGCACATTGCGTTCGGCTTCATTCGAGCGCCGGCCTGCCTCGCGGCGCGGGCTGCCCATCACGAAGCGTCCACCGCTGACGAGCCGCAGTTCGCCGCCGAGTCCCGTGGTCACGCGCGCTGGCAGGCCGGCGCGGCGCGCAGCCTCCGGCGAGCTCAGGCGGTATTCGACCAGCTGCGGCTGGCCCGCCTGCGGCAGGACCGTACTGCGGAAGGTCTGGAGCCCCGCCTTGCGCACTTCCAGCTGATGCGGCGCCGCGGGCAGCATCAGGGCCTGGTTGGCCGGGCCGCGTGACACGCCATCGATGAACAGCTCCGCGTCAGCCGGTTCGCCGCTGACGCGGATCTCGCCGAGCACCGCATCGAGCTCGAGTGCGAGCACGCTCTCGCGGCCCGACTCCACGCGCACCGTGCGCGTCGCAGGCGCGAAACCCGCCTTGCTGATCAGTACTTCCTGCGGCAGGCCCGGAGCCAGCGCGACGGCCAGCGGAGTGCGGCCCCGGTACTGGCCGCCGATGCTGACGTCAGCGCCGGCTGGATTGCTGCGCAGCACCAGGCGGCCATCCGGCAGGCCGAGTTCCACCGGTCCGATCAGCAAGGGCTTGCCGGCCTGCACGGTGACCTGGCTCTCGAAGCGGCGGAACTGCGGATGCACGATCGCGAGCGTGTAACGGCCGGCGTCGAGTTCGGTCGTGAGCGGTGTCTGGCCGAGTTCGCGGCCATCCGCCAGCACGCGGGCACCCGCCGGCACGCTCTGCACGGTCAGCGCGGCGAACCCGGGCTGCAGAGCTACGCTGACCGCCTGCCGCTCGCCACCGCCGGTGACCTCGAGCCGCAGGGCCTTTTCGACGTACCGCGGCGCACGGATCGCGAGCTCGCGCGTGCCGGCCTCGAGCTCGAACTCGCCTGGCAGCTCGCCACGCACGATGCCATCGACGACGAGCGTGGCCGCGATGCCGCCGGTGTCGAAGGCAACGAGGCCCGGCAGGCGCTCGAGCCCGACGATCACTTCCCGCGCCTGGCCGCGCGCGAGCTGCAAGGGCTGGCGCGCGGTCCGGTAGCCGGGCACCACGACCTCCAGCTCGTAGTCACCCGGTGGCACGAGCCAGCGATCGCTGAATCCGAGCTCGAAGGCGGTGCCGCGGAAGTCCACGGACTCCGGCTCCGCGGCGGGCGTTGTCGCGATCACCACCGTCGCGGCCGTGAACAGCCAGGCGAACGCGAGCGCCACGACCCCGAGGGCAGGCCACAGGATGAAACCGGCCCGCCCGCGCAGCCGGCGCCGCCGCGAATGCCGCGGCGGGCGCGGCTCATACTCGATGACCGGGATCGGCACGCGGTCGTCGCCCTGCTCGCCGGGGTCCAGGTCACCGTGACCGGCCAGCGGTGGCTGCGTCAGGTTGGCGACCCCGCCGTGGGTGACGACAATCGTCTGCCGGCCGGATTCCTCGTCGAGCCGGATGCCGACGCCCGCCAGCCCATCGATCGCACCGGGCTCCGGCACGACCCGCAGGCCGTCAGCATCGACGGTCACGCGCGCACGCAGTTCGCCAGGCGCGCATCCCGGCACGACGATATCCGCTCCAGGACCGCCGACCGACAGCGGCAGGTCCGCCGCCGACAGTGGCCGTACTCCGAGCGGATCCTCGAGCCAGAGACTGCTCACACGGGTTCCTCGCAGCGAATCACCACGGCTCCCGGCGACGTCCCCGGGCGCAGCTCGACTTCGCGCCGCACGTCACGATACCCGTTGCGCGTGCCGACGACGGTATAACGCCCCGGCAGCAGCTCGACCTCGCGCCCGCTGAAGGTTCCGAACTGCCCGACCCGCCAGATCACGACCTGGGTCAGCCCGTCGGATTCGAGCCGCAGGCGCAGCGGCGTCTCGGCCTGGGCGAGCATCCGCTCGAGCTCGGCGGCAGCGGCCGCCAGCCGCTGGCGGGGCTCCGCGGCGCGGGCGGCCGCGTCAAGCAGCGCGCGCGCGCCGGCACGGGCCCGCGCATCCCACAACCGCTCCGGTGCGCCGGTCAGAGTGTCGATCCGATCCTGCAGTTCCGCGCGCGGCGTGGCGCGCGCGATGCCGTCCCGGGCGGCGGCCAGTCCCGGCTCGAGTGCCGCGGCTTCGCGCCAGGCCGCCAGCGCCTCGCCCCAGCGCTCGTCGCCCTCGGCAGCGGCGGCCCGCGCCGCGAGCAGCTCGAGTGCCGCCGCGCGCTGGCCCTGCTCGAGCCCGGCGAGAGCCTCCTGCGCCTCCACCGAGCCGGGTCGCAGTTCGAGCGCGCGTGAAAATGCCTCACGAGCCGACACACTGCGCCCCGCGGCCCGCTCCACCATGCCGCGCGCCATCGCTGCTGCATAGGCATCACCGGTCCGGCGCGCAGCGATGCGTTCGAGTCCAGCCTGGGCGCCGGGTACCGCCGGATCGGTCTCGAGTGCGCGCCGGAATCCCTGCAGAGCCGCCTCGAGTCGGCCGGCACGCTCGTCGTTCGCGGCCGCATCGGCGAGTGCGAGTGCGGCTTCCAGCCGGCGCGCGCGCTCGATGCCGGCACGCGCGGCAGCCTGCTCCGGCTCGATGGCGAGCGCGAGTTCGTAGGCCTCGCGGCCCTCCGCCGTGCGGCCGGCGCGCAGCGCCTCGGCACCACGCGTGAGCTGACGCTGCAGCACGGCAGGCCGCTCCTGCTCGACGCTTGCGAGCCGGGAATTGCCCTCCTGCCAGGCTGCGGTCGCCCCGACGTAATCGCCGGTGTCGAAACGGTGCGTGGCCTCTTCACCCGCGGCCCGCGCCGCAGCGAAGGACTCCGTCGCCCAGCGCGCAGCCTGGCGCGCATCCTGCGCGGCGAACGCGCCCTGGAAATCATCCCTGGCCGCAATCGCCGCGGCGCGCGCCGCCGCCTGCTCCCCGGCCAGCTCGGCGCGCCGCTGTTGCTGCCCGGCCTGCGCCGCAGCCTCGGCCCTGGCCTGTTCCGCGAGGCCCGCGTTGCGCTCGGCGGTCCAGCGCGGCAAGCCGACGAATACGGCAGCGAGGGCCGCAACGGCGGTGGCCGCGACGGCCAGCCAGCGCCAGCGCCCGGAGGCGCGCTGCGCCGGCTGTGGACTCGCGGTGATTGCGGCGGCGGCTACCAGCCCGGCCGACTGGTCCTCCGCGCGCGCGGCGGTGAGCACGCCGCGAACCTGATCCAGCGAGTGCGGCCGCTCGGCCGGGGACTTGGCGAGCAGACGCAAGGCCAGTTCACGCACCCGCACCGGCGTGTGCGCGAGCGGCAGCAATGGTGGCACGGGTTCGTAGAGCACCCGCTCCCGGGTGACCTCGGGATAGTACGGGGGATGCCCGGCGATCAGTTCATAGAGCAGCGCTCCGAACGCGTAGAAATCATCCGCGGGCTCGGCCGGCTCACCACGCAGCTGCTGCGGGCTCGAATTGTAGGGCGAGCCGCCCCCGGCGGCAGGCGCGCCGGTCGCCGTCGCCAGGCCGAAATCCGCGAGCCGCGCGCGGCCATCCGCACCGAGCAGCACGTTGCTGCACTTCAGGTCCCGGTGCACGAGGCCGGCCGCATGCACGGCTGCAAGGGCCACGACGACGTCCTCGATCGGACCGGCCCAGCTCTCGAAGGGGCGCCCGCGGAACTGCCCGAGATCGCCGCCATCCAGATAGTCCATGACCAGCAGCGCGCGGCCATCGAGTTCGACGAGCTCGTGCAGTGCGACGATCTGTTCCGCTGGCAGTGACTGCTGGCGCGCGAGCTGCGCGGCGAGGACGGTCCGCAGAGGCCCCGGGGCCGCCAGTACCTTGAGGGCGACGGGAGCACCACGGTTGCGGTCACGGGCCAGCCAGACCTCTGCGGTCCCGCCACGACCCAGCCGGCGCAACAAAACGAACCGGTCACCGAGCTCGAGCCCGGGCGTCAGTTCATTCATCCGGTCGGTCAGCCCGCGTCTGCCGGGCCCGCCGCGGCGGCGGACGGCACGAGGCCGGTCTCCTCGCGGTAGAGCTCGTGCAACAGGCGGCGCCACTCCGCGTACTGTTCCTCGGCAGTGCCGGTCAGCCGCAGCGCCCGCCCCTCGACCTCGACCACGAGTGGCGCCGCGGCAGCGTCGAATCCACTGGAGATCTCCTTGATGGATTCGGTATGGATCTTGGCTTCCTCGCGCTTGCGCATGCCGCTGACCACGGCCGCGACACCACCGGCCGCGGCACCGTAGCGCGCGGCGCTCGTCGCCCGGGAACAGGTGTCGCTGCTGCAGCTGTCGGGCACCAGCACGGCCGCGAGCACTGCGGCCGCTCCGAGCCCGATGCGGCTCCGGGCCTGGCCCTTCAGTTTCTCCTCGGCCACGATCTCGTCATAGGTATAGCGCCGCCAGTCCAGGTACGGCGGCGCGATCTTCTCGGCGAACGAGGCGTAGTGCTCACTGACCGCATCCACCATGCCGTAGTCCCGCTCGCGGATCTGCGTGATCCGCGCCAGCAGCGGGTCGTCCTCGGCGGGCATCCGCAGCACGCGGTAGCGGCCGCTGCGCGAATCCTGCTCGAGGTACTGGCTGTAGGCGACCGGGGCGAAATCGGCCGCGAAGCGCAGGCTCGCGACGCGCCGCACATCGGCGAGTTCGGTGCCCGTCAGGCGATTGCGTGCCGCGAGCAGGTCCTCCGCCACGGCGACATGGACGTTCTCGAACGGATCGCGGCCCGAGCTCTGGTCCTGGCGATAGGTGCGCGTGTCGGCGCTGCCCTGGTATTCGCGATTCTCGATCCAGACCCGGCCGGTCGCATCGACCGCGGTCACGGCGATGCGCAGCTCCGTACCGGTCGATTCCAGGATGCGGCCATCCACGGTGACATCGAAGGAATTCACGGAAGCCGGCACGACCCGCACGGCACCCCAGTGGCCAGTGCCCTCGAGGACCCCGCGCAGGTGGCTCGGCAGGAAGCGTGCCTCGGCACGGCGGATCTCGGGAAAGAGGCGCAGCTTCGCACCAGCCTCCGGGTTCTCGACCACCTCCGGCGGAATACCGGGATCGAAGAGATGGAGCCCGACGTCGAGCAACTGCAGCGACGGGACGCTGGCCGTGGCCTGCGTTGCCTGCAGCTGCGGCAAGGGACGCGTTTCCTGGACCACGCAGCCGCTGGCGACCGCGAACACGGCTGGAAGCAGAAGGCGCCAGAAACGAGGTTGCATCATGTGGGCGGGCCCGCTGCGCACTGACTCAGTTCCCGCGCTTGTAGCGCCGGTATTCTTCCCAGAGCGCGGCGCGCAGTTCCGGGTCGGTTTCCTTCATCGCCGCCTCGCGGATCTGCCGGGCGACGATGTCATCGTCGCGCCCGTCCGGAACGTCGCCGGGAATCTCGCGCGGCCCCGAGCCCGTGGTGCCCCCGGCGCCGGTGCCGCCGCCCTGGCCGGGGACCTGCTCCTTGCCCTCGCCCGCCTCTGCGCCCTCACCCGTCGTCGTCCCCTCGCCGGCCTCTGCGCCTTCGCCCGTTGCTGTGCCTTCGCCGACCGACTCGAGACCGCCCTCGGCGCGGGCATCCGCGGTCGCCGTGCCGCCATCGCGGCCCTCGTCGTCGCCAGGCGCCCCGCCAGCCGATGCCGAACCCTCTGCCGCAGCCCGCTCCGCGCGTTCGCGGGCTACTGCCTCGTGGGCGCTGCGGACGGCTGCATCAAAGGTGCCAAAGGTCTCGTCGAGCCGGCGATCGATCGCGGCCCGCCGGTCCTCACCCTCCGGCCCCGGTACCGCGGGCCCGCTGCCGGCGGCGCCGCCAGCATCTTCGGACTTTTCGCTGGCTGAGCCGTCGCTTGCTGAGTCGCCGCTGGCCTGGCTGCCTTCCTCGCCCGGCATCGGCAGGGCCGCGCTGCCGCCGGATTGCTCGCCGGCCGTCGGAAAACTCGAGGGAGAACCGCCGCCGGAGCTGCCCGGGGGCGTGCTGCTGCCGCCAGCCGGGGCGCCGCCAGAGCGTGTGTTGGCCGTCTGCGTCAGGCAGCCAGCCACGGATGCCAGCACCGTTGCCAGGATCAGCCCACGCAAGATCGGTACACGTCCCACCATAACCACCCCTGCCGGCGACGGCGCGTCAGAGCACCACCGGAATGCCAGGACCCTGCCCCTTGGAGCAAGCCGCGGCCGTTTGGTTCACCGCCCGGGCAGCACCGACGGGTCCTCGCCCTGCAGGAACGCGGTCAGCTGGCTCGCCAGGCGGTCACAAGCCGTGCCCTGCACCCTGGCAATGAAGGGCAGGGGCACCAGAATGCCGACCAGCGCGGAGGTTCCGGTCACGTTGGTGGACACCGAACCCGCGGTCTTCGCGGTATTGAGGTCCCAGACCACGGCCTCGTAGTCGGATTCCTTCTCCCACCAGCCGAAACCGAGGCAGCCACCGCCGGTCGGACCCACGCTGCAGGCGATGCTCCCCCCGCTGTCCGTCTTGCGGGTCGCACCGTCGACCCAGATGATGTAGCGGATCCCGCTGTCGGCAACGCGCCGGGCGACCGCGTCTCGAGCCAGCAGCCGCGTCATGCCCTCCGGACGCTGGGGGGCGGTCGCCGGCTCGAGCCACGGGAACATCGAATCCACGAAGGCATCGTTCGACTGCACCTGGATTCCAGAGCGGGAAGCCATGCGGTCACCGACGCAGTCCATGAACCCGTCCTCGGTCGTAATGCCCTCGACCTGCGGCTTGGCGAGCAGCACGACCGCCTCGTTGGCGGCAATCGCGGTATCCATCCGGCGACTCTCCTCGAGTCGCGCGGTCATGCATGCGGAGAGCACGAGTGGCACGGTGAGGGCGCAGAGAAGATGGCGAGTGCACGGCATGAGGCCTCTCCTTGGCGTGCAGTGGATGGCCCGAGTATACGCCGGACCGGGGCTCGCGAAAGCTACCGCTGCGCCGCCTCCAGCGGATCCAGTCGCGGCAGCGGAAAGCGATCCGTCGCCTGCAGCTGTGGGAACCAGCGAAGCCAGAGACCGGCGATCGCGACGCTGGCCAGGCCGCCGACGACGACCGCCGGCTTGAGGCCCCACCAGGCCGCGGTCACCCCCGACTCGAACTCACCGAGCTCGTTCGAGGCACCGATGAACACCGCGCTGACCGCGCTGACCCGGCCACGGATCGAATCGGGAGTCTCGAGCTGCACGAGCACGTGGCGGATGTAGACACTGACCATGTCCGCGCCACCGAGCACGACCAGTGCCGCAAGCGACAGCAGCAGGTTTTCCGAGATGCCGAAGACGACAGTGGCGATCCCGAACAGCGCAACTCCGGCCAGCATCAGCGGGCCGACCCGTCGCGTGATCGGTTTCCAGGCCAGCAGCAGCGCGACGGCCGCCGCACCCGCACCCGGCGCCGCCCGCAGCCAGCCGAGCCCGGCCGGGCCCACCTCGAGCACGTCACTCGCGTAGGCCGGCAGCAGCGCCGTCGCGCCGCCGAACAGCACGGCGAACAGGTCAAGCGAGATGGCCCCCAGGATGAGTTTGCGGCGGAACACGAAACGCAGGCCCTCGAGCAGCGTGTGCCAGCTGTCCGGTTCCAGCTGCGGGGCCGGCGCGGGCGCGCGGACCCCGCGCATCAGCAATGCGCCGCTGGCCGTCAGTACGGCGACCGTGCCGTAGACGACCTCCGGCCCGAGCAGGTAGACCAGGCCGCCGAGCGCAGGCCCGGCGACCGTGGAAATCTGCCAGGTACTCGAATTGACTGCGACCGCGCGGCTGAAGAGCTCCGGCGGCACGAGGTTCGGCAACAGCGCCTGCGCGGCCGGCATCGCGAATGCGCGGGCCACGCCGAACAGCACCATGATCGCAAACACCGGCCAGGTGCGGGTGCTGCCGGACAGCGTGAAGGCGAGCAGCAGCAGCACGCAGACGCAGCCGAGGCTGTAGCAGGCCGAAAGCACCAGCGCGCGATTGCGCCGGTCCGCCAGCTGGCCGGCCGGCAGAATCAGCAGGATGAAGGGCAGGAACTGGGACAGGCCGATCAGTCCGAGATCGAGCGGATCGCGGGTGATCTCGTAGATCTGCCAGCCTACCGCGACGGTCTGCATCTGCACCGCCACGGTAACGATCAGGCGCGCAGTCAGGAAACGCACGAAACCCGGGTGGGCACGCAGCGCCCGCCGCCGCGGCGATGCACCCGGGGGTGGACTCACGCAGTGCGGCTCAGCGGCGGTCGACCAGCAGCCGCAGCATGCGGCGCAACGGCTCGGCCGCGCCCCACAGCAGCTGGTCCCCGACCGTGAACGCCGTCAGGTACTCGTGGCCCATCGCCAGGTGGCGGACGCGCCCGACCGCGATGTCGAGGCGGCCGGTAACGGTGGCGGGGGTCAGTTGCGCGAGGCTGGCCTCGCGCTCATTCGGCACCAGGCGCATCCAGCGGTGCGCACCGGCCAGCAGTCCTTCGACCTCGGCGATCGTCACCGCGCGAGTGAGCTTCATCGTCACGGCCTGGCTGTGGCAGCGCATCGCGCCGATGCGCACGCACAGTCCATCGATCGGAATCGGCGCCGCGCCGGTACCCAGGATCTTGTTGCCTTCGGCGCCGGCCTTGTGTTCCTCGCGACTCTGGCCGTTGCCGAGATCACGATCGATCCAGGGCAGCAGGCTGCCGGCGAGCGGATATCCGAACTGCGCGGTCGCCAGCGCCCCGTTCGAGAATGCGGCGGTCGCGGCCCGGTCGATATCGAGGATCGCGCTCGCCGGATCGGCGAGCAGCCCGGCAGCGGCACCATGCAGCTGGCCCATCTGCACCAGCAGCTCGCGCATGTGCTGGGCCCCGGCGCCGGAGGCCGCCTGGTAGGTCATCGAGGTCATCCACTCGACGAGACCGGCGCGGAACAGCGCGCCAAAAGCCATCAGCATCAGGCTCACGGTGCAGTTGCCGCCGATCCAGTCGCGCAGACCGGCGGCGAGCCCGGCCTCGATGACCGGGCGGTTCACCGGATCGAGGATGATGACTGCATCATCGTGCATCCGCAGCGTCGAGGCCGCATCGATCCAGTGGCCACTCCAGCCGGCCGCGCGCAGGCGCGGGTGCATGGCCTGCGTGTAGTCACCGCCCTGGCAGGAGATCAGCACTTCGCAGGCGGCGAGTGCCCGCAGGTCTTTGGCATCACCGACCGGCGGGCAGCTCCGGCCGACCGCTGGTGCCGGCGCCCCGGCCTGCGAGGTCGAGAAGAAGCACGGCTCGATGAGCGCGAAGTCGTCCTCCGCCCGCATCCGCTCCACGAGCACGGAGCCCACCATGCCGCGCCAGCCGATCAGACCCACCTTCAGCATCGCCCGGTCCCACCTGTTTGTTGCAGTGCAAACGATGAACTATAGCGGGACCGGGCGAGGATGCAATTCCGGGTCATCCACGGCAGCGTTCTGGCCTCACCCGCCGGTAGGGCAGGTACCTCGGAGTCCACATCCGCTCATCGATGCGCCGCTCCAGCTCCTCGCGCGGCAGCCGGGGGGCAACTCCCGAGCGCGCGGCGTCCTCCGCCACCGCGACCGCGACCTGCCGGGCGACGGTGCGCACCTCGTCCAGAGACGGCAGCAATGGCGCGGCCATGTCCGCATGCACGGGCGACAGTTCCGCCAGCGCGCGCGCCGCGGCGACGAACATCGTGTCGGTGACGCGCGTGGCCTGGGCGGCGATCACGCCCAGGCCAACCCCCGGGAAGACATAGGCATTGTTGCACTGGGCGATACGGACATAGCGGCCGTCGTGATGAACATCCGCGAACGGGCTGCCGGTAGCGACCAGCGCCCTGCCGCCAGTCCAGCGGATGAGGTCGGCCGGATGCGCCTCGCACTTCGAAGTGGGATTGGACAGCGGAAAAATGATCGGGCGATCCGTGTGCGCCGCCATCTCGCGCACCACAGCCTCGTTGAAGGCATGCGCCTGTGCGGCGGTACCGACCAGGATCTGCGGGCGAGCGAGCTCGACGGTCTCGAGCAGACTGATCACATCGCTGCACTGGTTCTCGCGCCCGGCAAACCGGGTCAGCGGCTGCGCGTAGGCGCGCTTGAAGGAATCCAGGTCACCGCGCTGGTCGTGTACCAGCCCTTTGCTGTCCACCAGGCAGATGTTGCCCATGGCCTGCGATTCGGTGGCGCCCTCCAGCATCATCGCCGCCACCAGCTGTGCGCAGATGCCCATGGCGGCGGAGCCCGCGCCCAGCATCACGATCCGCTGGTCGCGAATCCGCTCACCCTTCACGGCCACGGCCGCCAGCGCCGCGCTGACCGCCACCGCACCGGTACCCTGGATGTCATCGTTGAAGGAACACAGCTGGTCACGAAAACGCTCCAGCAGACGTGTCGCGTTGTTCTTGGCAAAGTCTTCCCACTGCAGCAGGACCCGCGGGAAGCGCTTCCTGACGGCGACGACGAAGGCCTCGACGAACTCATCGTATTCCGCACCGCGAATGCGCTCGTGGCGCCAGCCGACGTACAGCGGATCGTCGAGCAGGGACTGGTTGTTGGTGCCGACGTCGAGAATCACCGGCAGGGTCGCGGCCGGATGAATGCCCGCGCACGCGGTATAGAGCGCAAGCTTGCCGACCGGTATGCCCATGCCACCGACGCCCAGGTCGCCCAGCCCCAGGATGCGCTCGCCGTCGGTGGCCACGATGACGTCGATGCCACCGGCGATGGACTCGGCGACGTTGGCGAACACCGCGTCGAGCTCGTGCCGCTGTGGCCAGGACACATACAGTCCACGCGGGCGGCGATAGATCCGGCTGTAGTTCTGGCAGGCCTCGCCGACCACCGGCGTGTAGATGATGGGCATCATCTCGGCCAGGTGCTCGCTGATCAGCCGATGGAACGCGGTCTCGTTGCGATCCTGCAGCGAGATCAGGTGGATGTAGCGTTCGAGATCGGTGGTCTTGGCCTTGTAGTTGCCATAGATGCGTGCGAGCTGGGTCTCCGGGGTGGTGACGCTCATCGGCAACAGGCCCAGCAGGCCGAATTCCCGGCGCTCGGCCTCGCTGAAGGCGCTGCCCTTGTTCAACATCGGGTGTTCCAGCAGGGCATGCCCGCTGAGCGCCGTCTCGAGGTACTGCTCGCCGGTGGCCGGGTCCCGGCAAATCGCAAACAGGCTGGTCAAGGACTTCTCCGCCGCGAAAGTGGAATGCGGCCGCAAATACTATCCAAAAGGCGGGGTTCAGGGGCCTGTAATCGGCTGTCTGGCGCGCCCCCGGGGGGGGCGTCCACTCCAGCGCTTGCCGGACCGGCGGTGCGCGCGGACAATGCCGGCCTGCTCTTCCTCCCCGGGGTTCCCATGCAAGCCAAGGTCCTGGGCCGCGTGCCCGCGGTTATTGCCCTGCTGCTGCTCGCCGTACCGGCCCTGGCCGGCGACCGGCCCCTCCGCCAGTACACGATTGAACAGTTCGTCAGGACCGTGAGCGTCGGCGGAGCGTCCTTCTCGGCGGATGAGACCCGCATCCTGTTCCACTCCAACGCCTCCGGCGTACCGAACGTGATGAGCGTCCCCGCCGCGGGCGGCCCGGCCACGGCCATCACGCAGGCGCCGGAGTCGACCTACGCGGTCGCCTGGTTTCCGCAGGACGACCGGCTGCTGTACACGCGCGATCAGGGCGGCAACGAACTCAATCACCTGTACGTGCGCGAGCTCGACGGAACGGAGCGCGACCTGACACCGGGCAAGACGCTCAAGGCAGAGTTCGTGGACTTTACGCCGGACGGCAGCGCCTTCTACGTGGTCACCAACGAGCGCGAAGCGCGCGCCTTCGACGTCTACCGCTACGACGCGAGGACCTACGCGCGCAGCATCGTGTTCGAGAACCAGCTCAACGTATACCCCGGCCCGCTGTCGCGTGACGGCCGCTACATCGCGCTGACGCGACCGCAGACCAGCTCCGAGAACGAGATGCTGCTGCTCGATCTGCAGACCAGCCGCCTCGTCACGGTCTCCGACAGCCGCGGCAGCTGGGAGCCGCAGTATTTCGACATCGCTGGCCAGTGGCTTTACTACCTCTGCAATGCCGGCGGCGAGTTCAGCCGCGTGCGTCGCTACGAGATCGCCACCGGCAGGCACGAGGAGGTCGCCGCATACCCGTGGGACGTCATGTACACGGACCTGTCGCACGCCGGCCGGTACACGATCACGGCAATCAACGAGGACGCCCGCACCGCACTGTCCATCGTCGAGACCGCGACCGGCAGGCCGCTGCAGCTGCCAGCGCTGCCGCCGGGCGACATCACCTCGGTCAGCATCTCCCGCAGCGAGAAGCGCGTGGCGCTGTACCTGTCCGGAGACCGCTCACCGCGGAACCTGTACGTCTTCACGATCGGCGACGCCACAGCGGTGCAGCTGACCGACACGCTGAACCCGGAGATCGATCCGGCCGACCTCGTGGACTCCACGATCGAACGGTTCAAGGCGCGCGACGGCCTCGAGATCCCCAACGTGCTGTTCCGGCCGCTGCAGGCCAGCGCGGCCAGCAAGGCGCCGGCGATCGTCTGGGTGCATGGCGGCCCGGGCGGCCAGACTCGCCAGGGCTACAGTGCCGTCCTGCAGTACCTGGCCAACCACGGCTACGTCGTGCTCGGCATCAACAACCGTGGCAGCTCCGGCTACGGCCGGACTTTCTTCACCGCCGACGACCAGAAGCATGGCCGCGAGCCGCTGTGGGATTGCGTCGACGCGAAGCGCTGGCTCGCCCGCCAGGACTACGTCGACCCGGAGCGCATCGCGATCGTCGGCGGCAGCTACGGCGGCTACATGGTCGCCGCTGCACTCGCCTTCGAGCCGGACGAGTTCACCGCCGGCGTGAACATCTTCGGTGTGACCAACTGGATTCGCACGCTCGAGAGCATCCCGGCCTGGTGGGAAGCGCAGCGCCAGGCGCTGTACCAGGAAATCGGTGATCCGGTGAAGCAGCGCGACCAGCTCCAGGCCATCTCGCCGCTGTTCCACGCCGGCAACATCCGGCGGCCGCTGATGGTACTGCAGGGCGCCAACGATCCGCGCGTGCTGCAGGTCGAGTCGGACGAGATCGTCGCGGCCGTGAGGAAGAACGGCGTGCCGGTCGAGTACGTGGTGTTCCCGGACGAGGGCCATGGCTTCTCGAAGATCCCGAACCAGATCGAGGGCTATGGCCGGATGCTGGCGTTCCTCGACCGGCACGTGAAGGGCGCGGGGCGCTGATGCTGCAGCCCTTCGCCAGTGCGGTCCTCGCCGCGGGCGGGTATTGCCTGTTCTGGTTCAGCGGCACCTGCTACCAAGCCGCCAACCGGATCCACGTCGGCCAGACCACCGGCCGTGGCAAGATTAGTGTCTTGGCCACCAGCCCGTCCTGCCCGGCAAGGACATCTGGCTCTAGCCGCACTGCAGGAACTCTGCGACAAGCTGTTTCCGTCACTCAAGAGGCCATTGCGCAGACGCCAATAGCACACAACAGACTGTCCTGTTTCCGGATCTGTGCCGCCGCCCGGTGGTCGCCATTCCGGATCAGCTCGGCTCGCGAGCCCCCCGGGACGCCCGCGCAAAGCGGGCCTCCGCCACCAAGGCGTAAATCGCCGGAATCACGATCAGCGTCAGCACCGTGGCCGAGATCATCCCGCCCACCATGGGTGCCGCGATGCGCCGCATGACCTCGGAGCCGGTGCCGGAACCCCACATGATGGGCAGCAACCCGGCCATGATCGCCAACACGGTCATCATCAACGGACGCACCCGCAGCACGGCCCCGTCGATCACCGCCTGGCGCACGTCCTCGGGACCCGGCTCGCGTCCCTCCGTCCGGCAGCGGGCGCGGTGGTCCTCCAGCGCCTTGTTGAGATAGATGAGCATGATGACCCCGGTTTCCGCGGCAACGCCCACCAGCGCGATGAAGCCGACCGCGACCGCAACACTGAGGTTATAGTCGAGCGCATACAGCAGCCAGACGCCGCCCACGAGTGCGAAAGGCACCGAGAGCAGCACGACCAGCGTTTCCCCGATGCGGTTGAAGTTCAGGTACAGCAGCACGAAGACGATCAGCAGCGTGAACGGGATGACCACCTTCAGCTTCTGGATGGCACGCTGCATGTACTCGAACTGGCCGCTCCACGTCAGGAAGTAGCCGGGTTCCAGCCTGACCTGCTCGCGCACGGCGCGCTGAGCCTCCGCGACGTAGCCGCCGATGTCGCGTCCGCGGATGTCCACAAAAACGTAGGCGGACAGGAGCGCATTCTCGGTACGGATGGCGGGCGGCCCCTGGCGCAGTACCAGTGCGGCCAGCTGGCCGAGCGGCACCATGCCACCATCCATCATCGGCACCAGCACGCTGCGGGCAATGGTGTCCGGATCGGACCGCAATTCGCGTGGATAGCGCACACCCACGCCGAACCTCTCCCGACCTTCGACAGTCGTCGTGACCATGTCGCCACCGAGCGCGGTCGCCACGACTTCCTGCAGGTCACCCACGGTGATCCCATAGCGCGCCAGCGCGAGCGCGTCGGGCTCGATGTCCAGGTAATAGCCGCCAGTCAGGCGCTCCGCATAAGCGCTGGTCGTGCCCGGGACCGCCTTGACCACCCGTTCGACATCCTTCGCCAGCCGCTCCATCTCCGCCAGGTCCCTGCCGAACACCTTGATGCCGATGGGCGTGCGGATCCCGGTCGAAAGCATGTCGGTGCGCGCCTTGATGGGCATGGTCCAGGCATTGCTGACGCCCGGGATCTGCACCGCCTGGTCCATCTCGGCGATCAGCCGATCCATGGTCATGCCGGGCCGCCATTGGTCCTCGGGCTTGAGGTTGATGACCGTTTCCGCCATTTCGAGTGGCGCGGGATCCGTGGCGCTATTGGCCCGCCCGGCCTTGCCGAAGACCGAGGCCACCTCGGGAAAGGTCTTGAGGATCCGATCCTGCGTCTGCAGCAGCTCGGCCGCCTTGGTCACCGAAATGCCCGGCAGGCTCGAGGGCATGTAGAGCAGCGTGCCTTCATTCAGGACCGGCATGAATTCGCTGCCGAGCCGCATCGCGGGATAGACGCTCACCGCGAGCACCAGGACGGCGAGTGCAATGGTCAACCGCTTCGAGCCCATGACCCAGACCACCACCGGATGGTATGCCCGGATCAGCGCACGCACGAGCGGGTTCCTGGTCTCCGCGGGGATGTGGCCGCGGATGAACAACAGCATCAGGACCGGCACGAGCGTGATCGACAGTAATGCAGCGCCGGCCATCGCAAACGTCTTGGTGTAAGCGAGCGGCTGGAACATCCGCCCTTCCTGTGCCTCGAGCGTGAACACCGGCAGGAATGACACCGTGATGATCAGCAGACTGAAGAACAGCGGCGGCCCGACCTCGCGGCAGGATGCGATGATCGCATCGGCTCGCGAGTCGCCGGGCTTCAGGCGTTCGATGTGCTTGTGGGCATTCTCGATCATCACGATGGCCGCGTCGATCATGGCGCCGATCGCGATGGCGATGCCGCCGAGACTCATGATGTTGGAGTTGAGCCCGAGCATCCGCATGGCGACAAAGGCGATCAGCACGCCGATCGGCAGCATGATGATGGCGACGAGGGCGCTGCGCGCATGCAGCAGGAACACGACGCAGACGAGCGCAACGATGAGACTTTCCTCGATCAGCGTGCGGCGCAGCGTGTCGATGGCACGGTGAATGAGTTCCGAACGGTCGTAGACCGTCTGCAGGCTGACGCCCTCCGGCAGACCCGCGGCGATCTCGTCGATCTTGAGCCGGATATTGTGGATGACGTCGAGCGCATTCTGGCGGTAGCGCGCCACAACGATCCCGGCGACGACCTCACCGGTGCCATTCAGCTCGGCGATGCCCCGCCGCTCATCCGGCACCAGCTCGACGCGGGCGATGTCGCGCAGGAGGATCGGCGTGCCGGCTGCAACCTTGATGGCCAGCCGCTCGAGATCCCCGATGCCACGCAGGTAGCCCCGGCCGCGGACGACATACTCGGTCTCGGCCATTTCGACGACGCGTCCGCCGACGTCCTGGTTGCTCGCGCGGATCAGGTCGCTTACCTGGCGCAGAGGAATGCGGTACGCCTGGAGCTTCTGCGGATCGACCGTGACCTGATAAGTCTTGACGAAGCCACCGACGCTTGCGACCTCGGATACGCCTTGGGCTTTGGTGAGCTGGTAACGGACGAACCAGTCCTGGATTGCCCGCAGCTCCGCCAGCGATCGCTGCGACCCCTGGACGACGTACTGGTAGACCCAGCCCACCCCGGTGGCGTCCGGCCCGAGCGTAGGGGTGACCCCTCGCGGCAGCCGGCTGGCAGCGAAGTTGAGGTACTCGAGCACGCGCGAGCGCGCCCAGTAGATGTCGGTGCCATCCTCGAAGATCACGTAGACGAACGAGACGCCGAAGTTCGAGAAGCCGCGGACCACCTTCGAGCGGGGTACGCTCAGCATCGCGGTCGTCAATGGATACGTGACCTGGTCCTCGACGACCTGCGGGCCCTGTCCCGGGTACTCCGTGTAGACGATCACCTGGACGTCTGACAGGTCGGGTAATGCATCGACCGGCATGTGAACGGCCGCGTAGATGCCGGCGGCGACGATGAACACGCTCGCCAGCAGCACCAGAAAGACGTGCCGCATCGACCATTCAATCACCCGTGCCAGCATCTCAGTGCCCGGCGTGGTCGTCGGCCGCAGCCGGTGGTGCTGCGCCGCCGTGGGCGTGACCGCCCAGGGTTTCCAGGGCCCCCCTGAGGTTGCTTTCCGCGTCGATCAGGAAGTTGCCATCGACGACGACCCGCTCCCCGCCGGCAACCCCTGTGAGCACCTCGACGTAGCCGTCGCCGCGGGAACCGAGTTCGACCTCCCGCGGCTCGAATGCACCGCCACCGAGATCGATCAGGACCACGCGCCGCGTGCCCGAGTCGAGCACTGCGGACTCGGGAACAGACACGTCGGCCACCCGATCGCCGGCCACGATCTCCACGGTGCCGTAGAGTTCCGGTTTCAGCAGTCCCGCGGCGTTCGGCAACTCGATACGGACACGGGCCGTCCGTGTGTCCGGCTGGATGGTCGGATAGACAAAAGTCACCTGCCCGGTGAACCTGCGTCCCGGATACGCCGCCATCGCTACGCTGGCAGTCTGTCCCTGTCGGACCGCTCCCAGGTCCTGTTCGAAGACGTTGGCCACGATCCACACGGTCGCAAGGTCCGCTATCTGGTAGAGCGGTTCACCCGGCATGAAGCGCATGCCAGCCCGGGCCATCTTCTCCATGACGATACCGTTGGCTGGCGAACGCAGCGGCAGTGTGTGCCTGACCCCCTTGCCGGCCCGAAGATCGGCGAGGTCGACGTCCGCGACGTCCCAGTTCCGCAGGCGTTGCAGACTACCTTCGAGGAGCGACTCCATGCTGGCCCGAGCCTCCGGCGACGCCTCACCCATCACCTGCAGGCTCGCCGAGGCAACACGGTATTCCTCCTGTGCGGTGACCAGATCCGGGCTGTAGACGGCCAGCAGCGGGTCGCCGCGCCGCACCGCGGCGCCGGTCGTGTTCACGATCAGGGTCGTGATCCAGCCCTCGAATTTCGGACTGACGGCGTAGAGCCCGCGCTCATTCGCCTCGACCGTGCCGACCGCCCGAATCGTTCGCGTGATCACGCGGCGCGTCGCCGTCTCGGTCCGCACCCCGAGGACCTGCAGCCGATTCGGGCTGATCCTGACCTGCGGACCTTCCGGCGCCTCATCGGCGTAGACCGGGATGTAGTCCATGCCCATGGAGTCCTTCCTGGGCACCGGCGAGGTATCGTTGAGTCCCATCGGATTTCGGTAGTAGAGGATTCGGCGTGGTTGCCCGGCATCGCCACCGACGCCGGCCTCAGAACGCGTCCCGCCGCCCGGAGCCCCGCTCCAGTGGCCCCACCAGTAACCGGCAGCGAGGGCGAGGCCCGTCAGCAGGGCCGTGGCTAGGACATTTTTGCGGTTCACGAGGCGCTCCGACGGCAGGTTTCGCGGCGACTAGGGTGCTGCACGACCGAACAGCAGATCAATCTCCGCGACAGCCTTGTTGTGACTGGCGATGGCCTCCGCGAGGTCGGTCGCAACCTCGAGTTCCCGTAGTTGGGCCTGCCGGAGGGTAAGGAAGTCGACGCGGCCGACCCGGTACGCCGCGAGGGCCGACGCGATCGCGGCGCGCGCCTGCGGCAGCAGCGTGCTTCGATAGAGCTCGGCGGTCGCGCGCCACTGTCGCATCAATGCCAGCTGCATCTCGAACTGCGCCTGGGTCTCGAGCTGCCGCGCCAGCAGCATGCTCTGCGCCTGAGCGCGCAGGGCACGGGCCTCCGCCACCTGTGGCTCGAGCCGAGCCTTGCGCCAGATCGGCAGATTCAGTCCCACGGTGAGACTCACCATGTCGTCGCGCGGCGTCCCGTCCGGCGCCCGGTCGCGCTGACCGTACTGCAGTTTCAGCTCAAAATCCGGGAAATACTCCCGCTGCGCGAGATCGACCGTCCGGGTGCTGCCTTCAACGACAGCGCGCAGCGCCAGCAGTTCCGGTCGATTGGCCAGCGTAAGCCCGGCCGGATCGGAGGCCACGGCCGGTTCGGGGGCCAGGGCGGGCTCCGCCGGGGTGATCGACAGCTCCGGCGTGTCACGGCCG
>SCUD01000186.1 GCA_004297335.1 Gammaproteobacteria bacterium
GCTCGTGCTCGGCCTCTGCGAGGGCGAGCACGAGCTCGATCTCGGGATGTGCGCTCAGCAGCGCGACGAAGTGCTGCGCGCCGGGCTGGAGGTACGCGCCGCCGAAGAACACTACGCGGATCGGGCGGGCCATCAGCGACCCCGCCAGCCGGACAGGCGGTCCTTCCAGCGCTTCAGCACCGGCTCCACGCGATGCGCGACCGGCACCCACGCCCGCCCCCGCGCGAGCACGCGCCGGCCCGGGCGCGCCGGATCCTGCAGCAGATAGACCTCGGGCCCGGCACAGGCCCGATCCAGCAGCTCTGGCGTCAGCACCGGCCGATTCTGCCATCCCAGATAGCGGGTCGTCTGGCTGCGGTAACAGTCGAGCGCGCGGCGCTTCCGCGCCTGCAGAGCGGCGGTCGGCACGGTCTGGCGCAGCTGGCCCGGGTCCACGCAGTCGCGGACATCGCCGCCAGGCAGCAGCCGCCACTGGCTGTAGACGAAGTACTCGAGGACCGTGGCCGCGGTTCCGCCCTCGTCACGGATGGCCGCGACCGCCCGCCCGACGGCCAGATGATCCGGATGCCGGTCGAAGCGAAACGGTACGAATACCTGCGTGGCGGCCCGCAGCGGTTCGCGCAGCTCGCCCGCCAGCGCCTGCGGCTGCCGGGCGAGCGTGCCGTCCTCGAAGCCCAGGCAGCGGTACTGGTCCGCAGCCAGGCCCAGTACCCGGAGCGCCGCGCCCGCTTCGCGCTCCCGCGTTGCCGCGAGCTCGCGCCGTTCGGCCGCGGAGGCGCCACGCGCATGCTCGGGCGAATGCGAGCCGTCAGTGGCGAACAGCACGCGCAGGGCGTCCCGCTGCGGGTGGCCCGCAAGCAGCATTCCGCAGCCCAGCGACTCGTCGTCCATGTGCGGCGCGATCACCAGCACCAGGCCGGTAGCGTGCGGCAGCGGTGCGATCGCCCTCATGCGCCACCTCGCGAGGCCGCGACCTCCCCGAGGATGGCCAGCGTGCGGCGCGCGCAGCTCTCCCACGAAAAGAGCCGCGCGCGCTGGAGCCCGGCCGCCCGGAGCCGCGCCTGCAGCACCGGATCAGCGAGCACACTGCGCACTGCGGCGGCGATCTCGCCGGCGTCGCGCGGATCCACCAGCAGCGCAGCATCGCCGGCGATCTCCTCGAGCCCGTTCGCGCGCGAGGTGATGATCGGCGTACCGCAGGCCATCGCCTCGGTCAGCGGGATCGGGAAGGCTTCCTGGTTGGAGGGATACAGGTACAGCGCGCTCGCGCTGTAGATCGCCGGCAGGTCAGCCTGGTCGAGATAGCCGGGAAACAGCACATCGCGACCCCAGCCGCTGTCCGGAATCGCGTATTCGTCGCGGAAGCGCTCGCAGTCGCGGCCGCCAATCACGAGCCGGTGCGGAATCGTGCCGTGCAGTTGCGCATAGGCCTCGAGCACACCGCGGATGTTCTTGCGCTCGCCGCCGCCGATCTTGGACAGCGTGAACAGGAAGTGCTCCGGCAGTCCATACTTCGCGCGCACCGCCGCGAGCGCGGCCGGCTCGGTGACGCGATGAAAGTGCCGCGCCGCACCGAAATACACGGTGCGCACCTTGCCGGGCGGCAGCCGGAAGATGCGCACAAAGTCATCGGTCGTCAGCTGCGAGACGGACAGCGCGACGGCCGCCTTGCGCAGGTACAGCGGCATGAACAGGCGCATGTAGGCCCGGTCGAGCCGGCCATAGAACTGCGCCGCTCCGGGCAGGAACCAGTCCGCACCGTGCAGCACCATCACCACCGGCAGCCGCGTCAGCAGGGGCACCGTGAATTTCGGGTGCAGGATCAGCTCGGCGCCGAGGCGCCGGGCAGCGCGCGGCACGACCCACTGGTCCCACAGCGCCTTGCTCGCCGCCGGCAGCAGGTGCTCGCTGGCATTCGGCCGGCCGGCATAGCGGCCGAGCGCGGCAGCACTGCGGTAGAACAGCAGGTATTCGTTGCGCGTATCGAGGTCGAGCAGCGTCTCGACGAGGTTGCGACTGTAGACGCCGATGCCGCCGTGCTCATCGAGCGTGCGCAGCATGACCGCGATACGCACGGTACCGCTCAGGCCTTGACCGCGGTGACCGAGAACTTGTAGGCGTAGCGCAGCGCCACGGCCTCCGGCAGCAGGTTGTACAGCGGTGCGAAACCGTAGCGGTAGAGCGCGGCCTTGAGACCACGCTTGGCGGCTGGCAGCGCCCGGTGATGCTCGCGCGCGGTCGCTTCGATGTCGAAGCCGCGGAACATCGCCAGCACCTGCGCATCGGTGTAGAACTCGTTGACCGGCGGGTCTTCCTCGTGCGCCTCGATCGGTTCACGGCCCAGCCGGTGCAGGACCCACATCCACGATGGCCGCCGGTAGAAATGCGAGATGATCGCGCGACCGCCCGGCTTCAGCACGCGACGGACCTCGTCGATCGCGCGCTGCGTATCACCGGTCGCGTGCAGCACGCCATTGGCCCAGACCGCATCGAAGCTCGCGTCCGGGAAGTCGAGCGCCAGCGCATTGCCGACCTGCACCGCCTCCGCGCGCACGCCCTCGACCTCGAAGTGCCGCGTCGCGATCCGCACCGCGTTCTCGGTGAGGTCGATCGCGGTAACCCGCACGCCGCGGCGCAGGAATTCGAGCGCGTCATAACCCATGCCGCAGCCGATCTCCAGCAGATGCCGCCCCTGCAGCAGTCGCGCCTCGCGCTCGATGCGCTGCATGATCCACGGGAACTTGTAGGGATTCATCCACGGCCGGATATGGGCGAAGAACTCCGGTGATCCGGGCACCAGCTGCGGATCGGTGACGTACTGCAGCCCGAGCGTGTGCGCATTCCAGTAGGCGTGCACGCCCGTGACGATATCGCTGGCACCCGCCCCATTCCCTGGGTTCATGTATTCACTCCGTTTACCACTTCCCTGTGGCGTGTATCGAGCTGGCGCGCCGGCACGCCGGCCATGACGGCATAGGGCTCGACGTCGCGGGTCACGACCGCGCCGGCCGCGATCACGCTGCCGCGGCCGATGTTCACACCGTCGATGACCGTCACGCCCGCGCCCAGCCAGCAGTCTTCGCCGATGACGACGCCACGGCGCGGTTCCGGCTGTTCAGCGAGCGGCACGTCGGTCCGCCCGTACACCGCGTAGCGGCCGCCACCCAGGTAGCACTGCGCGGCCAGCATCGTATCGGCGCCGATCTCGAGCCGGGTCGAGGCATACATCACGCAGCCGGCACCGATGTTCGCGCGCGGCCCGATCGACAGCGGGCCGTCCTTGCCCGAAATGATGCAGCCGCGGCTGATCAGCACGCCGTCGCTGAGCCGGAACCCGCCGGGCTCGCAGCCGCGCGCATCGAGCTGGCAGCCGTCATCGACGGCGACGCCGTCGCCGAGCCACA
The DNA here is from genome assembly GCA_004297335.1 of Gammaproteobacteria bacterium. GTDB lineage: Bacteria > Pseudomonadota > Gammaproteobacteria > Steroidobacterales > Steroidobacteraceae > SCUD01. The sequence goes on from SCUD01000186.1 coordinate 3,405, forward strand.
TCTTGCGCGAGTGCCACAGCGTCACGTTGCGTCCCCACAGCGTGCCGCGACCCTGGTGCAGGAACAGGCCGCCGCGCCAGGCCAGGCGGCGAAAGGCGAAGCCCGTTGCTCCCGGCAGCAGCGCGCCCCAGCTGAGCACCAGCTCGTGGCGCAGCAGCCCGAGCCAGGACCGCGAACCGGTGACCAGGTCCCGATACGCGGCGAGGCCGGAGCCGGGTGAAGCCTCCCGGGCCTGCGCAAGACCAATGGAACCATCGGTGCGGTCGTTCACAAGGCCTTCCTGCAGCGGGCCAGCAGATGCCATCCGAAGGGACCCAGCACGGGCCGCATGCCGGAGGCGAGGATTCTAGCAGCTGCGCCGCGACGTCCAGCCTGCCCGAGTGGAAGTCGCGCCGAACTCATGCGGCAGTTCACGAACGGCTGCAGCAGCCGTGCGAATTCTGTGCGCGAGTACACACGGAATCCTGGGGCATCGGCATGGCCGAGCCGCAGGAAGCCGAGCCGCGCGGCGAGCTGCATCCACGAGTGGCGGTTGTAGACCATGAAGATCGCCGTGCCGCCGGGGCGCAGCAGTCGATGCGCCTCGGCGACCACGCCGGCCGGATCGGGCGCGAACGGCAACACCCCGAGGCAGTACACGAGGTCGAATGAAGCGTCCGGCCATGGCAGGTGGGCGCCGTCCGCCTCGACCAGTTCGGCCTGCGCGCCGGCGACGGCGCAACAGCCACGGGCGAGCTCGAGTGCGCGCGAGGCAAGGTCGACGCCGGTCACCCGCGCGCCCGCGCGCGCGAAGCGCACGAGATCGAGCCCGGCGCCGCAGCCGATCTCGAGCACGTCGTGGCCGGCCCAGGCCGCGAAGTCCACGTAATCCAGCAGGTAGTCCGACTTGCGCAGTCGATGGGCATCGAGGGCCGCGTAGAATCCGGCCGAGCCGCGCGGGTGATCCGAGAGCCGCGTGTCGTCGATACGTTCGTTCCAGTAGTCCCGCGCCGCCGCGAGCGACGAGCGCCCGGCACGGCCGCGCTCGAACTGCGCGACCTGCTGCATGGCCCGGCGCCGGGCTCCTCGTCCCCGCCACCGGTTCAGCGCGCGGCCCACCGGCACCCTGGCCGCCTGCGGCAGCGAATGCCGGGCCAGGCGGCGCCAGGAGCGCCCGGATCGTTCCCCGGCCCCGGCGACAGCCGCCGCCTCGGCATCGAGCCAGGTCACGAGCTCCGGCGACAGGCAGCCGACACCCGCGAGTTCCCCGCGCAGCCAGTCGAGGAACTCCGCGCGTGCACGGTTGGCGGCGCTGCCGGCAACGCGCTCGAGCGGCGCATTGCCCTCAGTCAGCGAAGCCGGATGCTGCCGGTATCGCGCGAGGCAGTCCTCGATGACCAGCGCCGGGTAGCGGAGCAGCAGCCGGCAGATCAGCACCTGGTCCTCGTAGTGGCCATGGAAGCGTTCGGGAATCGGATCCTGTGCCAGCCACTCCTCGCGCCGGAACGTGATGCTGCACGGGGCCGGGATCGCCGCACCGCGGGTCAGCAGCGTCGCGAGCAGGGCATCGGGCGGCGTATAACGGCGCCCCGGCTGCAGCGCGGGCCCGGAGATCCAGTCGGGCGGCGAGCCGGCATGCCAGCTGTGCCAGTAGAGTTCGCGGCCCAGCACCACGCCGAGCGCCGGGTCCGCCTCGAGACAGGCCACATGCCGCGCGAGCCGCTCGGGCTCGTACACGTCATCCGCATCCAGGAATGCCAGGTAGGAGCCGCGTGCTGAGCGCAATCCCAGGTTGCGCGAGGCTGCCGTTCCGCGCCAGGCACCCCCTGGGTGCTGCAGCAGCCGGATCCGCCCGCCCTCGCGGGCATGCCAGGCCGAGGCGATCTCCGGCCCGCGGTCACTGGAGCCGTCATCGACGAGCAGCAGCTCCCAGTCCGGCAGCGACTGCGCCTGGACGCTCGCGATCGCCTCGTCGATGAAGCGTGCGGCATCGCGATAGATCATGATCACGGAAACCAGCGGCCGGGCCGCTTCACTCGAGGGCATGCTGCCTCGCCAGCAAGCCGTCCGCGGCGAGCAGTTCGGCCGGCGTGCCCTGCTCGGCAACCCGCCCGGCTTCGAGCACGATCACGCGTCCGGCCATGCGCAGCGTACCGAGCCGGTGCGCGATCAGGAGAATCGTCGTGCGCCCGGCCAGCGCCTCGATCGCGAGCTGGATCTCCGCCTCGGTGACGTTGTCGACCGCGCTGGTCGCTTCGTCGAGGATCAGCAGCTCCGGCTGGCGGATGAAGGCCCGCGCCAGGGCAATGCGCTGGCGCTGGCCACCGGACAGGTTGCTGCCGCGCGGGCCGACCTCGGCATCGAGCCCGCCCGGCAGCGCGCTGACGAAGTCGCTGGCACTGGCGAGCCGCAGCGCCTGGTCGATCTGGTCCGGCGTTGCCTCCGGGCAGCCGAGCGTGATGTTCTCGCGCACCGTCCCGGCCATCAGGTCCGAATCCTGTCCGGCGAAGGCCAGGCGCTGGCGCCAGGAGGCCACATCCAGCTCGGCCAGCGGCTGGCCATCGACCAGGATCCGCCCGCGCTCAGGCTCATACAGCCGGCACAGCAGGTTGACGAGCGTGGACTTGCCGGAGCCGGACGCGCCGACCAGCGCAACGACCTCGCCGCGGCGGATCTGCAGTGATACGCCGTCGAGCGCCGGCACCGCCGCGCCGCCCGTATAACGGAACGAGACCTGTTCGAAGGCAACCTGCGCCCGCAGCGGCGGAGCCGGTCGCGAGCCACTCGGCGCCGGGCGCGCGGCCGCCTCGTCGAGCAGCCGGGCGAGATCGCGCAGCGTCACCGCGTAGGCCGCCAGCTCGACGCGGACGTGGTCGAGGCGCTTCAGCGGCGACTGCAGCCGGTACAACAGCGCCAGGAACGCGAACAGCACCGGCAGGCCGATGCCGAGGCGCAGCGCCACCGCCAGCACCGCCAGGAACACCGGGATGTAGAACAGCTCGACCAGCGGCTGGGTCATCGAGATCGCAAAGCCGGTGCGCAGCGCAGCGCGACGGGTCGCGTTCGAGGCGGCAGCCAGGCGCTCGACTTCGGCCTGTTCGGCGCCGAAAAGCCGGACCGTGCGCAGGCTGGTCACCAGCTCGAGGATCCGCGTCGAGAGTCCCGCCCAGGTCTGCACCAGCGCCTCGCCGAGCCGCCGCGACCGCCGCGTCATGGTCCGCACGAACAGCGACACCGGCAGCACGACCGCGGCGACCACCAGCGTCAGTTGCCACGACAGCAGCGCCAGCAGCACGGTGAATACCAGGACAGTCGAGACTGTCGCCAGCAGCGTGCACAACAGGCTCATCGCCTCGCCGGCGCGCTCCGACTGCTGCTCGAACAGGCTGATCACCTGCCCCTGGTCGAGCCGGCTGACGTAGGCGTAATCGGACTCCAGCAGGCTGCTCGCCACCAGTACGCGCTGGTCGTGGGCGACGCGGCCGTTGACCCAGGCGGCGACCCGCGCGTGGCTGATCAGCAGCACGGTCTTGACGGCGATCAGCAGGAAGATCATGCCGCCGAGCAGCGGCAGCCGGTAGTCCGCCGGAATCCAGTCCACCGCCGCGGCCAGGTACCCGGCCAGCGGGCCGGCCGCGGACGTCGCCGGCGTGGCGCCCAGCACCGTGTCCAGCACCGGGATCAGCAGGCCGATGCCGAGACCCTCGGCCATGGACGCGAGCACGCCGAGCAGCGCGAGCAGCGGCACGACCCAGGGATACGGCTGGGCCAGGCGCAGCAGACCGGCCGGCAGGAGCCGGTTCATGTCAGCCGGTCCCGGTGGCGGGCCAGCAGGCGCGCGGTGCCACGGCGCTTGCGCTGCCGCCACCAGCCGCGCACCCTGGCGGCGAGTGGCGCCGGCAGCGCCGCGAAGCCGATGCGCCGCAGGCCGGCATACAGCTCGTGCGGCGCCTGGCCGAGTGCCCACAGGCGCGGGTAACGGTATTCGAAGAGTGCCCGGCGAAGCGCCCGGCTGACCCGGGTATCGACCGCCCCCCGCCCCGCCAGCCAGGTCTCGAGCCATTCCAGATGCGTGCGGCGTGCCGCATGCAGGCCAGCCTCGCCCACCTGTCCGACCAGCGAGGCCGGGTGCTGCCGGTAGCGCGCCAGCACGTCGGGCATCACGTACACCGGATGCTCGAGATACAGCTTGGCGAGCAACACCTGGTCCTCGAACAGGTTCCGGAAAGCCGGCTCGCAACCGCCGAGCGCGAGGTAGTCCGCGCGCCGGATCGTCACGCTGCAGATCCCGGGCGCCGTCGCGCCGCGCGTCGCGAGCAGCAGCAGCAGCGCCCTCGGTGGCTCGATCCGCCCGCGACAGGCGCCGAATGGCGCGAGCTCCGTCTCGTCCGCCGTACCGTCTCCGGCCCAGCTGTGCCAGTACTCGAGGCAGCTCTGCACCAGCCTCACCCCGGGCTCGGCGTCGATCACGGCCGCATGGCGCTCGAGCCGCTCCGGCAGCCACAGGTCATCGGCGTCGAGGAAGGCGACCCAGGCACCGCGCGCCGCGGCCACGCCGGCATTGCGCGAAGCGCTGATACCGAGATTGGCGTGGCCGGCGTGCTCGACATAGCGGATGCGCTGTGGCTCGCGCGCGGCCCAGGCCCGCGCCAGCGCCGTACCGGCATCGGTCGAACCATCATCGACGAGGACCAGCTCCCAGTCGGTCCAGGTCTGCGCTCGAACGCTCTCGATCGCGGCCTCGAGATGGCGCGCGGCGTCCAGGAAGACGATGACGACCGAGATCAGCGGCGCGTTCATGCGAACCAGTACCGGCGCAGCAGTCGCGCGAGCTGCTCGCCCGGCGCATCCCGGACGCCAATGCGCGGCACCCGCAACGGGTCGCCATCGGCCCAGGCGAGATCGGGGTCCGAGCTGCAGGCGATCGTGAACCCGGCCTGCGCAACACAGGAGCGGGCCGACTCATCGAGCTCGCCGAACGGGTAGCTGAAGGTCTCCGGCAGCCGCCCGGTCAGTCGCGCGCAGGCGGCCCGGCTGCCGGCGATTTCCTCCAGCTGCGCGGCGGGCGCGAGGTCAGTCAGGCGGACATGGGAACAGGTATGCGCGCCGGCCTGCACCAGGCCACTGGCGGTCAGGCGACCGAGTTCCGCGGGGGTCAGCGGCAGCGCCGCGGGATCCGGGGCGAGATCCCGTCCGATCGTGGCCGCAAACTCCTGCAGCGCCGCGGTCCGCGTGGCCGGCGTGAGCCGCACCAGCCAGTTCCACAGGGCCGCCAGCAATCGCTGCCGCGCCGGATCCGCTGGACCCGAGGAAGCGGCCAGCGCCTGATCCGACCACTCGAACGGCGGCTGCGCTGCCGCCAGCCGACCGCGTGGCGGCAGCCGCAGCGAGCACAGCGCCAGGTCGGCGAGCAGTTCCCACCAGAACGGCGTGCCCGACTGGATGTGGTCGGTCACCAGGAACACCGTCGCCGGCGCCGCGTGGCGCTCGAGGATCGGCAGCGCGACATCGAGATTGTCGCGATAGCCGTCGTCGAAGGTCAGCGCGATTGCGGGCCGGGCGCTGCCGCCGGCCACCATCCGCTCACGCAGCCGGCCAAGCGGCACGAAGTCCGCGAAGCGCCCGAGTGCCTGCAACTGCTGGTCGAAGTGCAGCGGCGTCACGCACAGGTTCCAGGGATCGGCTGCCGCAGTGGCCACTCGATGGTACATCAGCACGGCCGCGTGCGGCACGACCCGCCGCCGCTGCCGGCGCCGCAGCCAGCTTCGGCCCTTGCGCAGCAGTGCCCGCGGCCGCAGGCGCACGGCGCCTCACCGTTCCCGGACAGCGCGGCCCCGCACGATGACCGGATAATCCGGATCGCAGTGGTCGAGCTCGTCGGTTGTCAGCTCCTCGACCGCCAGCCCGTGCAGGAACGCCGTTGCCGCCAGCACGTTGCCATCGGCGGCCACCGCGACCTGCCGCTCGCCGAAAGCCTCGGCCAGCAGGCGCCGCAGCGCCAGCACCGAGAACGACCAGTACCAGGTGTTACCCCATAGGGTCTCATGCGGCACCGGCGTGATCCCCGGCACGGTCACCAGCAGCACGCCGCCCGGTCGCAAGATCCGGTGCAGCGTGCGGATGGCAGCACGCGGGTCGTAGATCAGCAGGAGTGTCTGCGTCAGGATCACGCAGTCGAAAGTGGCATCCGGAATCTGCGGCGCCGCGGCGAGATCCGCGACAATCGTCGCCTCGGGATTCCCGGCGCTGACATGCAGCACGTCGCTGTGCGTCACGCGCTCAGCGCCGAAACGCTGCGTGTAGCTGCGCTCGCCGATCTCGAGCACGCGGCCCCGTACGTCCGCCGCGTGGGCCTCGAGAAACCGCTCGATGTAATAGCGATCGAGTGCCTGGCCGCGATCCGTGCCGAAATGCCGGCTGAGCGGCGCCAAGCGCCGCAGTTCACCGAAATCGACCCGTCCCGGCGGCGGAATGCGCCACAGCCAGCGCCGTGCCCGAACGCTCCAGCGACCGATCGTCCTGCGCAACCCCATCAATAAGCCTTGTCATCACGCAGCAGCCGGAAAGCGGTCTGCGCCAGGATCTGCAGATCCAGCGTCGGCGTCCAGTGGCGCAGGTAGTCGAGATCGTACTCGATGCGCCGTTGCATGTCCTCCACGTGGCTGGTCTCGCCGCGGCAGCCGTTGACCTGCGCGAGCCCGGTGATCCCGGGTCGGACCTTGTGGCGGACCATGTAGCCCTTGATCAGCCTGCGATACTGCTCATTGTGCGCGACCGCATGCGGCCTTGGACCGACCAGGCTCATCGTGCCGCCGATCACGTTGAACAGCTGCGGCAGCTCGTCGATCGAGTACCGGCGCAGGAACCGGCCGACCGGGGTCACGCGCGCGTCGTCCGGCCGCGCCTGCGGGACATCGGGCCCATCCTCGGTGACCGTCATGCTGCGGAACTTGAGCACGTCGATGATCTCCCCGTCGAGACCATAGCGCCGCTGGCGGAAGATCACCGGACCGGGCGAGCTCAGCTTGACCAGCAGCGCCACGACCAGCAGCAATGGCGCCAGCAGCACGACCGCGACCAGGCCGAACCACAGGTCCATGGTCCGCTTGACGAGTCCCCGCATGCCCTGGAACGGTGTTTCGCACATCGCGACGATCGGTACGCCCTGGATCTCGGCGGTCCGGGACTGGATCAGGTCGACGACGAAGATGTCCGGGACGTAGTAGATCGATGTGGTGGTATCACGCAGGTCCTCAAGCAGGTCGACGACCCGCTGGACCTGGCGCATCGGCAGCGCGATGAAGATCACATCGATATTGTGCTCGTTGACATAGGCCGCGAGCTCCCGCAGCCCGCCCAGGAGTTCCGTACCGTCCGGCAGTCCGAGCCGGCTGGCACTGCGATCATCGAAGAAGCCCCCGATCAGGATGCCGAGTTCGGGGCTCTCGCGGATGCGCTGGACCAGCAGCTGGCTGACCTCGTTGCAGCCGGCCACGACGGCGGTCCGCGCGTTGTGCGGCGAGTGCAGGAAGCGGCGGACCAGCTCGTTGACCAGGATGCTGACCGCGATGAGCGGCATCGGCGTCAGCACCGCCCAGGTCAGGATCACGCGCCGCGAGAATTCCGTCGAGGTCTTGGTGATATAGGCGATGCAGCCGAGGATCGCGAGCAGCAGCAGCCAGCGCAGCCCGACGCTCGTCGCCACCGACCAGGTCCGCGGCAGGACCGTCAGCGCACTGAACTGCGGCCGCCGGACCACCGTCGGCGCCAGGATGGCCACCAGCACCGCGAGCACCCGGTATTCACTGTCGAAATTGACACCGTAGGCCCAGGTCAGCCCGAGCAGCATCATGATCGCGACCAGCGGCGGCACCAGCAGCTGGAACAGGGTCAGCTGCCCGATGATGACGCTGTGCTTAAAGACGATCGGTTCGTTCATGGCCGGCGGCTGACCGAAACGGGTCGGCCAAACTCCTTGCTCGAAAACCCATTATCCCTGCCCAAATCGCTTGACAGCGTGATACAGGTCTCGCGCCGGACCGATATGTCAAAAGGCCGCGTTCAGGCCGCGGCGGTCTTGCGCCACGTCCCGGCATTATAGGCGCCGGTGATGGTTCAGCCGATGGTCTTGCTCGCGGTGCCGGAGCGCTCGCTCTCGACGCCGCGCGAATTCAGCGAGGTCATCGCGAAGTACCAGACCGACGGGGACAGGTTCTCCACGACATGCGTCGTGACCCCTGGGCTGTTGATGGAGACTGCCTGGTCGAGCTGGTCGCGATTGCGGCCGTAGTAGATGCGATAGCCGGCCAGGTCGGTCAGCGCCGAACCGTCAGCATTCTGCGTCGGCGGCATCCAAGAAATGACTGCAGATCCAAGCGCTATCTGATTGATAGTTATGTCAAATGAAGAGAGCGTCGCAGTCGCGGTTCCGTCGGAGACCGCGATCCGGATCGCCTCATGGATGCCGATGTCGGCCTCTGCGGGGGTGCCGGTGAGCCGGCCCGTCGCCGCATCGAAACTCGCCCAGCCCGGCTGGTTCTCGATGCGGAAGGTCAGCGCATCGCCATCCGGATCGCTGGCCTGGGGCTGGAACTCATAGCTCTCGCCCGCCCGGAGGCTGGTCGTCGGAGTGCCGGCGATGGTCGGCGCGCTGTTCGGCGTCGGCGCTGGCGTGACCGGTGGCGGCGTGGGCGCGGGCGTGGGCGCTGGTGTCGCCACGGGGGCCGGCGTCACAGCCGACTCCTGCGAGGACCCGCCACCACCCAGGCAGCCCGACAGGACCACAGTCGCGCCCAGTGCCAGAATCCGGATCGTTCCCATGTCCATGCTCGGCCTCGCGTTGCGTGCCGGGCCTGCCACATCGGGAGTGCGGGGACGGTCGATCTTCCGTAAACGGCCGATGACGACTGCGGGAGCGACCGCGGGTCGAATCCGCAGGCCGCGCCTCGTTGCCGGCAACCCCGCTGGCGTAGACCATTGCTGGTCGTTAGCCCGGAAGCTTTGCGTCCCCACCTTTCGATGGGTTTGCCCTTGTCTGGCGCCGAGTGTAGAAAGGACCTGGCCGCGGGAATGAGCAGCGCGTCACGACGTGAACCGCCGCACAGATTGAGTCAAATCGGAAAAGGGGACAGTCCCCTTTGTTATGTCAGCTGTTGCTCCGGCAGGGGCGCTCCGGTGGTAGCTTTGATCGGCGGTACCGCGCCAGCCACCTAGTCCCGAGAAGTCCTGAGGTCCGTTGCCAACATGTCAGCCCCACCTGAGGAACCGCCGGGCAAGCGCAGCCACCAGGGCCTGCGGCGCGCGTTTCTCGTCGCCGTTCACCTCTACATCGTCTTCCACCTGCTGGCCTGGTACGTGTTCGACTGGGACATCTGGGGCAAGACCGCGATGGTGGGCGTCCTGTCGCTGGCGGCGGGACGAATCAACGCGGCCGCCGTCATGGTCGCGGTGCTGCTGCTGTCGATATTCCTCTATGGTCGTTTCTTCTGCGGCTGGTTCTGCCATCTGCGCGGGGCCATCGAACTGGCCGACTGGGTCATGCGGCGGCTCGGCCTCAAGGGCTATGCGCGGCTACGGGACCGCAACCAGCTGCTCAACACCCGCTACCGCTGGCATTTCCGCGGCGTGGCCATGCTGATCCTGTTGACGCCGGTGATGGCCTGGTGGCTCGCCGGCAAGGCGCATCTCGATCTCGATCCGGAAGCCATGCGGCCGCTGGCGGACCTGCCGGGCTACAACAACCAGCTGTTCGCCGAAAGCGCTCCGGTCAATTTCGAGATGGGCTTCAATGTGCCGGACCTGCTGATCGGGCTCGGAGCCACGCTGTTCATCCTGTTCGTCATCGCTTTCGTGCTCAACTACTTCTACGGCCAGGGGGCCTTCTGCCGGATCCTGTGCCCGTATGCGGTGCTGTTCTCCGGGCTGATGAACCTGAGTCCGCTGCAGAAGAAGATCACGCGCGTCGGCGACTGCACCGGCTGCCGCAAGTGCTCCAGCAACTGCCCGCAGGGCATCGACGTCAGCCGTGAGATTCACCACTATGACGGCAAGGTGACGAACCGGGAGTGCATCAAGTGCTATCGCTGTGTCGACACCTGCAGCCACAACGTCCTCGCCGACCGCCGCGGACCGGCGGTGGCGCAGCTGACGCCACGCAAGGAATACGACCGGGTGCCCTGGCTCAGCCCGACCCGGAACCTGCAGGTCATTGAGCCGATTGCACGCGGCTACGATGCCGCCTCCATCGTTGCCGCGGTCATCGCCGGGGCCATCACCTCGGTATTCGGCGGCTTCTGGTTCTATGTCGGTGCGATCTTCGGGTTCATCGGCTGCCGCCAGCTGCTCATCTACGTCCTGGGCCCGGACAGTCAGTCGCGCCACCAGCGCCGGCGGGGGGCGGCAGCCGACGGAGTTGATTCTTCCCCGCCTGCTTGAGCTGAGGGTTCAGGGAGCCGGCGCACCCGCCGTAGACGCTGGCGCGGCCGCGAACAGCTCAGGCCACTGCTGCTCGATCGCCTCGAGCAGGGCGTCGCTCAACAGCCGGTGGCCCAGGACGCTTGGGTGCCCATCGAACCGCGAAGCGACGAGATCCGCCCCGTCGGCGACCGCAGCGAAGCGCTGGCGCGGCTCAACGTAGACTGCGTCGCACAGTTTCCGGGTCCTGCTTGCCAGGTCCATGCCCACTTCGGAGAACTTGACCGGCGCTCCCCGGCCCGCCGCGAGGTGCGGGTACAACAGCACGATGACCCGCGGACTCAACCGGTGCGCGGATGCGCACCATTGCTGGTAGCGATCGACGAAAGACTGCCATGCCGCCGAGCCCTCCCGGTAGTCCTCCGTCCAGTACTGCTCGTACGAGCGCCCGTTGACATACGGACTCGCCAGTACATTCAGCTGCTGGTCGACGAAGAAATAGAAATACGAGTGCTGATAGAGCGGGCCGTGCAGGAACCGAGGCAGGAGGTGCAGGGCCTTCGGCCGACTACCCTTGCTGAGCTCGACATCGTTGACCGACCACTGGTAGATGACCAGGTCGGGCGCGATCTGCGGGCCCCATTTCTCCAGTTGCTCGAAGTGCCCATCGATGTCGCGCCCCCCCTGGGCCAGCACCGCCATATCGGCGTCCACTCCGCGGGCACGCAGCTCGGCCAGCAGCCGGCTGGTGTACAGGTTGTCCTCGCCGCGGACGCCCGCGCCGAACGTGATCGAGTCGCCCTGCACCAGGACCCGTGCGGCGCCACCGGTCAGTTCCGGCCCCCGTGACGGGCCGTCATAGCGGTTATAGCGGAAATCCCGCATGAAACGCCGGGTCATCGGTCCCTGGATGTTGCTGAATGACGCGCCGTCGAAGAAGATGATTCGCAGCACCACCTCCCCGAGCGCGACAAAAAGCAGGAACGAGACTGCAGTGGCGGCCAGGGCCAGCCAGCGTTGTCGACGTGAATTCATCAGCCCTCCCCATTACTGCCGGCCCTGTCGCCGGCCGCGCCCCTTGACTCAATCGAGCTCGAAAGCGTCCTTGTAGTCGCGCTTCAGCGCCGGATCCTGCTCTTCCTTGTACAGCAGGCAGTTGCCGACCGCGAGACGCTCGATTTCGGTGCCCATGAAACAGTGGAATGCGTCTTCCGGCGAGCCGACGATCGGCTCACCGCGCACGTTGAAACTGGTGTTGACGATCACCGGACAGCCGGTCCGCTGACGGAACGCCGAGATCAGCGCGTGGTAGCGCGGGTTGGTGTCGCGGTGGACCGTCTGGATCCGCGCCGAATAGTCGATGTGCGTCACGGCGGGAATGTCCGAGCGCGGCACGTTCAGCTTGTCGATGCCGAACAGGGCTGCCTCGGCGGCGCTCATCGGCTTGCGCCGCTCGGACCGTACGCCCGCGACCAGCAGCATGTACGGGCTGTCACCATCCAGCTCGAACCAGTCGGCGACCTCCTCCCGCAGCACCGAAGGCGCGAATGGCCGGAAGGACTCGCGATACTTGACCTTCAGGTTCAGTACCGACTGCATCGTCGGCGAGCGCGCGTCGCCCAGTACCGAGCGACCGCCGAGCGCCCGCGGGCCGAACTCCATGCGCCCCTGGAACCAGCCGAGCGCCTTCTGCCCGGCCAGTGCGTCGGCGCACTGAGCGATCAGCTCCTCGTCGGACACGGTGCGGAATCGCGCGCCGACGGCTCGCAGGCGCCCTTCGATCTCCGGCTGCGGGAATGCCGGGCCGAGGTACGAACCGCGCATGCCGTCCCCGCCGCCAGGCGCCGGCCGGCGCGGCTCGCCGCGGAACAGGTGGGCCCCGGCCAGGGCCGCACCGAGCGCACCACCAGCGTCGCCGGCAGCCGGCTGGATCCACAGCTTGCGGAACCGACCGTCCCGCAACACCTTGCCATTGGCCACGCAGTTCAGCGCGACGCCACCGGCCAGGCACAGGTTGCTCATGCCGGTTTCCGCCGCGAGTGAACGGGTCAGGCGCAGCACGACCTCCTCGGTGACGGCCTGGACCGAGGCCGCCAGGTCCATCTCGCGCTGGGTCAGCCGGTCCTCCGACCGCCGCGGCCGGCCGCCGAACAGCCGGTCGAACCGGCGGTTGGTCATCGTCAGGCCGGTACAGTAGTCGAAGTAGTCGAGGTTGAGCCGGAAGGATCCATCCGGCTTCAGGTCGATCAGGTGCTCGTAGATGAGCCCGGTGAACCGCGGCTCGCCGTACGGCGCCAGGCCCATGACCTTGTATTCACCGGAGTTGACCTTGAAGCCGGTGTAGTAGGTGAATGCCGAGTACAGCAGGCCGAGCGAGTGCGGGAAGAAGATCTCCTTCTGGACCTCGAGCTGGTTGCCCCGGCCGATGGCCAGCGAGGTCGTCGCCCATTCACCGACCCCGTCCATCGTCAGGACGGCGGCCTCCTCGAACGGCGATGGGAAGAAGGCACTGGCGGCGTGACTCAGGTGATGCTCGGAAAACAGCAGGCGCTGGTTCCAGTCCACGTCGGGTGCCAGCTTGCGCAGTTCCCGGCACAGCAGGTCCTTGAGGAACAGCTTCTCCCGCAGCCACAGCGGGATCGCCATCCGGAAGGAACGGAAGCCGCGTGGTGCGAAGGCGAGATAGGTCTCGAGCAGCCGCTCGAACTTCAGGAAGGGCTTGTCGTAGAAGGCGACGTAATCGACGTCCGCGAGCGCGATGCCCTCTTCCTTCAGGCAATAGCTGATCGCGTGGTGCGGGTAGCCGGGGTCATGCTTGCGGCGCGTGAAGCGTTCTTCCTGCGCCGCCGCGACGATCTCGCCGTCACGCACCAGCGCGGCGGCGCTGTCGTGGTAGAAAGCCGAGACCCCGAGAATCCGCACGAAATCGTTCCCAGCTCGTCAGAACATCGTGTAGATGAACGGCGCGACCACGGATCCCTGGGTGAATACCATCAGCAGGCCGAGCAGCAGCATCAACATCACCAGCGGCAGCAGCCAGAACTTCCTGCGGGCGCGCATGAACTGGAACAGTTCCCGGACGAAGGCACTCATGAATTACCTCAAAACTGGTTGCTGAGGCTCTCGGGTGGCGGCCCTGGTGGACGGCGTTCGATCCAGTAGCTCGATGCTTGCCGGTCGATCCGCAGGCGCAGCAGGTCCTTGCCGAACAAGCGCATGACCAGGCCCATCGGCGCGAAGAAGACGAAGAACAGGATGCCGAGTATCACCGGGCTCGTGATCCGGTGCAGCAGCAGCCCCAGCTGCAGCCACAGGCGGTTCAATGGCTTGAGCAGCGCCGGCGCGAGCCAGGCCACCAGCAGGAACGCGGCACTCGCCGCTACCGCCCACCAGCGCGGCGGGCGAGCGGCCAGCAGCGGCCAGAGGGCGATCAGCAGGAAGAACGCGCCGAACACGAGGCCAAATGCCCGATCCGACGAGCCCTTGACCTCGGTCTGCCGCTGAAGGGACTCGTGCGCCATCCAGTCACCTGCTCCGGTCACGGCAAGCCGCCGTAGACTGCAGCCCATGATGCCACCGCGGAGCCGGGCTCACTGGCTCGATTTCACAGAATTCAGGTAAGCCTGGGCCCGGCCGGCCAGTGGCCGGACGACATGGGCGGCAAAGGCGTCTTCCCAGTTCCGCGCTGCCATTGGCGCGGCCTCACGCAGCCGGGCACGCAGTGCCTCGTCGCCCAACAGCTGGAGCAGGCGGCCAGGAGCTTCATCGTCCAGTCTGGCGATCGGCTCGGCGAGGCGCGCATCGCCCCAGCAATCAGCCAGCCCGGCGGCCTTCTGCGCGTAATAGTCGCCGGCGTACAGCGCGATCGCCGGTACCCCCTGCGACAACGCGAACGTGCAGAAGTGGTAGGACATGCCAATGGCGCCGTGCGCGCGTCCCAGCACGCCCTTCAATAACGCGGCGGACAGCCGGTTGCCGCGGAGGATCGGCAGCGGCCGCCGGAGGCAGCGTGCCAGCGCCTCGGCCGCCTGCAGATCACTGTCCTCGTCGGCGACCGAGATCGGCACGGCCAGCAGCGGCAGCCGGCAGCGCCCGGCCACGCCGTCGAGCACCCGCGCGATCGCTGGCAGCGAATCGGCAGCGACATCGACATAGGGACCGATGCGGATGTTGACTGCGAGAAACGGTTCACGGCCGATGCCGCTGGCAGCGAGCGCAGCATCGATCGCATCGGCGGCGGCCGGCAGCAGGCCGAGCGAATCGTCGCCGGTCAGCGCCAGCCGCGCGCCGGCGAGCCCAGCCGCCGTCGCCAGGCGCCACGAGTCGCCCGGCTCGCGCACGCCGACGAATGTTGCGCGCCGCAACGCCGCGCGCAGCAGCCGGGCACTGCCGGCGTGACGAATCGGGCCGATCTGCTGCCCGGACAGGAACACCGGCTTGCCCTGGGCCGCAAAGCCGCGGACCAGGCAGCAGCAACGCCACAGCGCCTGCGGGAACACGTCGTTCAGGTCGCCACCTCCGGCGACGAACAAAGCATCGAACTGCGCGCAGAACTGGCTGAGCCGCTGCGGGCCCCCCGCGATCCGGACCGGCCAGGCGCCAGTGCCGCCGGCGAGCCCGGCGAGGTGATGGGCCAGCAGCTGCCAGCAGCGCGCCGCGGCGTGCATCGCTGCGCGCGGCGGCCCTGCCAGGATGCGGGCGCGTGCGAAGCGCCGCAGCGTCGCGCCGGGCGGCCGGATGTCGTAGCCCATCGTCCGGATGCCGGGCCATGGCCACTGCACCGGCGCCTCCTGGACGGCCAGCTCCACGCCGGGGATCGTCCGCAGCCGCGCCAGCGCAGCCTCGAGCATCGCGAGGTCGCCGAAATTCTCGTAGGCGCCGTGATCGACCAGGATCTTCACGGCTGGCGCGGCTCCGCAATCGGCGCGGCAGCGGAACCCGAACCACGCCCGAGCACCCGGCGCGCGGCGGCGCGCAGGCCGCGGTAGAGCCGGCGACCAGCCAGTTGCCGGCGACTGGCGCGTACCGCCGCCTGCAGGTCATCCGCGAGCGCAGTCCGCCCCGCCGCGCGCAGCCGCGGCAGCTCGATCGTCGCGACTTCAGTCAGGTCCTCCGGTGGCAGCCGCATGCGGCGGATCCTGGCGCCCTCCAGCGGCTCCGGAAATGTCGGACAGGACTTCAGCACGCCGGCCAGGTCCAGCGCGATCATCGTCCGCAGGCAGTTCCGGCAGCGGCAGCAATTGCGGCTGCCGTGCGGTTGCTCCCAGCACACCCGCAGCCAGGACAGCGCCGGCGGCCAGCCGGCAAGCGCCGCGACCTTGTCGAAGCGCGGCCGGCAGACATCGTGAATCAATTGCAATGTCGCCGACGACAGCAGCGGATCGGCGACCGGGTGCGAGCCCCAGGGGATCAGGTCCGAGTCCGGGAACGACGAAGGAATGTAGCAGCGCGCCAGCAACGCATCCGGCAGCAGCGCGACGCTCCCGAGCGCCGAGCCATGCGCCAGCTCCCAGCCGACCAGGTCGGCGAACTCGCGCACATTGGTACGGGCGGTGATCAGGCGGACGCCGTGCTCGCCGAGCGCTCTTGCGTAAGTCGCCGCCGCAGTCGCAAACGTCGCAGTGTCAGCGAGCGGGATGTCGAAGCCGTGCACGAACAGCGCGTGATCGACGCGGCGCGCCGGATCCGGCTCGCGCCCGGGCAGGTGCGTGAGCAGCGTATAGGAGGAATCGACGCCGCCGGAGAAAGCCGTGGCGACGCCGCGCGGGGCTACCGGCGGTCCTGCGGCGCGCACCTCGTCGCAGGCGATCTCGACGACGTGGAACTGCTCCGGGAACCACGCGCGGAAAACCTGCTGGTATTCGCGCAGCCCGCGCAGCAGCACCGCCGAAACCGGGCCGCGCACGCGCAGCGGCTCCGCCCGCTGCATCGCCAGCAGCACGAGCGCCGCTGCGAAGCCGTCGGCGCTGCCGGAGAAATCACCGGCTGTGGCGCCTGGGAACTCGTACCACAGCTCAGCGGCCGGCAGCGGCTCGCCCCGCTCCGCCTCGATCCGTGCGGCCAGCCGCACGCCGCCGCCTTCCTGTTCGAGGCGGACCGGGTGGATGATCATCCAGGGTTTCTCTGAAAAAGGGGACAGTCCCCTTTTCCACCGTCATTACCCTCTTTATTACACTCTCTCAGGCTAATTACCTCTTCTTCCAGAGGGCCCCGGGACCGCGCCCGATCATGTCCCTGCTCACCCCTGGGCAGTCGCGTTCAGGAAATGAACTGTATATTCATATAGGTACCTGCGAACAGAGATTATTATTATATATGGATTAATCTTTCCGGCTTCCAAAGTCGGCACGACGAGATTATAATTTATACGGTATTGATCCCTTAAAGAGCGTTTCGCTATGAATACGCACTTTCGCACCCTTGGGCCTCGAGAAGCCCAACTTGTCCTGACGTTGAGCGAACAGGGGCGCCACACGATCACTGCAGCCGCAGCAATCGAATTGCTCGGCTCGAAAGGAAGCGCCCGCAATGTCATCCAGGGTCTGGTGCGGAAAGGCTGGCTGACGCGGCTCGTCGGAGGACGCTACCTGTTCCTGCCGCCGGAACGAGGCCCGGAAAACCTCGGCGAGAATAATGCCCTCGCACTGGCCTCGGCTGTCGTGGAGCCCTCCTACGTCGGCTGGTGGGCTGCAGCAGCCTTCCACGGCCTGACTACCCAGAAGCCTTCGACGATTGCCGTGGCGGTACTGCGCCAGCGACCGGCGCGCAAAATCGAAGGCACCGCAATCCGATTCGTGAAGGTGGCCCGGCGCAAGTTCTACGGTTATCAGGACTTCGATGTCTTCGGTCGCAGTGTCCAGCTGTCAACGGCCGCGAAGACTCTGGTCGATTGCGTGGATCGCCCTGACCTCTGCGGTGGCCCGTCGGAACTGGCGCGCATCGTGTTCGGTGGTGCCTCGCAGGTCGAACCTGCTGCCCTGGTCGAAGTCGCGCTGCGCATGCAGTCCACTGCTCTGATCCAGCGTCTGGGATTTCTCACCGATCTGCTTCGCTGGAAACTGGACGATGCGCTGCGCGCCCGCCTCCGCGCGGCAATCCCCGCGAGCGCGCGCTCCCATTTCGGTCGTGCGGAGAGGCGAGACGGAGACCTCGGCTACGTGCACGACTGGGGCATCTTTGTGCACGCCAGCCGCCGGGAACTGCTGGCCGATGTGCCCCGGATCACAGCGGCGGTATAGGTGCTCACCACCCAGCAACTGCGCCAGGTCGCTGCACGCTCTGGCACGCGCGACATCGGCAACATCGAGATCGATGTCATCCTGACTCACCTCCTTCAGCTCCTTCACGAGAAGGGACTGACCGAGCATCTCGCCTTCAAGGGCGGAACCATGCTGCGCAAGATGGTGTTCGGACCACGCGGCAGGCTTTCAACCGATCTGGATTTCACCCGCCGGACCGATCTGGCCCTTGATGACCTGATGCTGATGCTGCTCGATGCGCTCGATCGGCCCTACCATGGACTCGAATTCCGCTACGACAGGGTCAGAGACTGGTACCTGACCGACGAGGGCTGCGCCGCTAATCCGGTCTGCAGCCATGCTCACAATCTGCACGGCGTAAAAATCAAGCTCCAGATTAGCACGCGCGAGAAGCCCATCATGCCGGTGGTCGCCCAAGCGCAGCTCCCGCAGGACTACCTTCGGCTACTGCCTTTCGCGCCCGCCGACATTCCCTGCCTTGCGCTCGAGGAGGTGATCGCCGAGAAGGTGCGTGCGGCAAGTCAGCGCTCCAAGATCCGCGATCTGCACGACTTGAGCGAGCTTGCAGGACGCCCTTTCAATCGGGACCTCGTGCGCGGCCTCTCGGTTCTCAAGCTCTGGACCAGCGGCGGCCCGGGCCTGAACTTCGATGCCTTCCGCCAGAGTATCGAGGGCGGCGCCGATTACGATGTCGGTGATCTTCGCAACCTGTTGCGCAAGGATCAGACACCGGACCTCCCCACGATGATCCGGCGCGTGGCCGAAGGCTTCCAGTTTCTGGGCATGCTGAACGAGCCCGAACGCGCGCTGACCGCGGATCGCTCGCAACGGCTGCGCAGCGAGGCACAGACGCTGCAGCAGATTCTGACGAGCCGCGCATGAACACGCCGCCGATCGCCAAGAACCGAATGATCAGTCATGGCGTCCCCACGGGGATTCGAACCCCGGTCGCCGCCGTGAAAGGGCGGTGTCCTAGGCCTCTAGACGATGGGGACCCGGGAAATCTGGTGGAGCCAGACGGGATCGAACCGTCGACCTCTTGCATGCCATGCAAGCGCTCTCCCAGCTGAGCTATGGCCCCACGCGAAGGGGGCGAATTCTCGGCCAGCCGCCCCACGGTGTCAATGAAATAGAATCGCGGCCATGAAGGCGATCCGTGGTCCCCTGGTCGCGGCAGCGCTGGCGGCCGCCTGTACCGGTGCAGCCGCGCCCCCGCCCATCGAGTTCCAGACCGAGCGGGCCTGGGTTCGCGTCGTCACGATTGCCCAGGGCCTGGAGCACCCCTGGGGCCTCGCGTTCCTGCCGGACGGCCGGATGCTGGTCACCGAGCGGCCGGGGCGGCTGCGCCTCGTCGCCGCCGACGGCTCGCTGTCGGCGCCGCTCGCGGGCGTGCCGGAGGTCGTGGCCCGCGGCCAGGGCGGCCTGCTCGATGTCACGCTGGACCCGGCCTTTGCCGAAAACGGCCGGATCTACTTCGCCTACGCAGAACCGCGCGGCGGCGATACCAATGCGACGGCGGTGGCGCGGGCGCGGCTCAGCGCCGGCCGGCTCGACGAGCTCACCGTGATCTTCCGCCAGCAGCCGGCGGTGGACAGCGCAGCGCACTTCGGCTCGCGCCTGGTGTTCGCCGGCGACGGCCGGCTGTTCGTCACGCTCGGCGAGCGCAGCGCGCGGGGTTTCCGCGAGCGCGCCCAGGATCTCGACAATCATTTCGGCAAGGTCGTGCGCATCGAAGGGGACGGCACGGTGCCGGCTGACAACCCGTTCGTTGATCGGCCAGAGGCCTTGCCGGAGATCTGGTCGTACGGGCATCGCAATGTCCAGGGCGCCGCGCTGCATCCGCTGACCGGCGAGTTGT
This sequence comes from Gammaproteobacteria bacterium, assembly GCA_004297335.1. Lineage (GTDB taxonomy): Bacteria > Pseudomonadota > Gammaproteobacteria > Steroidobacterales > Steroidobacteraceae > SCUD01. Next base: position 22,914 of record SCUD01000186.1, read on the forward strand.
GGACCACCGAACACGGGCCGCGCGGCGGTGACGAGCTGAACATCACGCGGCCGGGCCGCAACTACGGCTGGCCGGTGATCACCTACGGCCGGGAGTACACCGGGCTGCCGCTCGGCGAGGGCAGCGCGAAGCCCGGCCTGGAGCAGCCACTGCATTACTGGGTGCCATCGATCGGCAGCTGCGGACTGGCCTTCTACACCGCGGATCGCATCCCGGGATGGCAGGGCAGCGTGTTCGTCGGCGGGCTCAAGGACCGCCTGCTCGTACGCCTCGAACTGGATGCCAGCGGGCAGGTGCTGCGGGAGGAACGGCTGTTCGCGGAGCTGGAAGAGCGGATCCGCGATGTCCGCCAGGGGCCGGACGGCCTGCTCTACCTGCTGACCGACTCGCCGCAGGGACGCATTCTGCGCGTGGAGCCGCTGTAGGCTCAGGCTCCCGGCCCGCCCCCCGTCGCTACCCAGGCCACCGCGCGGTCGATGCGCGCGAGCGTCGCCTCGTGCCCGATGATTGCGAGCGTCTGATCGATCGGCGGCGACACGCTGCCACCCGTGACCGCCACGCGCAGCGGCTGGGCGACCTTGCCGAGACCAACGCCAGCCGCCGCCGCGAGCCCTTCGAGCGCCGCATGGATCGCCGGTGCGTTCCAGTCCGGCAGTGCAGCGAGCGCTGCACGCGTCTGCGCCAGCAATGGCAGCGCCTCCGCCACCAGGTGCTTGCGCGCCGCCTTGTCGTCATAGCCTTCCGGTGAGCAGAAGAAATACCGGCTGTTCTGCGCCATTTCCTGCAAGGTCTTCGCCCGCTCACGCTGCGCGAGCACGATCGCCTCGAGTGGCGGACCGCCGACGACCTCCACGCCGAGCTGCCCGAACTGCCAGGCCAACTCGGTCGAGACCCGTGCCGGCTGCGCGCGCATCAGGTGCTGCTGGCTGATCCACGCGAGCTTGTCCGGGTTGATCGCCGAGGCCGCCTTGTTGACGTGATCGAGGTCGAACAGCTCGACCATCTCCGCGAGCGAGAAGATCTCCTGGTCACCGTGCGACCAGCCGAGCCGGGCCAGGTAGTTCAGCAGCGCCTCCGGCAGGTAGCCCTGCTCGCGGTAGTGCAGCACCGAGACCGCGCCGTGGCGCTTCGAAAGCTTGGTGCCATCCGGGCCGAGGATCATCGGCAGGTGCGCATAGACCGGTGGCTCGACGCCGAGCGCGCGCAGCATGTTGATCTGGCGCGGCGTGTTGTTCAGGTGATCGTCGCCGCGGATCACGTGCGTGATGCGCATGTCGTAGTCATCGACGACGACGCAGAAGTTGTAGGTCGGGTTGCCATCGGAACGCTCGATGATCAGGTCGTCGAGCTCGGCATTGCGGAACACGACGTCGCCGTGCACGCGGTCCTCGACGACGACCTCGCCCTCGTCCGGACTGCGGAAGCGCACGACCGGCGTGATCCCGGGCCGCGGGTCGCGCCGTTCCCGGCAGCGTCCGTCATAGCGCGGCTTGGCCTTCGCGGCGAGCTGGGCGTTGCGCATCGCCTCGAGCTCGTCCTTCGTGCAGTAGCAATGGTAGGCCTTGCCCTCGTCCAGCCACTGGCGGATCACCTCGCGGTAACGCGGGTAGCGCGCGGTCTGGTAGAACGGGCCCTCGTCCGGGTGCAGGCCGAGCCAGTCCATGCCGTCCAGGATCACCTGCACGGCCGCCGGCGTCGAGCGCTCGCGGTCGGTGTCCTCGATACGCAGGATGAAGCTGCCGTGGTGCCGGCGGGCATAGAGCCAGCAGAACAGCGCCGTGCGCACGCCGCCGATGTGCAGCAGGCCGGTGGGACTGGGGGCGAAACGGGTACGGACGGTCATGGGGCGCGGATTGTAGCGCGTTGACCCCCGCCGCCACCGGACCGTAGAATCGCGCCCCCGGACGGGCGGTTAGCTCAGCGGTAGAGCACTGCTTTCACACGGCAGGGGTCACTGGTTCAAGCCCAGTACCGCCCACCATCCCCGGTCCTATGGTGACCGGGCCCCGTCCTTAGGTCACCGTCGATTCCGATACGGGATTAGCTTGTGAAGGCTATTTTCTAGTACGATCGCGTTCTGCACGGCATTTTCTAGTCCTGCGCGCCAATTTCCGGGGATCGGTGAGTTTGCATGGAGCTGCTCGGCTACGCCTGCCTGATCCAACGGCACGCCTTGCCAGCCATGCCATTACCCGTGAACTGCGTGCTCAGCGAGGCCATTCCCAATCGCCGTGCGCTGGACAAGGGCGGCATTCGCTTCGAGGAGTTCGCCCCGTCCTACCGGCCCGCCGACACGACCTTCGGCCACCTGCGCTTTGCGCTGCGCTATGAAGGCCTGAATCTCCAGGTCCTCAAGCTGCTGTTCGATCGGATCGGTGGAGATGAAATAGGCTCGACCCTGCTTGCGCAGCCTGGCTCGGGCGCCGCGCGGCGCCTGGGGTTCCTGTTCGAGTGGTTGACTGGCGAAACCCTGAACATTCCGGAGGGCCACTTCGGCCGGCGCAACTACGTTGCCGTGCTCGACGAGAAGCTGCAGTTCGGGTTCCAACCACCGAGCCCGATCCGCAATGCAAAGTTCCGGGTTCTGGACAACCTGCCGGGAACACGCGCCTTCTGCCCGCTGGTCCGCAGAACCGACTACCTGCAGTCCATGTCCCGGAAAGGTCTCGCCGCTCAGGCGGCCCGCAAGCTGGCTGGATACGACAAGCAACTCCTGATGCGAGCGGCAAGCTGCCTGTACCTGAAGGAAACTCAATCCTCATTCGAGGTGGAGCGCGAGAGACCCAGCGCCTCCCGTGCGCAGCGTTTCACCAACCTGCTGCAGGGCGCTGAGGCCGGACACGCCTTGTCCATGGATCGCTTCGTCGATCTGCAGAACGCGGTGGTGGAGCCCCGCTTCCAGGAAGCGTCCTGGCGCCTGACCCAGAACTGGCTCGGTGATGACTTCGGCTACCGGAAGCATGTCAGATTCGTGCCGCCGCGGCCCGAGGACGTCAGTTCGCTGATGGCAGGACTCATCGCCATGAGCGAGCGCCTGCGCGCTGCTCACCGGTCACTGCCTGCCGGTCCGGCCGACGCTGCGACATGGCCCATGGATCCCGTGGTCGCCGCGGCGTCGATCTCGTTCGGCTTCGTCTTCATCCATCCATTCCTGGACGGTAACGGCCGCCTGCATCGCTATCTGATTCACGAACAGCTCTCAACCTGCAGCTTCACGCCCAGGGGATTCATCCTGCCAGTCTCCGCGGTGATCCTGGCAAACCTCGACAGCTACCAGAATGCGTTGAGCGCGTTCTCGGGACCGATCATGCAGCGTACGAGCTTCAGCCCGACAATCCCCGCTGCGCGGGCCAGCGGCAACGACGCGGTGTACTACCGCTACTTCGACGCGACTGACCAGGCCAGCTTTCTGTACAGCGCGCTGGAGCGCACGATCGAGAAGGATCTTGATGAGGAAATCTCCTTCCTGATCGGCTTCGACCGCGCCCGGGAGGCGCTCAACAACATGGCCGACTGGCCGGGCCAGTCACGGGACCTGTTTATCAACCTGGTCCGCAAGAACGACGGGCGCCTCTCGCAAACCAAGCGCAAGGCCCGGTTCCCGCTGCTGACCGCCGAAGAAGTCGCCCGCTACGAAAACATCGTCCGGAGGGCCTTCGACCTGAGCATCGACAATGAGGACATCGTTCCCTGTGAATAAATCCTGGAAGGTCGCGTCCCCCGGACGTCTGCCGCATCATACTGCCGCGCGAGTGGACGGGGCGAAGCTGCTGGAAAGCTGGACGGCTTGCAATCCATGACCACCGACCAGCTGCTGATCCTGCTGCCCCTGTTCTTCCTGCTCGCCGGCCTGTACACCAGTGTCGGCCACGCCGGGGCCTCCGGCTATCTCGCGGCGATGGCGCTCGTCGCCGTCGCGCCGGAGGCGATGCGCCCGACCGCGCTGGCACTGAACATCCTGGTCGCCACGTTCACGACCTGGCGTTTCGCCGGAGCCGGCTACGCGTCATGGCGGGCCCTGTGGCCCTTCCTGCTGGGGTCGGCGCCGTTCGCGGCGCTGGGAGGCTCCCTGCGCCTCGCAGCGGGACACTATTACGTGCTGATCGGACTCGTGCTGCTGCTCTCGGCCATCGTGCTCGGCTGGCGGGCCATCGGGCGGCCGCCGGTGGAGACGGACAGCGACCGTGTGGTAGTGCCGCTCGCGCCGGCAGTCGCCATCGGCGCCGTCATCGGCCTGCTGTCGGGGCTCACCGGGACCGGCGGCGGCATCTTTCTTTCGCCGGTCGTACTGCTGGCCGGCTGGGCCGGGCCGCGGCATACGGGCGGCATCTCCGCTCCCTTCATCCTCGTCAACTCGGCGGTCGCGCTCGCGGCCGGAACCGCCACCTGGGCCACGCTGCCCACGGAACTGCCCTGGCTCGCCGCCGCGGTCCTCGGCGGTGCCGTGGCTGGCACCTGGCTCGGCCTGCGGCGGCTGTCGACCCGCTGGCTGCTGGTCGCCATGGCCCTGGTCCTGGCAATCGCCGCCGCCAAGTTGTTCCTGACGGCGTAGAAAAGGGGACAGTCCCCTTTTTCTCTTAGAAAAAGGGGACTGTCCCCTTTTCTACAGCAGCGCCAGCAGCTCGGCGGTGCGCGCCTGCATCAGCGCGGCATCGCCGCGCGACTCGACGTTGAGGCGCACCAGCGGCTCGGTGTTGGAGGTGCGCAGGTTGAAGCGCCATTGCGCGAACTCGACGGACAGCCCGTCGGTCTCGTCGACCGCGACCGCGCCCGGCAGGTAGCGCGCGCGCACCGCCGCGATGGCCGCCGGTGCATCGGCCGGGCGGCGGTTGATCTCGCCGCTGGCCGGGAACAGGCGCATGCGCTCGTCGACCAGTGCCGACAGCGGCCGGCCGGCCTCCGACAGCAGCTGCGCCATGACCAGCCAGGTGATCATGCCGCTGTCGCAGTAGGCGAAGTTGCGGAAATAGTGGTGCGCGCTCATTTCGCCGCCATAAACCGCATCGGCGCTGCGCATGCAGTCCTTGATGAACGCATGCCCGGAGCGGCACTGCACCGCCTCGCCACCGAGGGTTCGCACGATGTCCAGCGTGTTCCAGACGAGCCGCGGATCGTGCACGATGCGCGCACCCGGCTCGGCCGCCAGGAAGCGGGAGGCCAGCAACCCGACGATGTAGTAGCCCTCGATGAAGCGCCCCTGCTCGTCGAAGAAGAAGCAGCGATCGTAGTCACCATCGAAGGCGATGCCGAAGTCGGCGCCCGCGCTCCGGACCGCATCGGTGGTGGCCGTGCGGTTTTCCTCGAGCATCGGGTTCGGCACGCCGTGCGGGAAGCTGCCATCCGGCTGGTGATGGACCTTGACCAGCCGGAACGGCAACTGGGACTCGACCAGATCCAGCGCGAGCCCCGCGCCGCCGTTGCCGGAATTGGCGACGATCGTCAGTGGCCGCAGCCGGGCAGCCTCGACGTAGCCGAGCAGGTGCTGCCGGTACGAAGGCGCGAGGTCGAAGGCCGTGACCGTACCCTTGCGCTCGACCTCGGCGAAGCGCCCCGCCTCCGCCAGCCGCCGGATGTCCTGCAGCCCGGTATCGCCGCTGACCGGCCGGGACTGCTGGCGCACGAATTTCAGGCCGTTGTAGTCGGGTGGATTGTGGCTCGCGGTAACCATGATCCCGCCGTCGAGCCCGAGCGAGAAAGTGGCGAAATACACGCACTCGGTGCCGCACAGGCCGATGTCGACGACGTCGACCCCGGCATCCGTGAGTCCGCGCGTGAGTGCCGTGGCGAATTCCGCGCTGGAATGGCGGATGTCGCGGCCGACCGCGACCCGGCGTGGCCGCAGCCATTCGGCATAGGCGCGGCCGATGCGGTACACGGATTCCGCGTTCAGCTCATCCGGGATGCGGCCGCGGACGTC
>SCUD01000187.1 GCA_004297335.1 Gammaproteobacteria bacterium
GCGGGACTTACCCACCCCTTGGTCCACCGTGCCGCCAGCGTTCCAGGGCGCGCGGCCCCGTGGACAAGGCGTGGGTAAGTCCCACCCGCTCAGACTCAAACCTCAATTGGAATTGACTCCCGGGGGAGCATTGCGATGACCATCCTGATTGCCGGCCTCGTCCTGTTCTTTGCCATCCACCTGCTGCCGGTCCGCACGGCCTGGCGGCAGATGCTGATCGACCGGCTGGGCCAGCCCGGCTACACGGCCCTGTTCTCGGTACTCTCGCTGGCCGGAATCCTGCTGATCCTGCGCGGCTATGGCCAGGTCGAGGACCGCGCCCTGTGGACCGCGCCGGAATTCGCGCGTGGACTGGCGATTGCAGTGATGCCGGCGGCACTGATCCTGCTCGTGGCCGCCTACCTGCCGACCCGGCTGCGCGCCCGGCTCCGGCATCCGATGCTGATCGGCATCGCCGCCTGGGCCGCCGTGCATCTGCTGGCGACCGGTCGCCTGGCTTCCACGCTGCTGTTCGGCGCCTTCCTGGGCTATGCCCTGCTCGACATGGCGCTGGCGAAGCCACGCCGGCAGATGATCCCGGGAGGCGAGCCGCGGCTCCTGTGGGATGCGATCGCCATCGCTGGCGGCCTGCTGGCCTGGGTCCTGCTGCTGCGCTGGCATGGTGAACTGTTCGGCGTTACCGTAATGCGCTGACGATGGCAGCCCGGCCGCTGCCGCAAGACCAACCGGGGGAAACATGAACAGCCTGCGCCTCGTTACCGTTGCGCTGATTCTCGTACTGGCAGGACCCGCCGGATCATCGGCACCTGCCGCGGCGGCGACCAGCGATCTGCTGCCCCGCGACGATCTCTTCGGCAATCCGGAGCGCACCTCCGCGACCATCAGCCCGGATGGCAGCCGGATTGCCTTCCTGGCGCCGCGCGACGGCGTGCTGAACGTCTGGGTCGCGCCGGTCGCCGACCTTGGTTCCGCGCGGCAAGTGACCGCCGAGGTGCAGCGTCCGATCCGGGAGTTCTTCTGGTCGCCGGATTCCGCGCGGATCTTCTATCTGCAGGACCAGGGCGGTGACGAAAACTACCTGCTCTTCAGCGTGGGTCTCGATGGCGCCAGGACCGAGCTGCACACGCCCTTCGAAAACACGCGAGTCGTCGTGTTCGCCACCAGCCCGGAGGTCAAGGATGCGATCCTGATCGGGCTGAACAACCGCGATCCCCGGTTCCACGATGTCTGGCGGCTGGACCTCGCAACCGGACGGCTGCGCTTCCTGCACCAGAACGACGGCTGGGCCGGATTCGACTTTGACCGCAAGCTCAACCGGCGGCTGGGGACACGCCCGACCCCCGATGGCGGCTTCCGGATCGAACGGTTCAATGAAGACGGCAGCACTTCGCCATTCATCGAGGTCGCACCGGAGGACAGCCTCACGACCGCCACGGCCGGTTTTGCCGGGGATGGCCGGACGTTGTACCTGATCGACAGCCGCGGCCGCGACCGGGCTGCGCTCGCGGCACTCGACATGGAATCGGGCCAGCTGCAGCTGATCGGCGAGCACCCGTACGCGGATGTGAACGCCGCGATCGTCGACCCGGCGAGCGGGCGCATGCTCGCTTTCGGCGCCGACTATCTGCAGCCGGAATGGCAAGCGATCGACCCGGCGGCGCGGGCTGACATCGAGTTCCTGAACCACAACGCGGGCGGCGCCTGGGCGCTGCAGAGTCAGTCGCACGACAACCGCTGGTGGACCATCGGCGTCGATCGTGTCACGGAGCCCTATAGCTTCTATCTCTACGACCGCGAGCGCCGGACGCTCGAGCGGCTGTTCACGACCCGCCCCGCTCTTGAGGGCAAGAGCCTGGCGGCCATGCATCCACGCAGGATCAGCAGCCGCGACGGCCTGGCGCTCGTCAGCTACCTGAGCCTGCCGCCGGGCACGGATGCCGACGGCGACGGTGCGCCGGAACGGCCCTTGCCGATGGTCCTGTACGTCCACGGCGGCCCGTGGTCGCGGGACAGCTACGGTTACAATTCGGTCCACCAGTGGCTTGCGAATCGCGGCTACGCGGTGCTGTCCGTGAACTATCGCGGCTCGACCGGCTTCGGCAAGTCCTTCCTCAATGCGGCCGACGGGGAATTCGCCGGCCGCATGCACGAGGACCTCATCGATGCCGTGAACTGGGCGGTTGCCGCCGGGGTCACGACGCCGGAACAGGTGGCGATCTTCGGCGGCTCCTACGGCGGCTATGCCACCCTCGTCGGCCTGACCTTCACGCCGGAATCCTTCGCCTGCGGCGTCGATATCGTCGGTCCGTCGAGCCTGGTGACCCTGATCGAGAGCTTCCCCGAATACTGGAAGCCGTTCCTGGAGGCCACCTGGTACCGGCGCGTCGGGGATCCGCGGACCGCAGCCGGCCGGGCGGCACTGCTCGCGCGGTCGCCGATCACTCGCGTGGACCAGATCCGCCGGCCACTGCTGGTCGCCCAGGGAGCGAATGATCCGCGGGTCACGCGCCTCGAATCGGATCAGCTGGTCGCGGCGATGAAGGCGCGCGGCATCCCGGTGACCTATGTGCTGTATCCGGACGAAGGCCATGGCCTCGCCCGGGCCACGAATCGCCTCAGCTTTTTCGCGGTCGCCGAGGGTTTCCTGTCGAAGTGCCTCGGCGGGCGATTCGAGCCGGTGGGCGACGACTTCCGCGACGCGAGCCTGCAGCTGCTGGAAGGCCGGCAGCACGTGCCGGGCCTCCCGGAGATCCTGCCGTAGCGGCGGCGAGCAGCAGCGCCATCCGCTGCTCGGTGCGCAACAGGTCGGCGAGCGTGCTGGTATCCAGTTCCGCAAAGAAGGCCTCCGCGGCCCGGCCGAACATGCCCTTCAGCGCACAGGCGGCCTCGATCCGGCAGGCACCGCCCCGCTTCGCGAAGCACTCCACCAGGGCTCCGTCCCTTTCGGTCGCGCGCACGATCGCACCGACGTTGATCGACTCCGGCGGGCGGGCGAGACGGATGCCGCCGCCGCGGCCACGCAGGCTGGCAATGTCGCCGCGCCGCGCGAGGTGATGCACGACCTTCATCAGGTGATTGCGCGAGATGCCATAGGCGGAGGCGATGTCCGCGATCGTGCTGCGCCCCTCCGGATGCTGGCCCAGGTAGATCAGCACGCGCAGCGTGTAGTCGGAATAGACGGTCAGGCGCATCGGCGCGGCACCGGATCCGGGTGAGTAAAGATGCCTTGCAGATGTTGATTATCGCTCAGGCGCATGCTATAAAACACACATTGGAAATACATCTTTTCTGCGGAGGAGCAGGGAAGACTGACCACCGGTTTATGGCAATGGGATGGGCCACCTGGCTGAGACGTGACCTGCAACCCGCCCGGCGAATCCCCCTCCTCGTTCTGGGTTTCGTTGCGCCCGGCCCTGATTTTCTGGCCGGGTTGGCACGGATAGGGTGACCGGTCCCATTGCCCTCTTATTGGCTCGCGGCGCAGCACGGCCGGCGGCACTCAGCCGTGGCGCGCCGCCGCCAGTGCCTGGTCCAGGTCCGCAACAATGTCATCGACGTGTTCGAGTCCGATCGACAGGCGCACCAGGTCCGTCGACACTCCGGCACTCGCCATCTCCTGCTCCGACAGCTGGCGGTGCGTCGTCGTCGCCGGGTGACAGGCCAGCGATTTCGCGTCGCCGATGTTCACCAGCCGCGTCACCAGCTGCAGCGCATCAATGAAGCGCGCCCCCGCGGCGGCACCACCGTCGATCCCGAACGACAGGATGCCGGCGGCGCGGCCGCCCAGATACTTGTCGGCCAGCGGCCGCAGCGGGCTGCCCGGCAGCCCCGCGAAGCGAACCCAGGTCACCTGGGGATGCGCCTCGAGGTAACGCGCGACGGCGAGCGCATTGTCGCAATGCCGGTCCATGCGCACCGGCAGCGTCTCGATGCCCTGCAGGCACAGGAAGGCATTGAACGGTGACAGCGCCGCGCCAGTGTTGCGCAGCGGCACCACGCGTGCGCGGCCGATGAAAGCGGCCTGGCCCAGCGCCTCGGTATAAACCACACCGTGATACGAGGGGTCGGGCTCGTTGAAGCGCGGAAAGCGGTCGGCGTGGGCCTTCCAGTCGAAGCGCCCGGAATCGACCAGGCAGCCGGCAATCGTCGTACCGTGGCCGCCCATGTACTTGGTCAGCGCATGCACGACGATGTCCGCGCCCCACTCGAAGGGCCGGCACAGGTACGGCGTCGGCACCGTGTTGTCCACGATCACCGGGACGCCATGCGCATGGGCCATGTCGGTGATCGCGGCGAGGTCGGCGACGTTGCCCGCCGGGTTGCCCAGCGACTCACAGAATACCGCGCGCGTGCGCGCATCGATGCGCGCGGCCATGCCGTCGATGTCATCGGGGGCGACGAAGCGCGTCTCGATGCCGAGCTGCGGCAGCGTGTGCGCGAACAGGTTGTAGGTGCCGCCGTACAGTGTCGTGGTACTGATGATGTTGTCGCCCTGCCCGGCCAGCGTCAGGATTGCATAGGTGATCGAGGCCATGCCGGAGGCGACCGCCAGCGCGCCGATACCGCCCTCGAGCGCAGCGACCCGCGCTTCCAGCACCGCGTTCGTCGGGTTCATGATCCGCGTGTAGATGTTGCCGGCGACTTTCAGGTCGAACAGGTCGGCGCCGTGCTGCGTGCTGTCGAAGGCGTACGAAGTCGTCTGGTAGATCGGCACCGCGACCGCCTTGGTCGTGGGATCCGGAGAATACCCGGCGTGGATCGCGAGCGTTTCGAGCTTCATGGTCTTCCTCTGGCAGCTGGCCCGGGCGCGACAAAGGCGGCGAGTATAGCGCGGCCGCCGTGCCCGCCCCAGCCGGAACACGCCTGCCGCTGCGGGTCCGCAATCGCGTAAGCTGCGCAGCCATGAACCTCGAGCAGGTCACCCGGCAGCGCTGGCGGATCGCCGTGGCCCTGAGCGTCGTGGTGCTGGTGCTGTATTTCGGCTTCATCCTGTTCGTCGCCTTCAATCGGGAGGCGGTCGGACGGATGCTCGCGCCGGGACTGAGCGTTGGCATTCTGCTCGGAGCGCTGGTCATCGTCGCGGCGTGGCTGACGACCTGGGTGTATGTACACTGGGCGAACCGCCACTTCGACCGGCAGGTCGAACGCCTGCGCGCCGACGGGGCGCCGCGGTGAGCACCAGCACGGCCATCGGCCAGCCGAATGCCACGGCCATCGGTTTCTTCCTGCTGTTCGTGGGACTGACCTTCGCGATCACCTGGTGGGCCGCGCGTCATACCCACACGACCGAGGACTTCTTTGCCGCGGGCCGGCGGATCTCCGGCCGGCAGAACGGCTTCGCGCTGGCCGGCGACTACATGAGTGCCGCGAGCTTCCTCGGCATCGCCGGGCTGGTCGCGACCTCGGGCTTCGACGGCCTGATCTACTCGACCGGCTGGCTGGTCGGCTGGCCAGTGGTGCTGTTCCTGATCGCCGAGCCGCTGCGCAATCTCGGCCGCTACACCTCCACGGACGTCATCAGCTTCCGGCTGCGCCAGCGGCCGGTCCGGATCGCCGCGGCATTCGGCTCGCTCGCGGTGGTCGCCCTGTACCTGATCGCGCAGATGGTCGGCGCCGGCAATCTGGTCCGGCTGATGTTCGGGGTGTCGTACGAGACGGCGGTCGTGATCGTCGGGGTCGTCATGCTCGCCTATGTGCTGTTCGGCGGCATGATCGCCACGACCTGGGTGCAGATCGTCAAGGCGGCACTGCTGCTCGGCGGGGCCGCATTGCTGGCGCTGCTCGTACTGCTGCAGTATGGCCTCAATCCGTTGCGCCTGTTTGCGGCGGCGGCCGAGCGCTACGGTCCCGGCGTGCTGGCGCCGGGCCAGCTGATCAGCAATCCGTGGGATGCCGTGTCGCTGGGCCTGGCGCTGATGTTCGGCACCGCCGGACTGCCGCACATCCTGATGCGTTTCTACACCGTGCCCGATGCCCGGGCGGCCCGCCAGTCCGTGTTCTGGGCTACCGGCCTGATCGGCTTCTTCTACCTGCTGACCTTCGTGCTCGGCTTCGGCGCGATGGTGCTGGTGGGCAAGGATGCGATTCTCGCGGTCGACCGGGGCGGCAACATGGCCGCCCCGCTGCTCGCCGAAGTGCTCGGCGGGACCGGCCTGCTGGGGCTCATCGCCGCCGTGGCGTTCGCGACCATCCTCGCCGTCGTGGCGGGACTCACGCTGTCCGGCGCAGCCGCGCTGTCCCATGATCTGTGGGTCAACGTCGTTCGCAAAGGTGATGCCTCCCGCGAGGAGCAGCTGCTCGTGGCGCGCGCGGCGACTGTCCTGCTCGGGGCCCTCGCGATCACCCTGGGCCTGCTGTTCAAGGGCCAGAACGTCGCCTTCATGGTCGGACTCGCGTTTGCGCTGGCCGCGAGCGGAATCTTTCCGGCACTGGTGCTGGCAATCTTCTGGCGCGGTTTCACGACTGCTGGCGCGGTCGCGGCCATCGTCTCCGGCACGCTGGCGGCCAGCGCACTGATCTATGGCTCGCCAACGATCCAGATCGACATCCTGCAGCACGAGCGGGCCTGGTTCGCGCTGCGCAATCCGGCCTTGATTTCCATGCCGCTGGCCTTCGCTGCCGCGATCGTCGTGTCGCTGCTGCGCCCCGAACCGGCGGCGCGCAAGGGCTATGCCGCCAAGGTCCGCCGGATGGTCCTCGGCGAAGAACGCGCACCGCCCGCCGGGTAGCTCCCGGCTGACGGCCCGCCGCCCTCAGTCGGCCCAGGCCGCGGGATCGGTGCCGGCGCGGGTGAGCAGCTCCCGCAGCCAGGCGAGTGCCCGGTCGCGATCCCGGGATGGATGCCACTGCATGGTCTCGACCAGCGGCGGCAGCTCGAACAGCAGTCGCACGGTCTTCAGCTGTGCTGCGTACAGCCGCACCTGCGGCAGCCGGCTTGGCACCGTCGCGATCCGGTCCGTGCCGATCAGCAGCTCCGGGATCAGCGTGAACATCGGCGCCGATACACGGACGCGACGTTCGAGGCCGCGTGCCTGCAGCGCCTGCTGGTCGAGCGCAATCACCGGCTCGGCCTGGCGCAGCGCCACATGATCGGCCTGCTGGTACTGTTCGGCGGTGAGCGAGTCGCCGACCACCGGGTTGCCAATCCAGGCGAGTCCGATCCAGTCGTCGGTCAGCAGAGTCGCCCGCGAATTGCCCGGCTCGCAGTACTCCTCGGGCGCAATGATCAGGTCGAGCTCGCCGCGCTCCAGCAGCGCGAAGATTTCCTCGCCCCGGTTCGGCACCAGGTCGAGACTGATGCCGGGAGCCAGCCGGTAGAGCGCGCGCTGCACCCGGCTGACGACCGAGGCGTAGATGTAATCGGACGCCGCGATGCGGAAGTGTCGCAGCGACTGTTCCGGTATGAACCCCGGATTCGAATGCATCGTCGCGTCGATCAGCGTCACGATCTGGCGGACCTGATCGCGCAGTTCGAGCGCATGCGGTGTCAGCACCATGCGCCGGCCAGCCGGCACCAGCAGTTCATCGTTCAGCGCCGCGCGCAGGCGGCCGAGCGCGCAACTCGTCGCCGACTGGGTCAGGTGCAGCCGGGCGGCTGCCCGCGTCACACTCGCCTCGTCCAGCAGGACATCAAGCGCTGCCAGAAGATTCAAGTCCAAGCCTTTGAATCGCATATAAAAGACCTGCTATTGATCCGCCAAATAGCTTGATCCATCCCTGTTGATTTCACAACAGTCCTGGCAGCTGCTACAAGGGACCGGGCGACGGGCCAGGCCCGGGAAGGTGACACATGGGCTTCAGGATTTCGGTGGACAGCGGCGGCACCTTCACGGATGGCGTTCTCATCGATCTTCAGGGCGAGGCCCTGATGCGCAAGGCGCACACGACGCCCCGGGACCCGACCGTCGGCACGCTCGAGTGCCTGCGGCGGCTCGCCGAGGCACGGGGCCTCGAGCTGCGCGCGCTGCTCGGCGCGACCGACACGATCGTCATTGGCACGACCATGGCCACGAACGTCGTGGCGACGCACATGGGGCCTCGGCTCGGTACGATCGCGACCCGGGGCTATCGGCTGCGCATGGCCTTCCCGCAGATCGCCAAGGCTGAATGGAAGGAAGGTCCCGCGGATGGTTATGACTTCCGGGCCGATCCACCACAGCCACTGACGCCCTATCACCTGATGACCGAAGTCACGGAACGCATCGATTTCCGTGGCGCGGTCGTCACGCCCCTCGACGAGGACGACGTCCGGCGTGCCGTGGGCTTTCTGGTGGCACAGGGGGTGACCACGATCGCCGTGACGCTGCTGCACTCGGCCGTGAACCCGGCGCACGAGCGCCGCATTGGCGAGCTCATCGCCGCGGCCAGCCCCGGCACCTGCGTGACGCTGTCCTCGACCGTGCTGCCGGTCAGCGGCGAGACCGAGCGCTGGAGCACGGCGATGTTCAGCGCCTACGTCGCCCCGGTCGTGACCGCCTTCGTCACCAGGATCGGCGGCCTGCTGGAGAGCGAGGGCTTCCATGGACAGCTGCTGTTCATCCAGAGCAATGGCGGCACCGCGACGCCGGAGATTGTCCGCGAGAATCCGGCGATGCTGCTGCTGTCAGGGCCGGCGGCCGGGCCATCGCTCGGGCTCGCCCTCGGGCTCGCACACGGCTTTCGCAACGTGCTGTCCGTCGACATGGGCGGCACCAGCTTCGACGTCGGCGTCGCGCACGACGGCGTCGTGGATACGGTCCGGCAGCAGGTCATCGACGGCAAGAAGTTCGCGCTGCCCTGCGTCGACGTTTCAGCGATCGGCGCCGGCGGCGGCAGCATCGCGCAGGTCGATGCTGCCGGGCGCCTGCAGGTAGGGCCCCGCTCCGCCGGTGCGAGCCCGGGCCCGGCCTGCTACGACCAGGGCGGAACCGAACCGACCGTGACCGATGCCAGCGTCGTGCTCGGCTACATCGATCCGGAGTTCTTCCTTGGCGGCGCGACCCGGCTGCGGCGGGACCTCGCGGAAGCGGCGATCCAGGAACGCGTCGCAGCGCCGCTCGGGCTCACCCTGCACGCAGCCGCGGCCGCGATCCACGAGGTCATCAACTCCAACATGGCCAGCGGCACGGACGTGGCCTTCGCCAAACGCGGCTACGACCCGCGCGACTTCGCGCTCTGCGCGGCGGGCGGTGCCGCCGCCGTGCATGCGGTGCGGATCATGGAAGAGCTGCGCATCGGCACGCTGATCATCCCCAAGGTGGCGCCGACCTACTGCGCCTACGGCATGCTGTTCTGCGACCTGAAGCACGACTGGCAGCGCAGCTACTACAGCGAGACCGCGAAGGCCGACCTCGCGCGCATCAATGCGCTGTTCGACGAGATGGAAGGGCTGGCCCGGACAACGCTGACGCGCGAGGGGGTCGCGGCTGGCGACATGCTGATCCGCCGCTCGCTCGACATGCGCTACTACGGGCAGTTCCGCGACCGCAATGCGCCGGTCCCCGCTGGCCCGGTCAGCGCGGCCAGCCTGCAGGAAGCGGTCGCTGCGTTCCACCGGGTGCATGAGCAGACCGTCGGCTATGCCGACGCCAGCTATCCGACCGAGATCGTGCGCCTGCACCTGACCGGCCGCGCGGTGACGCGCCCGCCGCAGCTGCGCCGGCTGCCGCCCGGTGGCGATGCGGCCGCCGCCCGCAAGGGCGCGCGAGCGGCCTGGTTCCAGGGCCGATTCGTCGACACGCCGGTATTCGATGGTGACCGGCTGGGCGCCGGCGCTGCCATCACCGGACCCGCGATCATCGAGGAGGCGTTCACGACCTTCGTGCTCCCGCCCGGGACGACAGCGCGCGTGGACGGGCACGGCAACTACGTGACGGTCAGGGAGGCCTGAGCCATGGCCCAGAACAGCCGCCAGAGCAGCGCAGCCAACATCGATCCGATCACCTTCTCGGTGGTCTGGAACAAGCTCGAGTATCTCACTGCGCAGATTGGCGAGAAGATCCTCTATTCAACCCAGTCCTTCGTGACTGCGCTCGCGCGCGATCTCGGCCAGACGATCCTCGATGCCCGTGGCAAGATCGTCGTGGCGGCCACCGCCGCACCGATCCATACGCTGGTCGCCGAGGAGGCGATCAAGGGACTGGAGGCGACTTTCCACGGCGACTACCAGCCGGGGGACTTCATCGTCGCCAATGACCCGTACATCGTGCGCGGCGGCCACCTGCCCGACTGGAACTTCATCCGCCCGATGTTCTTCGAGGGCGAGCATCTCGGCTTCCTGCAGGCCAAGACCCACGTCAGCGATACCGGCGGGTTCCTGCCCGGCGGCTATGGTGCCGGCGCCTACGACATCATCGCCGAGGGCCTGAACATCCCGCCGCTGAAGATCATCCGCGCCGGCGAACTGCAGCGCGAGTTGTGGGACCTGATCCTGCGCAACGTGCGCATGCCGACTGAGCTCGACATGGACACGCGCCTGATCAACGGTTGCATGGCCCAGGCCGAGGAACAGATCGCCGCACTGTGCCGGAAGTACGGGGTCGAGACCATCAAGGCCTGCATGGCCGGGATCATAGCCGCCGGCGAGCGGGCGATGCGCGCCGAGATCGCCCGTATCCCGGACGGCCACTACCACGGTGAATCGACGACGGACTGGGACGGGCACACGGACCGCCCGGTCCACGTGCGGGTCGAGGCCATCGTCGCCGGGGATGAACTCACCTTTGATTTCTCTGCCAGCGATGCCCAGGCGACCTTCGTCAACTGCCCGGTCGGGGCCACGATCACCAGCGCGATGGTCGGCCTGTTCTACCTCGTCGATGCCAGCGTGCCGAAGAACGGTGGCGCGTTGAATCCGATCCACTTCGTCCTGCCCGAGGGCTCGGTGGTCAACCCGCGCTATCCGGCCACGGTCGGCGCCTCGCAGATCTCGGTCGGCACGCAGATCGTCGAGGCCTGCATGCTGGCGATCGGCCGGGCCCTGCCGGAACGGGCGATGGCCGCCTGGTCCCGGCACCTGTGCCCGATCAATATCGGCACCCAGCCCGACGTCATCGATCCGCGCACCGATCATCCGCGCAACTATTTCACCGAGACCTTCGGCAGCGACGGTGGCAGCGGGGCGGTCAAGGGCTTCGACGGCTGGCTCGGCGCCGGCTTCCAGAGCGCCTGCGCGAACCTGGTGCGGCCCAACGTCGAGCACTTCGAGTCCTCTTCACCCTATCTGGTCACGCACTACGAGGTGCTGCAGGACTGGGAGGGCGCGGGACAGTACCGCGGCTCGCCGGGCAGCTACGTGCGCTTCGTTACCCGTACGCTGCCGGGAGCCATGTCACTGCTGATGACCGGCAACAGCGATGGCCAGCGCAGCGCACCAGCCGGTGTCGCCGGTGGCGGCAGCGGACCCTGCGCGGAGATGGAGATCATCGGCACCGACGGCGCCCACCGCGTGCTCAGGACCTTCGTGACCGAGCCCATCCGGCCGGGCGAGGCCTGCGAGGCGCGCAACCCGGGCGGCGGCGGCTGGGGCGATCCGCTCCGGCGCGACCCCGCCAGGGTCAGCGAGGACCTGCGCAACGGATTCGTGTCGGTTGCGCGCGCCCGTGAGGTCTATGGCGTCATCGTCACTGCCGACGGCTACACCATCGATGCGGCAGCCACCGCACGACAGCGCGAGGCGCTGCCCATCAGCCAGTGCAGCCTTACGCCAGGGCCGGTAGAATGATTCCAGATCGCCCGCAGACCCCAAGGAGCCTGACCATGGCATTCGAAATCTCACTGCCCTACCCGACCGGCGCACTGGCCCCGCACATCAGCCAGGAGACGCTCGAATTCCACTTCGGCAAGCACCATCAGACCTACCTGACCCGCCTGAACGACGCGGTGGCTGCGGATGCCGCGCTGCAGGGCCAGAGTCTGGTGAAGATCGTCCAGACCGCCTCGGGGGCATTGTTCAACAATGCGGCCCAGACCTGGAACCACTCGTTTTACTGGAACTGCCTCCGGCCCGGTGGCGGTGGGGCCCCGACCGGGCGCATCGCCGCTGCGATCAATGCGGCCTTCGGCGACTTCCAGCGTTTCCGCGAGGCCTTCACGGCCCGCGCCGTCGGTCATTTCGGCAGTGGCTGGGCCTGGCTGGTCCGCGACGGCGACGGCAAGCTCGCGATCGTCGACACGCACGATGCCGGCTGTCCGCTCACCGCCGGCCTGGTGCCGGTGCTGACCTGCGACGTATGGGAACACGCCTACTACGTCGACTACCGGAATGCGCGCCCCCGCTACGTCGAGGCCTGGTGGAACCTGGTCAACTGGGACTTCGCGAACGCAAATCTCTGAGCTACGGGTGGCCGCCGCTGGCGGCGGCCGCATATTCGCGGCGCAGCGTCGCGACGATGGCCGCCGCGGGCTCGATCGCATGCACGAGGCCGACGCCCTGGCCGGCCGACCAGACGTCCTTCCAGGCCTTGATCCTGGCCTGCGATCCGGCGAGGTCCATGCCAGGCTTCGGCTGCAGACTGTGCGGGTCGTAGCCCGCGCGTTCGATGCTCTGGCGCAGGTAGTACGCATCCGCACCGCTGAAGGAGTTGCTCAGGACCAGGTCCTCGGAGGTCGCCGCGACGACCATGTGCTTGTACTCTGGTACTGCCAGGCTTTCCTCGGCCGCGATGAAGCGCGTTCCCATGTACACGAGATCGGCACCGAGCAGCTCCGCGGCGCGGATGCCGCGCCCATCGCTGATCCCGCCAGCGAGGATCACGATGCCGTCGAAGAACTCGCGCACGGCCGGCATGAAGGCAAAGGCGCTCATGCGCCCGGTATGCCCCCCGGCACCGGCACAGACCAGCGCGAGTCCATCGACCCCGGCCGCTGCGGCCTTGCGCGCGTGTTCCACCGAATTGACGTCGGCAATCACGAGACCGCCATAGCCATGCACCACCTCGAGCGCGGCACGCGGGCTGCCGAGCGCCGTGATCACGATCGGCGGGCGATGCCGGGCGACGAGGTCGAGTTCTGCGCGCAGGCGATCGTAGGTGCTGTGCATGACCAGGTTCTGGGCCCACGGGGCGACTCCGGCGCCCGGCCCGACGTGCTGCGCGCTGGCGAGGTCCCCCGCGATCCGCCTCATCCAGTCATCGAGGATCTCGATTGAGCGCGCGTTCGGCGCCGGAAAGGAGCCGATCACGCCGCTGCGGCAGGCCGCCAGCACGAGGTCCGGACCCGAGACCAGGAACATCGGCGCCACGACGACCGGCAGCGCCAGCCTCGCTCGAATCCCGGCAAACGGCTGCAGGCTGTCCATGCGAGATTCCCGGCTGGCCAACGCAGCTCAGCGCGGCCCGAGCTGCAGCGACTGCCAGGTCCGGAGCCGCCAGTGGCCAGCCTGGCGGCCGTACACGGCCAGGTAGCGGATCCGCAGTTCGAGCGGCCGGCCGTCGGCGCTGACCCGGAGGCCGGCAACACCGCGCACCAGCGCCGCGGTCCGCGACAGCGCCAGCACCTCGCGCTCGATCACCTCAATCGCGTGGTAGCGAATCCGGCCACTGGCGAGCGAGGCAAGGAGTTCACCGCGGCTCTCGACTGAACCGGTCGAGTGGACGTAGTAGAGATCGTCGGCCAGCCAGGTCCCGAGAGCTGCTGAATCGGCGCTGATCATCGCCGCGAAACGCGCATCCTCGGCAGCCAGGACCTGTGCCACGAACCTCGAGTCCGCCGCCGGACCGGCAGCAGCCACGCCGGCCACCAGCAGCAGGGCCGCCAGAAGCAATGGCTGCAGCCTGACCCGTACGCGCATATCGACTACTCCTGGCCCACCCAGCGCAGCGCCGGGCCCCGGCCCTGCCGCCGTACCCGCCCGGCCACCTCCAGGTGGCGCAGATGTGCGAGCGTCTCGCCGATCGCCAGCATGCGATTGAAGATATCCGACAACCGCACCCGGAACAGCAGCGCCACCACCTCGTCGAGCGCGCGCGGAGTCACCAGCGCGGCCTCGATGGCCCGCAGGCGCGTCGCGTGTTCCGCGGCCAGCTGGTCGAGACGAGAGTGCAGATGGTTGAACGGCCGGCCGTGCGCCGGCAAGACCATCGCAGTGTCTGGAATCCCCCGCAACTCGCGCAGGGAGGCAAGGTACTGCCCGAGCGGATCGTCATCGCGTCCCCCGGGGTGCAGGCTGATATTCGGAGATATCGAAGGCAGGACCTGATCGCCGCTGATCAGCAGGTCGTCGACTGCGTTGTACAGGCACACATGACCCGGGGCATGCCCTTCGTGCAGGGAAATCCGCCACGGAGCCGAGAGTGGCAGGTCCTCTCCCTGATTCAGGAACGGAGCCGGTACCGGCAGGCCGCTGATCATCCGGGCGTACAAGGCACCGGTCAGCAGTTCCCTGAGCTCCTGATCGGCGGGTACTCCGTGCGCCGCGGCCCAGTCCTCAAATGCGGCGAGGGCCGCGGCCGGCTCCGGGCGCAATGCAGACTCGGCAGCCTGGTAGGTCGCCTGGCTGCAACGCACCGGGACGTCATATTCCGCAGCCAGCCGCGCCGCCATGCCGATGTGGTCCGGGTGGTGGTGGGTGACGACGATCCCACGCAGCCGACTGCGCAGATCGATAGCCTCGGCGAGCCCGGCCCAGGCCAACTCCACGGCTGGCTGCGGCAGTCCGGAATCGACCAGCCACCATCCGCCCGGCTCCGGAAGCAGCCAGACATTGACGTGCCCAAGCATTCCCGGAACCGGCAAACGGCCCCAGAGGACATCGCCCTTGAGCTCCACCCAGCCACCAGTTGCCGGTGGGACCGGGCCGCTCAACGCAGCTTCCGCTACTGACATCCGCTTATGATATCCGCCCGCCGCGCAGCGGATTCATTCTCCGAACATCGATAGCTGGTCACTGTCCACGGCGCGACGGCTGCGCGCGGGCTTGCGCCGCCCGCTGGCCGGCGGCTCGGCCCGCGAATCGGGACGAGTGCCGCCGAGCACCTGCAGGAATTCGCACAGCCCCTGGAATGCATCGCGGCGCAGCTGGTAGATCATGAACCGGCCGCTGGCGCGCACCTCCAGTACTCCGGCCTGCACCAGTTCCTTCAGATGGAACGACAGCGTCGAGGCCGGACAGCGCACGGCCCGCGCGATGTCTCCCGCCGGCAGCCCTGGCTCGGGAGCCTCCGCTACGACGGCGACGATTCGCAGGCGCGTGAGCTGTGCCAACCCGGCCAGCAACCTGACCTGTAACTCCGGCTTGAATGAGGTCATCACCACCATCCCGAACGATCCTGCTGGAAGTATAGGACTGAAATTCTTGAACTACCGCAAGAAATTGAACCAGCGGGCTTCCCATTTCCAGAAATAGCGCTATATTTATCGCGCACTGGCTTGATGGAACGGGGATCCTTGAGCCAGTGGGCGATGGATGATCCGGTTAATCATCACGTTTCTGGAAGTCTCGAAGTTCTCTTGAAACAGAGAGTTAGGGATCTAATATGAATCAGGCCGCCTGGGAGAGTCTACACAGGGCCACGGTGGAGCTGGCCAAGGCCCATTCAATAAAACAAAGACTTATGGACGCTTACTCACGTCATTTGAAGGAGCTTGCACCAGCCGAGCTGCCAGGTTCGATCCGCGCCGACTTCGAATCGCTCTGTCAGCGAATGACTGAAGTCCGCCCATTGCGGGGTGAGACGGCGGTGGCCGCCACGGTTCGCAAGATGTCGGTTGACGAGGCGGATGCTTGCGCAGTGCGGATCGTCGCCCTGCTCGATGCCCTGCATCGGGATGGTGGTAAGAGCGACCTCGCCCCCTGGCCAAGGCGCAGCGGCGAGCTGCCGATTCCTTCGCGGATTCCTGCCCTGGTCAGCGTCAGTCGAGCTTGAACTCGATCGTGTCCCAGCGCGTCGTGTCCTGATGGCGCGCATGGCGACGGATCGCGTCCGCCAGGTCGCGACTGTTCCATGGCACGACTTCGTCTGCGAGTTCGCGCAACCGGGGAGGTACCGGGGCGCCGGTACCGAATGACTCCAGGACAATCAGCGGCCGGTCGCAGGTCTTCGCATACAGCGCCTGGAATTCGATCAGTACCGGATCCTGCGCGTACAGGGAGGCCGGCAGCACCACAGCCTCGGCATCGCTCATCTGGCGCCGGAGATCCTCCTTCAGCACTTCCCGGTCCCGGCCGCGCGGCGGCCGGTCTGGCGTCGCCAGGTTGACATAGAAGAAGTTCGGCGCACTCTCCAGGTATTCGAAGACGCGAAAGTAAGCCTCATCGGGCGCGTACAGATGGCCCACGAAGAGCCGGATCGGGTTGTTTTCCGACACAGATGCCACCTTCTGTCGTGCGAGCCGGCCTAGAATACGTCTTTTCCCGCTGTGACGGTACCCGGTTCCGTGCGACTGATCGTCTACAACATCCGCTACGCGACCGGCACGGGGCCGGCTTTCCACCTGCCGGTCCCCGGTGCCGGTTACCTGCGCAGCAGCCGCCAGGTCCTCGAGCGCATCACGGACTTCATCCGCGAGCGCGACCCGGATGTCGTCGGCCTCATCGAGGTCGACACCGGCTCCATCCGCAGCGGGATGGTCAACCAGGCTCGCTATATTGCCGAACGACTGGCCCAGTACTCGACCTACCAGTGCAAGTACGGCGAGGAATCCCTGAACCAGTACATGCCCATCGTACGCAAGCAGGCCAATGCCTTCCTGGCCGCCCCGCGCGTCCACGGTGAGCGCTTCCATTACTTCGAGACCGGCATCAAGAAGCTGATCATCGAGCTCGAGCTCGACGAAGTGGCGATCTTTCTGGTGCACCTGTCACTGCGCTTCCGCCACCGCCACTACCAGCTGCGCCACCTGCACGAGCTGGTGCGCCGGCAGCGCAAGCCGGTGATCGTCGCCGGCGACTTCAACACTTTCTGGGGCGAGCACGAGATCTACCTGTTCATGCAGGCCGCGGGCCTGAAGAGTGCCAACATCGCCGGCCTGCCCTCGTATCCAAGCCGCTGGCCGCGCAAGGAGCTGGACTTCGTGCTGTACGGCGCGGGCGTCATACCACGCGGCTTCGACATCCCGGTGGTGCCGCTCTCGGACCATCTGCCGCTGGTGTTCGATTTCGACATCGACCCGGCGTTCCGGGAGCAGACTGCCGCCACCGCCCTGCCGACGGAGGCCGAGTGATGACGGTTGCCACCGGACACTGGCGGCTGGAATTCGATGCCGGGAACCTGGCGTGGCTCACCTTCGACCTGCAGGGCAGCAGCACCAATACGCTCGGCGACGCGGCGATGCGTGAACTCGATGCGCGGATTACCGAGCTTGCCGCAGCGCGCCCGCGCGGACTGGTGGTTCGCTCCGGCAAGGACAACGGCTTCATCGCCGGCGCCGACGTCACCGCATTCAGCGGTCTCACCTCGGTCGAGGCGGCGCGCCAGCTGGTCCGCTCCGGACAGCAGGTGCTCGATCGCCTCGAAGCGCTGCCGCTGCCGAAAGTTGCCGCGCTCCATGGCTTCGCGCTGGGCGGCGGACTCGAACTGGCGCTGGCCTGCGAATACCGCATTGGCGCCGACGACGGCCGCCTGAGCCTCGGGCTGCCGGAGGTCCTGCTGGGCATCCATCCGGGATTTGGCGGCACGCTCCGGGCGCCACGCCTGCTCGGCGCGCCTGCCGCACTCGAGCTGATGCTGACGGGTCGTACCCTGCGCGGGCGGGACGCACTGCGCATGGGCCTCCTCGATCGCCTCGTGCCGCGTGCTGAACTCGACGCGGCGGCCCGTGAAATCCTGCTCGCGGCACCGCCGGTGCGGCGCGCTCCCCCGGCGCTGCGGCTGCTCAGCTGGCCATTGCTGCGCCACGTCGTCGCCGCCCAGAGCCGCCGGCAGGTGGCGCTCCGGGTACGCCGCGAGCACTACCCGGCACCGTGGGCGATCATCGACCTGTGGGCACGCCACGGTGGCCGCGGTCCCGCGGCCATGGAGGATGAGGCGCGCTCGATCGCTGCACTGCTGTGCAGCGAGACCTCCCGCAATCTGGTGCGGGTGTTCTCCCTGCAGAACCGCCTGAAGGCGCTGGGCGGCGGCGGACGACCCGGCAGCCACGTGCACGTCGTCGGCGCCGGCGTCATGGGCGGGGACATCGCCGCCTGGTGCGCGCTCCGTGGCCTGACGGTGACGCTGCAGGACCGCGAGGCGCGCTACGTGGAGCCGGCCCTCGCGCGGGCGCGCGAGTTCTTCACGCGGCGCGGCAACCCGGGAGCATCCGAGCGGCTGCAGGCCGACATCGAGGGCCAGGGAGTCGCGCGCGCCGATATCGTGATCGAGGCAATCTTCGAGAACGCGGAAGCCAAGCGCGCGCTGTACGCCCGGCTGGAACCGCAGATGCGAGCCGATGCGCTGCTCGCGACGAACACCTCCAGCATCATGCTCGAGGACCTGGCCCGTGGCCTCGCCGATCCCGGCCGATTCGTCGGCCTGCACTTTTTCAACCCGGTCGCGAAGATGCAGCTGATCGAGATCATCAGTGCGCGCGACACGCGCGCAGCGGTCGCCGCGCAGGCGCTCGCCTTTGCGCGCCAGCTCGACAAGCTGCCGGTGCCATGCCGGAGCGCTCCGGGTTTCATCGTCAACCGGATCCTGATGCCGTACCTGAACGAGGCCATGCTGGCCGCCGACGAAGGCATCCCGCTGGCGCTGATCGACCGGGC
>SCUD01000020.1 GCA_004297335.1 Gammaproteobacteria bacterium
CCGGTGACGCCGAAGGAGCCGGTCTGGCTGTCGAGCGTGATGCCCTCGAGCGTGAGTGCCGCGCGACTCGGGAGTCCATCGTCGAGGTCGAGCTCGCCGCTGATCCGGCCTTCGCCGGCGAGATCCTTGAACGCGGTCGAGATCAGGAACGGCTGCACCCAGACCGGCAGTGCGGGCGCGAGATCGATGCCTGCGACTTGCAGCCGGGCGCTCCGCAGCAGCGCATCGCCGGTGAGGTCGAGCAGCGCGGAGCCCTGGATCTCCCCGACACCGGCCTGGCGGAGCGTGAACTCGCGGGCCGTGAAGTGCGCCGCGTCGGCTGCCAGCGTGCCGGCCAGCGCGAGCGCGACGGCGTGCTTGGCGAAGTCCAGGAATACCGGGTCCGCATAGGCCTGTCCGGCCGGAATCTGCAGGGCGCCCGTGATCGTCGCGGCGCCGGAGCGGTCGAATCCGGCTTCGAGTCGCAGCTCACCGGCCAGCGCCTCCGCTGCGATCGTGCCGGCCTCATTCGCGAGGTCGAGGCGCGCGAGCGCGATCGTGGTGGTGAGGCTGCGCGGCTGCCTGGCGCTGCCGCGCGCGTGCAGGCTGCCGGAGCCCTGGCCAGCAACGGTCAGGCCTGCGGGCAGCGCGAACCAGGGTTGCACGAGTACAGCGGTGGCTGCGAGATCGAGCCCGGCGAGCGTGGCATCCAGCTCCCAGGCCGGTCCGCGCAGGGTGAGGCTCCCGCGAGCTGTGCCGCTCGCCAGCGCCAGGGACTCGAGCTTCAGCGTGGTGCTGCCCGCAGTGTCCGCGCGCAGGCTGAACCGCGCATCCTGATGGCCGAAGCGGCCGAGCATGCCGCCGAGCTCGCCATGGCGGCACTCGAGCGTGTCGCCGTTGATGCGCAGGTCGGTGCAATCGAGCGTGAGTTCCGCGAGCTTTCCGGCGGCGGCGGGCACGGCGACACTGTCGGCCCCAAGCGCGATGTGGCCGCTGCCATCCGGCTGGTGCGACCAGCGCAGCCGCAGGCCGGCAGCGCTCATTCCGGCCAATTCGATCCGCTCGGCCTCGATTTCGAGGCGGCCGGCAGCGAGCGCCGCTGGTGCCAGCAGGAAACCGAGCAGGATCCAGGATCGCCATCGCATGCGAGCGACTCGCACAGGAATATGACATCCGGCACCCACTGCCGGATTTTCATCATAGCCCTGATCGGCCGCGGATGTGCGACCGTGAAGACCGTCCCGTTCCACGCCGGCGGTGCGACGGTTGACAGCTGCGTGCGCTACACTTCGAGCATCCGGATCGGGAGGACATGCATGGCGGCGAAGCGCGCTCTGGTCGTCGATGACTCGAAGTCCGCAAGGGTCGTTCTCAGCCGGATGCTCGAGAAGTACGGCATCGTGGTCGATGTCGCCGAATCCGCCGAGGCGGCGCTCGAGTACCTCGGCACCAGCCGGCCGGACGTGGTCTTCATGGACCACCTGATGCCGGGCATGGACGGACTGCAGGCGGTGCGCGAGATCAAGGCCAATCCGGCGACGGCCGCCATCCCGATCATGATGTATACCTCTCAGGAGGGCGACCTGTACGCCGGCCTCGCGCGGGCCTCGGGCGCGGTCGGCGTGCTGCCGAAGTCGATCCATCCGATCGACGTCACCAAGGCGCTGTACCAGCTGCAGCTGCTTCCAGATCGCCGCGATCGTGCGCCGCCGGTGCTGCAGCCAGTCGACGGCGCGGGCGCCGTGGCCGAGGCGGCCGCCGAGGCGGAGGCCGCGACCCTGGTGGCCGGGCAGCCGGAGCCACAGCTGCACGGACACATCGAGCATCTGTTGCGCGAGCAGAGCATCGAACTCCGGCGCTTCGTGGTCGCAACGCTGGACAGCCACACGCACCGCATCGTCACCGAACTGCGTCCGCGGGAGCCGGCCGAGCCGCCGGCCGTACCGGTGCCACCAGACGTCGAGCCGGAATCGCGCAGTGCCGGCTGGGTGGTGGCGGCCGTCCTGGCGCTCGCGGCCCTTGCCGGCACCGGGATCGTGTACTGGCAGTCCCGTGCAGCCGGTGTGCGCACCGAGCAGGCGCTCGCGGAGACCGCGGCGGCCAGCAGGGAACTCAGCGCAACCGTCGAGGGGCTGCGCCAGCAACTCGAGCGTGCGACCGCTGCGGCCGCGACCGCGGCGCCGGCGCCGTCCAGGACCATCGTGCTGTCGGTACCGTTTGGCGAGGCGCCGCTCGGCGCTCCGCGTCTCGATGCCTTGCGCAACTTCGTCAACCAGCTCGAGCGCGAGGGCGTTGTCGGCCGGATCCGCGTCGAGGTCTACGCGGGCAGCTATTGCCTCGATGCGGTGCCGGAACATGGACTGGTGCTGGCTGCGCCCGCGGCACCGGCGGCACAGTGCGAGCAGTTCGGCAATCCGCAGGACGACGCAGCGAACGGCACGCTGCGCCAGCCGCTCGGATTTGCGAACCTGGCGGCCACCGTGCGGCGTCGTACCAGCGGCAACATCGCACTCGAGCTGGTCGCCGGATCGCGCGAGCGCCTCGCGGCTGCCTATCCGCCGGCGGAGTCGGCGACAGCCGGCCAGTGGAACGCGGCGGCACAGGCCAACAATCGCGTCGAGATCAGCCTCGTCGGCGGTCCATGACCGGAGGTCCGGCCGGCGCCGGCGCATTCCGTCCGTCGCGTTGGCTCGGCAACCGGCACCTGCAGTCAGTGCTGCCCAGCCTGCCATTGCGCCGTCGCTTCGTCGAGCGCCGCGCACGCCGGCTGATCGGCGCGAGCCGCCAGTTGCTGCTGGAATGCGGCGGCGGGGTGCGGCTGCTGGCCGCCTATGCGCCGCCGACAGATGGCGTCGCCGCGTCGCCGCGCCGGCTCACCGTGTTGCTGCACGGCTGGGAAGGCAGCGCCGATTCGCTGTACCTGCTGTCGGTGGCGCAGCTGCTGTACGCGCGCGGCTGTGGGGTCGTGCGCCTGAACCTGCGCGACCACGGCGGCACACACGCGTTGAATGCCGGGCTGTTCCATTCCTGCCGGCTCGACGAGGTGATCGGCGCGATCCGGCACCTGCAGGCGCTGTTTCCCGCTGCCCGCCTCGCGCTTGCGGGATTCTCGCTCGGTGGCAACTTCATGCTGCGCGTCGGCGCGCGCGCCGCGCCGGCCGGCCTGCGCCTCGAGCGCATCGTGGCCGTGTGTCCGGTGCTCGATCCAGCGGCGACGCTGGTGGCGCTCGAGTCCGGCCCGGCGCTGTACCGCCGTTACTTCCTGTTCAAGTGGCGGCGCTCGCTGCGCGCCAAGCAGCTCGCCTGGCCGTCGGACTACGACTTCCGGGAGCTGCTCGGCGAGACCTCGCTGACGGCGATGACGGAACGCATGGTGCTGCGGTATACGGAGTTCCCGGACCTCGCGAGCTACCTGCGCGGCTATGCGATCACCGGGCCAGTGCTCGCTGACCTCGCCGTGCCGACGCATCTCGTCGCCGCAGCCGACGATCCGGTGATTCCCGTCAGCGATCTCGATGGGCTCGCACGCACGCCGGCGCTGCGCGTGACCGTAACCGGTCGCGGGGGGCACTGCGGCTTCGTCGAACGGCTGCGCGGCGCGAGCTGGATCGACCGCGTCCTGGCGGACGAACTCGCCGGCTGAGTCAGGCGCCGGTGGCCGCGCGCATCAGCTCGAGCCACTTCAGGTAGCGCGCGAGCAGCGTCTGTTCTGGTTCGGGCTCGAGCCGCTGCGCCGGGGCGGCCGCGAAGCCTGCTGGCTCTCCCGCAACCAGCCGAGCCAGCCCGCGTGCAGTGGCCTCGAGGTCGCTGGCGCGCTCCACCGGCGCCCCGGCGAGGCTGGCCAGCATGCGGCACAGCAGCGCATTGCCGGCGAGGCCGCCACTCGCGACCAGGCGTCGCGGGCGGCCCAGCTCGCGGTCCATCGCGTCGAGGTTGACCTTGACCAGGAAGGCGACGCTCTCGAGCACGGCGCGGCATTGCTGCAGCTCGCTGCCCTCGCCGACGAAGCGGGACGCAAAGTCCGGTCGCCAGAATGGCGATCCGAGCCCGGCGACGCCATTCAGGAAAAACGGAGCCGCCGGGTCGCTGAGCGGAGCGGCGTCGAGCAGCGCGAGCAGGCGCACGGCAGCGGTACCCTGGGTCTCCTCGAGCCAGCTGAGCGCGGCACCTGCGCCATTGACGGTGCCCTCGAGCACGCAGTCGAAGTGCGTCGCATCAGCGCGGATCACACTGGTCAGCAGCGGGGCGGCGCGCAGCGCAGATCCGGTCGGGCGCAACACGAAGGCCCCGGTGCCAAGATTGATATAGGCGGCATGTGGATCGAGGGGCCCGGCCGCGAACGGCACGACCGACTGGTCGCCCGTGCAGATGGTGACCGGTACCCGGTGGTCGTCGATGGCGAGGTGCCCGAACGGTGCCCCGGTGCCGGTTGCGTGCGGCAGGATCGCGCGCGGTATGCCAAACAGTTCCAGCAGCGGCGGTGACCAGTCGCGTTCGAACGGGGACCACAGCTGCGTGCGCGCGGCGTTCGCGGCATCGGCGAGCAGCGGCCGCTCGATGAGCAGCCGGTGCAGCAGGAAGCTCGCGAGCGGCCCGGCCGCCAGCGTGCCACCGGCCGCTGCCGCGCGTACCGCCGGAACGTGGTCCAGGCACCAGCGCAGCTTGCTCGCGCCGTAGTGCGGCGACAGTGGCAGGCCGGTGAGTTCGTGCACGCGTGCCGCCTGATGGCCGAGGCCACGCAGCCATGCGGCGTTGCGCCGGTCCTGCCAGGAGATCACCGGAGCGAGCGGCCGTCCATCCCGCCGGTCCCAGCAGGCGATGCTCGAACGCTGGACCGCGAGACCGGCCGCGGCCCAGCGGGACAGTGGCGCGTGGCGGGCCAGGTCCTCGAGCGCGGTGACGACACTGCCAGCCAGGTCCGCGGCATCGTGCTCGACGTGGCCGAGCGCATTGCGCTGGGTCGTGACCGTCACCACCGCCGCTCCGGCCTGCCGTCCGTCGCGGTCGAACGCGACCGCCCGTGTTGCATGTCCGCCCTGGTCGATCGCGATGTAGAGCGGGTCGTTCATGGGTTCCCCAGGACCGGCAGGCCGAGTTCCGCGAGCAGCCGCGCGGGAGCCATCGTCTCGACCAGGGCGACGCCGCGTGCATGCAGCGAGCGGGCGAGGGCGGCATCCCGCACCTCGTACACGGCCCAGGACCAGGGTCCCTCCGGCAGGCTGCCCTGCGCTGACAGCCGCCGGAAATCGCAGAAGACGAATTCCGGCGCGAGTTCGGCGAGCGTGGCGAGCTGCGCATCAGGCGTATGCTGCAGTACCCAGCCGATCGGCAGCCCGCTCATCGCGCGGGCGAGCCGGCAGGCTGTTTCATCGAAGGAGATCAGCACGCAGCGTTCGCGTACGCCTGCCAGTGCCGAGACCACGCGTTCGATGCAGGCCTCGCGACCGTGGTGTTCGAGGCTCGCGCGCTTCAGTTCCACGAAGGCGCGGGCCTGCGGATTGGCGGCCAGCAGCTCGGCGACCGCGGTCAGGCGCGGCAGCGGTGTGCCGGCATGACGGTGGCCGAAGCGCCGCGGCTCGCCGGCATCCACCTGGTCGAGCCAGTCCGAGCCCAGGAGCCGCAGGTCACCGCTTGCGCTCGTGGTCCGGCTGAGTTCGACGTCGTGGATCACCCAGGGTACGCCGTCGGCCGACAGCTGCACGTCGAACTCGACGAAGCGCAGCCCGAGCCGCAGCGCCGACTGCAGCGCCGGCAGCGTATTCTCGGGGAAGTGCTCGGCATCGCCACGGTGGGCGACAAGCTCCGGGAGCCCGGGATGGTCGAGCGCTGGAATCGGCGTGCCTCCGGTTGGCTTCGCCGATTATAGGAGCAGTGCCCCTGCCGCATCGACTCATGTTGTGCGCCATTCTCCATCGCCGACGCGGCAGGCGCTGCCATTCCTGCGAACGCTGTTGCCATTGCCGGCGCGCACCAGCGTGAAGTGACGGCAGTCCTGGCCATCGCGCTCGAAACGGCGTCCCGGTACCAGAGTGTACACCATGCCCGGCCGGGCCCCCGTCCAGCTGACCCGGCGACCCTCGTCGGCGAGCTCCAGCGAATGCGCGAGGCAGGCATGGTCACTGCGGTCCATGTCGCGGCCGATCTCGCGGCCGAGCACGGCGCCGATCGTCGCACCGGCCAGGATCGCGATCAGGCGGCCGTCGCCACTGCCCACGGTGGAGCCGATCGCACCACCGACGACGGCACCGAGCACGGTGCCGACCTGGGAGCGGTCGCAGCGGCCGCTGCGGATGCCGTAGTCGTTGTTCCAGCGCCGGCCGTGGTAGCCGACGTAGTGCGGATCGTGCTTGGCGCGCCAGCCGTGCGCCGGGGCATGGGGCGGCGGGTCGGCCAGCGCGAGCGGCGCGCTCGCGAGCGTGCAGAGGGCGAGCAGCGTGGCGGGCAGGCGGGCGTAGCGGTTCATGTCGAGGCTCCTGTCAGCGCCTGCGGGTGGAACAGCAGGCTCGCGGACAGTCTAGGCGGTGGCGGCCTGAACGGATCCTGAAGGCCCGCCCGGGCGGCTGGAACCGTGAGCTCCGTCACGCGGTTTCAGAAGGCGCTGATTCCGGTCAGCTCGCGGCCGATGGTCAGCTGGTGGACGGTCTCGGTACCCTCGTAGGTGATCACGCTCTCGAGATTCAGCGCGTGGCGGATCGGCACGTACTCGGCGCTGATGCCGGAGCCGCCGAGCATGTCGCGCGCGTCGCGGGCGACCCGCAGGGCCATGCTGCAGTTGTTCCACTTGGCCAGTGAGACCTGCGCCGGCTGCATGCGGCCAACGTCCTTCAGGCGGCCGAGCTGCAGCGACAGCAGTTGCGCCATCGTGATGCTGCGGGCCATTTCCGCCAGGCGGATCTGGATCGCCTGCGTGGCGGCCAGCGGGCGACCGAACAGCACCCGCGTCTGCGTGTAGTCGAGCAGCTGCGCGAGGCAGGCCTGCGCCGCACCGATGACGCCCCAGGTGATGCCGTAGCGCGCCTGGTTCAGGCAGGCGAGCGGGCCCTTGAGCCCGAGTGCGCCGCGCAGCATGCTCGCTTGCGGCACGACGACATCCTCGAGGAAGATCGCTCCGGTCACCGAGGCCCGCAGCGAGAACTTGCGCTCGATCTCCCGGGTCGTGAAGCCAGGCGTGCCGCGCTCGACCAGGAAGCCGCGGATGCCGTCCTCGGTCCGCGCCCAGACGATCGCCAGGTCGGCGATC
This sequence comes from Gammaproteobacteria bacterium, assembly GCA_004297335.1. Taxonomy (GTDB): domain Bacteria; phylum Pseudomonadota; class Gammaproteobacteria; order Steroidobacterales; family Steroidobacteraceae; genus SCUD01. The sequence goes on from SCUD01000020.1 coordinate 7,220, forward strand.
GGCGCATTCGTGATCCACATCTTCGCGCCGTTCAGGACCCAGTCATCGCCGCGGCGCTTCGCGTGGGTCTTCATGTTGGCCGGGTCGGAACCGCCGTGCGGCTCGGTCAGGCCGAAGCAGCCGATCACTTCCCCGGCCGCCATTCCGGGCAGCCAGCGTTGCTTCTGTTCCTCGGTGCCGAAGGCATGGATCGGAAACATGCACAGGCTCGACTGCACCGAGACGAAGCTGCGGATTCCGGAGTCGCCGCGCTCCAGCTCCTGGCAGATCAGCCCGTAGCTGACGGCGTTCATTCCCCCGCAACCGTAGCCCTCGAGCGTACTGCCGAACAGGCCGAGCGCAGCCATCTCCGGCACCAGCTCGCGCGGAAAGGTGTGCTCCTCGAAGTGCCGCTGGATGTCCGGCAGCACGCGCTCGTCGACGAGCCGGGCCACGGAATCCTGGACCATCCGCTCCTCGTCGCTGAGCGTGCCGCGCAGGTCGTACAGGTCAACGGGGTCCAACGCTCTAGTCCTTCAGCCCGGCTGGATGCCGAGGCGAGCCATCAGCTCATGGATCAGCGCCTGCACTTCCTGTCCCTGTCCGACAGCGCCGCCGAGGTCGCCGGCTGCGTGCGTCCCGACGGCAACGTCCCAGGCCGCGCGCGTGCTGCCAAGCGCGGCCCGGGCTTCCTCGATCAGGGCCTGGTCCAGGCCCTCCGGCAAGCGATGCATCTGTCCAAGTTCCGTGAGACGCAGCTCGATGGCGCCGAGCATTCCCGGCAGTGTCGCCGCCAGGCCACTCCAGGCCGCCGTGAGTTCGACCCGGTGCCGCTCCTTCGCCGCCGCGGTGGCGGTCGCCAGCACGCCAGCCCGCTCCGGGAGGTCATCGAGTGCGGCGATTGCCTCCTGGTAGCGTTCCTCGCGGAACAGCGCGCGCGCGCTGTCGAGCTGGGCCTTCAGCTCGCGATAGCCGTCGGGCGCATAGGCCTGGGCATCCTCATGGATGGCGGCCAGCAGGTCCTCGGAGGCTGTAATCGCGCCCTGCGCTGGATCACGGCTGGAGCAGCCGGCAATCGCCAGCATGAGCGCGAGCGCCAGTGCCGCCCGACGGTACGGCACTGGCTTGCTCGCCGGTGATCCCGCAGCGAACGTCACGAGGCCGGGACGCCCAACGCCGCCAGGGTTTCAGCGAATACCGCTTTCAGGTTGCGGGAGTTGGCGACGGTCGCCTCGAAAGTGCTGGTTTCGATGGAGCTGGCGGCCTCGCCCCACGCGGTCCGCGCCTCCTGATACCGGGCAACGACCTGCTGGAACGCCTCACGATCCGTCCCCTCGGGTGGACGACCGGCCAGTTTTGCGAGGCGCTCGTCGGCTGCCGTGATCATCCCCGGAACCACCTTGATGAGGTCATTCCATTCGGCCTCGACGGCGATCCGGGCCTCGGCGCGGCTGATGGCCGCATCGGCCACCGCGCGGCGCAGCTCTTCCACGACCGCCGGCGCCTCTTTGACGACCTTGCGGTACTCAGACTGCGCGAGGCTCGAGCGCAGGCCCTCGACCTTGGCAACGATGGCCTCGTACCGCTCCGGCAGGTACTTCTTCAGCTGCTCGCCCGAGCCCTCGAGTGACTTCTCGATGCCGGCGAGTGCCTGTTCAGCAGGTACCTGCTGGTTGGCACAGCCGGACAGGCCGAGCAGGCCAGCAGCCAGGGCCGCGTACAGTGCGGCGGTACGGAGGATGGTCATTGCGCTTCCCCTTGCGATGACGGGCGGGATCCAAGAGTAGCAAAAAAGGCGGCACAACCCTCAGCCGTCGTGCCCGGAAAAGGGCAGCGCCCCCTTCAGCTTCTTCAGGGCGTTGGCCTCGATCTGGCGGATGCGCTCCGCCGAGACGCCGTATTCGTCCGCCAGCTCCTGCAGCGTGCGCTTGTTCGCCGCGAGCCAGCGCGCGTTGACGATGTGCCGGCTGCGCTCGTCGAGCTTGCCCAGGGCCTGGACCAGCTGTTCCGACACGGCGCCGTCCCATTCCTCCTGCTCCAGGGCCACGGCGGGATCCGCTTCCGGCGCCGGCAGGTAATGTGCCGGGGACCAGGCGCCATCCTCCTCGTCAGTCTCGGGAGTCGGGTCGAAGGCGAGATCGCGAGCCGAAAGCCGCTGCTCCATCTCCCGGACCTCACGCGGTTCGACGCCGAGCTCACTGGCCACGGCGTGGGTCTCCTCGTCGGAAAGCCACGCAAGGTTTCTCTTCATGCGCCGGAGGTTGAAGAACAGCTTGCGCTGCGCCTTGGTGGTCGCGACGCGGACCATGCGCCAGTTGCGGATCACGAATTCGTGGATCTCGGCCCGAATCCAGTGCACCGCGAAGCTGACCAGCCGCACGCCCAGGCCCGGATCGAAGCGCTTGACGGCCTTCATCAGGCCGATGTTGCCTTCCTGGATCAGGTCGGCAGCCGGCAGTCCGTAGCCGGCGTAGCCACGGGCAATGTGCACGACAAAGCGCAGGTGCGACAGCACCAGCTGGCGCGCCGCATCGAGGTCTTCATGCTCGCGAAAACGCCGGGCCAGTGCGAGCTCCTGCTCCCGGGTCAACACCGGGACGCTGGAGACGCGCTCGATATAAGCGTCCAGGCTTCCAACCGGACCGGCCAAGACCAACGCGGGGTTTTTCAGGGCCAGACTTGAAACGCTCATCGGTGTTTCACCTCTCGTGAATATATTAGCACTCTCTTGTATAGAGTGCTAAGCATCCAGGAGGTCCGCCGGTGCTTGAGGATTATAATGAGCTAAAACAAATAGTTATCAGCGAGGCTCGATACGTCTCAGGTGATACCCGGCTGCCAGCCAAGCGCCCAGCCAGCCGAATGCCGCACCGGACGTGATGAGCCCCAGGACTTCCCATGGCGTGGGTCCGACCAGGGAGTAGTGGCTGCCATAAGCGGCCGCCAGCCTGGCGATCGGCGCCTCGAGTGCGAGCAGGCCGCCACCAATCAGCGCCACGGCGATCAGTCCACCACCAAGTCCCTGCCAGAAGCCGGAATAGAGGAAGGGCCGGCGCACGAATGCATCACTGCCCCCGACCAGCCGCGTGACCTCGATCTCGGCCCGCCGGCCACTGATCTCGAGGCGGATCGTGTTGCCGACGATGGCGACCACGCCCAGCGCAAGCATCGCGGCGACCAGTACGGTGACCCGTCGCAAGGTATCGAGGATGGCGTGCAGGCGGCGGACCCAGGCCGTGTCGGCCTCGACCAGTTCCGCCTCCGGCAGCTCGCGCAGGCTCTCCGCCAGCGCCGCGACGCCGTCGACGGAGTCGTGTGGTGGCGCCGGCCGGATCTTGACCAGCCAGGGCAGCGGGTTTGCCGTCAGCATGCGCAGTGCCTCGCCGATGCCGGACAGTGCCGCGAACTCCCGGAGCCCTTCGTCGGGACTGACCAGGACGGCCTCCGCAACCTCCGAACGCGCGGCCACGGCGAGCTGCACCTTGCGTGCCTGTTCCTGGGTCGTATCCTGGCGCAGGTACAGCGACAGCTGAACAGTCTCGCCGAGGCCGGCGCTGACGGCGCGGGCGTTGGCGACGACCAGATTCAAAGCGGCTGGCAGTGCGAGCGCGATGCCGATCACGAGCATCGTCAGGAAGGTCGCGAAGGGTTGCCGCGCCAGGCGTCCGAGCGAGGCCACGAATGTCTGTGCGTGCCGCTCGAGCCAGGCCGACGCGGCACCGGCGGGCGTCCGCGGTCCAGCCGGACGCGGTGCGCGCAGTTCCTCAGGCAGCGACATCGGGATGACCGGCGAGCCGGCCCTTTTCGATGTGGATCCGCCGCACGCCGAAGCGCTCCAACAGGTGCACGTCGTGAGTCGCCACCAGCACCGTGACCCCGACGGCATTGAAGCGGTGGAACAGGTTCATGATCTCGAGCGCGAGGTCAGGGTCGAGGTTGCCGGTGGGCTCGTCGGCGACCAGCACCGGCGGCTTGCTGACGATCGCCCGCGCAATGCCGACGCGCTGCTGCTCGCCGGCGGACAGCTCGAGCGGGAACTGGCGTTCCTTGCCGAGCAGCCCGACCTGGTCGAGCGCGGCGCGCACGCGCTTGTCCATCTCGCGGCGCGCGACCCCGGCGATCGCGAGCGGCAGCGCGACGTTGTCCGCTACCGGACGATCATCGAGCAGCCGGTGATCCTGGAACACGAGGCCCACCTGGCGCCGGAATGCCGGGATCCGGCCGCGGCGCAGCGCCGAGGTGTGCTGGCCGTTCACGACCACCCGACCACGCGACGGCCGCTCGAGCAGCGCGATCAGCCGCAGTACCGTGCTCTTGCCGGCGCCCGAATGACCGGTCAGGAAGGCCATCTCCCCGGTCGCGAGCTCGAAGGACAGGTCGGCCAGTGCCTCGCAGCCGTTCGGATAGCGCTTGAAGACCTGGTCGAACAGGATCACCGGCTCTCCTCCGGTGCGGGCCGCAGCAGTCCGTCGACATAGGCGTGGGCGTCGAACACGCCGAAATCCTCCGCCTGCTCGCCGACACCGACGAAGCGGATCGGCAGTCCGAAGCGACGCGCAATTGCGACCAGTACGCCGCCCTTCGCGGTGCCGTCGAGCTTGGTCAGGGTGAGGCCGGTGACGCCGATGATCCGCTGGAACTGCTCGGCCTGGCGCAGCGCATTCTGGCCAAGACCCGCGTCCAGCACCAGCAGTACCTCGTGCGGCGCATCCGGGTCGAGGCGGCGCAGCACGCGCGCGATCTTGGCCAGCTCCTCCATCAGGTGCGCCTGGGTGTGCAGCCGGCCCGCGGTGTCGGCGATCAGCACGTCGATGCCACGCGCGCGCGCCGACTGCAGGGCATCGAACACGACCGCCGCCGGATCCGCGCCTGGTTCCTGGGAAATCATCGGCACGTCGCTGCGCTCGGCCCAGGCGCCGAGCTGTTCCACCGCGGCGGCGCGGAAGGTGTCACCGGCCGCGAGCATCACCGTGCGGCCCTCGGCGCGCAGCCGCCGCGCGAGCTTGCCGATCGTCGTCGTCTTGCCGGAACCGTTGACGCCGACGACCAGGATCACGAAGGGCCGGCGCGCCGGATCGATCACGAGCGGCCGTTCGACCGGCGCCAGGATCGCGAGCAGCGCGTCGCCGAGCGCGCGCAGCAGTGCGCTGGCATCCGCGAGCTCGCGGCGCTCGACCGCGCGGTGCAGGCGCGCGAGGATCTCGGTGGTCGCCTCGATGCCGACATCCGCGGCGAGCAGGCGCGTCTCGAGTTCTTCGAGCAGCGCGTCGTCGATCCGGCGGCCCGGCAACAGGTCGGCAACCCAGGAAGTGCCACGGTTGACGCGCGCGCGCAGCCGCGCGAGGAAACCGCCGCCCCCGGGGCTGGCGGCACCGGCAGCGGTGCTTCTCGCGCGCGAGCCGAACATGTGGGATTCCCGTCGGTCGTTCGGTTGCGCGCCGCCCTGGGCCTACGGCGCGATCACCGCGCTGTTGCTGATGACGACGTTGTTGCCGCCGCTCAGCAGGAACGTCGCGATCTGGCTCTGCAATTCCACGGTAGCCTCGAGAGACGGACCCGGATCGAGCAGCGAGTTGTGGATGCCCTGCGAGAATGGCACCCAGGCGCCGTTCAGGCCGGAGACATCGGTCGTGCCGACGGCGGTGACGCGCGGCACGCCGGTGCCACCGAGGGTCTCCACCAGCCGCCGGGTCGAAGCGACCGGCACGACCGGGTCGGTCGGGAACCCGCCCGCGCCGCCCTCGAAGGTGGACACGTAGACCTGCCGCGCCCCCGCCGCGGTCGCGGCGTAGTTGACGGTATCGGCGGCATCGAACGCCGCCTGCAGGTTGCGGAAGAAGGTCCGGTACAGGCTCGTGTTTGCCTGCAGGCCGGAGGCGGCGAGCAGGCCGTTGATGATCGGGCCGTACGTGGCCGAGTCTCGGATCGTATCGGTCAGCATCGCCGCCGCGCTCGGCAGCGCCGAGGCCTTGACCTCCGTGCCGAGCAGCCCAAGCACCGTGCCGGCATGCGTACCGCCGAGTGAGTAGCCGATCACGTGGATGCGGCTGCCGTCGAAATCCGGTCCCGGGTTCGTCGCCGGGTCGAGGTCGATGGTCGGGATCGTGCGGATCAGCGCGATATTGTCCGCGATTCCCTGCCGGGCGTTGTCGCGCTGCACCAGCACGTTGGTGAAGTTCAGGAAGTTGACGCCGGTCGGGTCGACCTCGCCGTCCTGGCCTGGAACGCCGAACTGGGCGTTGAGCTGCAGGTCGAGATTGAAGGTGCGCTCGATCGGTGTCTGCGCGAAGGGCTGCGCGTAGGGCGCCGATGACGGCGTGACGCCATGCAGCGGCAGGTCGATCGCGATGGTCGCGAAGCCGCGCGAGGCCATCGTGTCGGCGACCAGCAGCGCATCGGTGCGGTCGCGTGGAAAGCCGTGGACGAAAACCACGACCGGCCAGCCAGCGGGCGGCTTCGCGCTGATGTTCGGTATCGCAATGATCATCGGAATGTCGAGTGTCGTGGTCGGCGCCGGCACCGGGTTGAAGCGCGTCAGGTGGCGGCTGGCCGGATCGATGCCCGGCACCGGTGACGCACCCGCCGCCTGCCAGGGTTGCGTCATGACCGGGGCTGGGTTCCCCGGCGCCGGGGCGCTCAGGTAGTAGCTGATGTTCAGCGTGCCGTTGTAGAGATTGACGATGCCGGGCAGGCCCATGAACGCGGTGGTCATGCCGGTGGCGGCAACCGTGTAGGGACGCGCTGCCGTCGTCGCGGCGAGCCAGGCGAGCGTGTCGCGCGTCGCCACGGTGGAGAAGGTCCACGAGGCCACGACGCTCTGCGGTGCCACCGCGAGCCCGCCGGGCAGCTGGCTGCCGATCGCCAGATGCGCGTAGGTCAGCCGGCAGACACCGTTCAGCGTCGCGTTGCTGATTGACGCGCAGGTCGGCGGGAAGCGGCCGGCCGCGAGATCGGCGATCGCCGCGTCGCGGACCGTCAGGTACTCCGCGTCCGGCGTGGCCGCGGTGCCAGTGGCGCTGCGCACGCCGTTGGTGACCAGGACCAGGTAACCATTGTTGGTTGCGCCACTCGAGGCCAGCAGCGGCCGCAGCGGCCGGATCAGCAGCGTCGATCCTGCCGTATCCACGTCAGGCGATACGCCGATCGAGTAATGCACGCCCGGCTGCAGGATGTTCGTGACGCCGGTGGCTGCCTTGGTTGCGTTGTCGATCGCCACCTGCACGACGCGCACGTTGGCGGCGAGCGTCGCGGCATCGACGGCCCCGGAGAAGCGCAGCGTGATATCCGCGGTCGTCGAGTAGCCGTCCAGCGCATTCACCGCAGCGAAATGCGGCGTGAAACTGGCAAGGGATGCCGGCAGGTTCAGCGTGCCGTCCGTGGTGCCGCTGAAGTACAGATCGGTCGGGTAGGGCAGCACGCCGGAGCTCGGCCGGAACATCGGATAGAAGCTGCCGACTCCGGCGACCGGTGGCGGGGCGTTGTTGCCGCTGGTTGGATCGGTAGCGCCGATCTGGTCGGAACCCGAGGAACATCCGCCGATCAGCAGGACGGCCAGCAGGGCGGTCATGGTGTAACGGATCGTCATGATCGGTCGCTCCGGTGAATGTGGTCCGGCACCTGGACGCGTATCATCGCGCGTCGCACAAGTTTAAGGGATTGGCAGCAACCGATGCGCCGCAATCGCCCGGGAGCCCCCGGCAGTGCACTGCAAAAGCCGGGGCGGGACCCGGGGGCCGGCGGGCCCTGCCGGCTGCGCATCATCGCCGGCGCCTGGCGCGGCCGCCGGATCCTGTTTCCCAATCGCCCGGGCCTCCGGCCGACCCCGGACCGGGTCCGGGAAACCCTGTTCAATTGGCTGGCGCCGCGGATCGCCGGTGCCCGCTGCCTGGATCTCTTCGCCGGCAGTGGTGCCCTGGGGCTCGAGGCGCTGTCGCGCGGTGCCGCAGCGGTCACTTTCGTCGAGAGCGATCCGGTTGCGGCCCGCGCGCTGGCGGCGACCGTGGCCGCGCTGGCGCCGGACCGGGGACAGGTGATCGAGGCCGATGCGATCAAGTTTCTCGGTAGCCAGCCGGTGCCGTTCGACATCGTGTTCCTGGATCCGCCGTTCGGATCCGGGCTGCTGGCCGCAGCGATCCATCCGCTCGATACCAGGGGCTGGCTCGCGCCGGCGGCCTGGGTCTACCTCGAGGCTCCGGCGGCGGACGGGCCGCCGACACTGCCCCGGGACTGGGTGCTCCACCGTTCCGGCCGGGCCGGCGCGGTCGGCTTCCATCTCGCATTCGTCCGGTCTGGCGTCGTCGCTGGCTGACGCCCGGGCGGCGGGTCGGTCGGCTATCATCTGCGGCCGGATGAGATACCGACCGGGGTGACCGCCTTGAATACCAGCCGCAGTGCCGTCTATCCCGGCACCTTCGATCCGATCACCAACGGCCACCAGGACCTGGTCCGCCGGGCCGCCGGCATCTTCGATCGCGTCGTGATCGGCATCGCGGCCAACCCGAACAAGGCGCCGCTGTTCCCGCTCGAATCGCGCGTGGATCTCGCCCGACGCGTCCTCGCCGACATGCCCAATGTCAGCGTGATCGGCTACGCCGGGCTCACGGTCGACTTCGCGCACGAGCAGCGTTGCGGCGTCGTGATCCGCGGCCTGCGCGCCGTGACCGACTTCGAATTCGAGTTCCAGCTCGCCAACATGAGCCGGCACCTGGCGCGCGACGTGGACTATGTGTTCCTGACACCGCAGGAGCAGTTCACGTTCATCTCCTCGACGCTGGTACGCGAGATTGCGCTGCTCGGTGGCGACGTCTCCCGCTTCGTCCATCCGCTGGTGGTCGAGGCCCTGGCCACGCGGCGGGCCGAAGTCCAGCGCCCGCGCTGAGTCGCGGCGAGCGGCTGCTGCTCAGCGCTGGCAGCCCGGGCACCAGTAGCTGCTGCGCTGGCCGAGCACCAGCTGCCGGATGGGCGTGCCGCATTTCCGGCAGGGCTGGCCGGCGCGTTCATAGACCGCGAGCCGCAGGCGGAAGTACCCCGGTGCCCCCGCGGCATCCACATAGTCCCGCAGTGTCGTGCCGCCGGCGTCGAGCGCCGCGGTCAGCACTGCCCGGATCGCGGCGGCGAGCGCCTGCATCCGCGCCCGGCTGACGCGCCCGGCCGCCAGGCCGGGACGGATGCCGGCACGGAACAGCGCCTCGCTCGCATAGATGTTGCCGACGCCGGCAACCGTGCGCGCATCCATGATGAAAGCCTTGATGGACGCGCGACGGCCGCGCGCCCGCTGCCACAGCCGTTTGCCGTCGAAATCGGCGGACAGCGGTTCCGGGCCGAGCTCCGCGAGCAGCGGATGGGCCAGCGGATCGTCCGCCGTGAACAGCAGGCAGCCGAAGCGGCGCGGGTCGTTGAAGCGCAGGCAACGGCCGGAGTCGAGCACGAGGTCGAAGTGATCATGGCCGCGTACCGGAGCACTTGCCGCGAGAACGCGCAGGCTTCCCGACATGCCGAGGTGCAGGATCAGCGTGCCCGCGCTGGTGTGGACCAGCAGGTACTTGGCGCGGCGCTCGACCCGGCTGATCGTGGCCCCGGCGATGCGCGCGGCGAGGCCGCGCGGGACGGGCCAGCGCAGGCGGCGCTCGCGGACGAGGAGGCGCTCGATGCGCCGGCCGGTGAGCCACGGCTCGATGCCGCGGCGGGTGGTCTCGACTTCCGGAAGTTCCGGCACGCGCCGGAGCGGGCGTGGACGATGCCCGCTTACTTGATCTTCGCTTCCTTGTACTTCACGTGCTTGCGCACCACCGGGTCGAACTTGCTGACCTCCATCTTCTCGGGATGCAGGCGCTTGTTCTTGCTGGTGGTGTAGAAGTGGCCGGTGCCGGCCGAGGAGACGAGCTTGATCTTGTCGCGCATGGTCAGGTCCTCAGACGTGGGTGCCGGCGGCGCGCAGTTCCGCGAGCACGACGTCGATGCCGCGCTTTTCGATCGTGCGCAGGCCGCGGGTCGAGACGCGCAGCGTCACCCAGCGGTTCTCCCCCTCCACCCAGAAGCGCTGGTTGTGGAGGTTGGGCAGGAAGCGGCGGCGCTTCTTGATGTTGGAATGCGACACCTTGTTGCCGGTCGTCGGTCGCTTGCCGGTCACCTGGCAGACTCGGGACATGGCCTGGCTCCGTCGTGATGCCCTGGAAATCGAGCCGCATATTAAACCAGCAGGGAGGCGGAAAGGCAAATGCCATGCCCGGTGCTTGCCACCCCAATCAGCAGAACCTCGTCCCTGGGCCGCCCTTCCGGTGGATTGGCGTTCCTGCGCGGAAGGGTTGGTCTATTGGAGCGACAGTACTTGAGGTCGGCGGGTGCGCGCAGCGACCACTTCACCATTGTTCGATGTCTTTGGCGAGATCGTCGCCTGACATGACGCGGCCGGCATCGATATCCTGAATGCCCTGGCGCGCCTTGTTGAGAACGTAGAGGCGATAGATGATCTCATCCAGCGGGACGTCATCAGGGAGGCGGTTGATCGCTTCGATGGCATTCTGCTTGGCGCTGTGGGCGTGCACGATAGCCTCCGAGGCTCTAGACGGTTCTGTAGAACAATTCATCTACGCTTGCGCTCGATCTCCGGTCGCCCGAAGTGACCATACCTGCATAACGCATCCACGGCGGCTCGTCGCCGTTCGGGACAATGCTGCGCAGGGACCGGCGCACAAGCGCGGCAAGCGAAATGCCCAGGCGCTGAGCCTCACGCTTGGCGGCCTTGTATTCCTGCTCGGTCAAGCTGATCTGCGTACGGATCATCTCTATAACTCTTTGGGAAGCGGTGCCATTCTGCCGCAGAGCCCGCCGTCGGCCAAGGCGCAAATCTCGCCGGAATCAACGGAAACTGCCGCGCGGCCCCTCAGCGGCCATCCTTGAGCAGTTCGCCGCCCTTGATGACCACCGGGATCCGTTCCAGCAGGGTCACATCGGTGGTCGGATCGCCGGCGACCGCGACGAAATCCGCGTAGCGGCCGGCCTCGGCCACGCCGATGTCGTCCCGCCCAAGGGCGCTGGCGGAATGGATCGTCGCCGACTGGATCGCCTGCAGCGGGCTCATGCCGTAGCGGACCATCCAGGCGAACTGGCGGCCGTTGTCGCCGTGCGGATAGACCCCGGCGTCGGTGCCATAGACCATCCGCACGCCGGCGGCATGGGCGCGGCGGAAGCCTTCGCGCTGCAGGTCGGCGACCTCGCGGTCCTTGCGCAGGTTGTCCTCGAGCACGCCGTTCTTCTGGCCTTGTGCCTGCGTGTACTCGGTGTTGTAGATGTCCATCGACAGCCAGGCGCCGTGCTCGCGGGCGAGCGCGATGCCCTCGTCGTCGATCAGGCTCGCGTGTTCGATCGTATCCACGCCGGCGCGGATGGCCTCGCGGATGCCGGCGGCGCCGTGGGCATGCGCGGCCACCTTCAGTCCCCACTGGTGCGCCTCGGCGACGATCGCCGCCATCTCGGCGAGCGACATCTGTTGCTGGCCGGGCTCGGTGTTGCGCGAGAACACGCCGCCGGTGGCGCAGATCTTGATGACCTGGGCGCCGTACTTGCGCACCTCGCGGACCCGCTTGCGACCTTCCTCGGGGCTGTCGGCCGTGAATTCGCTGTGTTGGTCCATGGATGGCGGGAAGAAGGTCGAATCGCAATGCCCGCCGGTGGCGCCAATCGCGTATGCGGCCGTGACGATGCGCGGTCCGCGCAGCTTGCCGGCGTCGATCGCCTGGCGCAGGCCGACGTCGTTCCAGGCATCGGCGCCGACGTTGCGTACTGTCGTGAAGCCGGCCATCAGCGTCCGCTCGGCATGGGCGACCCCGAGCACGGACCAGAAGCGGTCGCCGAACTGCAGGCCCGTGTAGCCGCCATAGGTCGGGTCGGAGTCGAGATGCACGTGCATGTCGATGAGTCCGGGCAGCAGGCTGAGCCCGGGGAGATCGATGCGGCGCTGGCCGGGCCCGGCGGCCCCGGCCGGGCCCTGGTCGATGCGGACGATGCGGCCGCCCTGCACCAGGATGCGCGGGTTCTCGACCCAGCGGCCGGTTCGGACATCCAGCAGGCGCGCGGCGGTGATCAGCGCCGCATCGGCTTCAGCGCCCGCGAGCGGTGCGGCGGAGAGCAGGCCGAGACAGGCAAGGAGCGGCAGGCAGGGCAGGCGCATGGATCCCCCGAAAATGCATGGTTATCAGCACAGTGTACCGGTACTCAGGGCTGCCGGAACAGCGGTCAGACCAGCCCGCGCTCCGCCAGCGAGGTGCAATTGCCATCGCCGACGACCAGATGATCGAGCAGGCGGATCTCGACGAGCGCGAGTGCATCGCGCAGCCGCGCGGTGATGATTTCGTCGGCCTGGCTCGGCTCGGCGACGCCCGAGGGGTGGTTGTGCGCGAGGATCACGGCGCTGGCGTTGCGCGCCAGGCACTGCTTGACGACCTCGCGGGGGTGCACGCTGGCGCCGTCCACGGTACCGCGGAACAGTTCCTCGCAGGCGATCAGGCGATGGCGGCTGTCGAGGAACAGGCAGCAGAAGACCTCGTGGTCCCGGTCGCGCAGCCGCGCGATCAGGTAGTCGCGCGCCGTGCGCGGGCTCGCGAGCACCGGGCCGCTCTGCAGGCGTTCGAGATGGTGGCGCCGGACGATCTCGAGCGCCGCCTGCAGCTCCGCCCAGCGGGCCGGGCCGACGCCTCGCTGCTGGCACAACGTACCGCGCTCGGCCGTCAGGACGCTGCGCAGCGAGCCAAAGCGGGCGAGCAGCGTGCGCGCGAGGTCGAGCGCGTTCATCCCGGCGGTGCCGTGGCGCAGCCAGATCGCCAGCAGCTCCGCCTCCGACAGCGCGCCGGAACCCAGTTGCAGCAGCTTTTCCCGCGGCCGTTCGGCCAGCGGCCAGTCCCGGATGTGCATGATGGCCTCCGGGACCAGTCTGCCGCCGGCCCGGCGCCGGCGCTGGGCGAATATCCCGCCCGTTCGGCGAGTTACGGCGGGGCCGGCCAGGCGGCCCGGGAATAACCGTAGAACCCGTGGTTATCCGGAGTTGGTATCGGCCCGCCGGGCACGGATAATGCGTCGATGGACAGCCCGCGCCCGGCGCGGATCCTGCTGGGTGTGACCGGCGGGATCGCCGCATACAAGTCCCCGGACCTGGTCCGGCGCCTGCGCGAGCGCGGCGCCGAGGTCCAGGTGGTGATGACCCGCGGTGCCGCCAACTTCATCACGCCATTGACGCTGCAGGCCGTTTCCGGCCGGCCGGTACGCGACACGCTGTGGGATGGATCGGCCGAGGCGGCGATGGATCACATCGAGCTCGCGCGCTGGGCTGATGCCGTGCTCGTTGCGCCTGCGACCGCCGATTTTCTTGCCCGCCTGGCGCACGGGCACGCGGACGACTTGTTGTCCACGCTGTGCCTCGCGACCGCGGCGCCACTCGCGGTGGCGCCGGCGATGAACCGCCTCATGTGGGGAAATGCGGCAACGCGTGCCAATGTCGCGCTGCTCGAGAGCCGCGGCGTGGCGATCTTCGGCCCCGGTACGGGTGAGCAGGCCTGCGGCGAGACGGGCGAGGGCCGGATGCTGGAGCCGGCGGAGCTCGCCGAGCTGCTGCTCGCGCGCCTGCCTCGGGAGCGCGTGCTCGCGGGGCTGAAGGTCGTCATCACTGCCGGCCCGACGCGCGAGCTCATCGATCCGGTGCGCTTCATCAGTAACCGCAGTTCCGGGAAGATGGGCTACGCGGTCGCTTGTGCCGCGCGCGACGCCGGTGCCGAGGTCGTGCTGGTCAGCGGGCCGGTGGCGCTCCCGGCCCCGGCCGGCGTCCAGCGCGTCTGCGTCGAGAGTGCCGAGCAGATGTACGAGGCGGTGCATGCCGCGCTGCCCGGCGCCGACATCTACATCGGCACGGCGGCGGTCGCCGACTACCGGCCGGTCGCGGTGGCACCGCAGAAGATCAAGAAGACCGCCGAGAACCTCCGCGTCGAGCTCGTCCGGGCGCCGGACATCCTGGGCTCGGTCGCTGCGCTCCGGCAGGGGCGGCCCTTCGTGGTCGGCTTTGCGGCCGAGACCGAGAACCTCGAGGAACACGCACGCCGGAAACTGCTCGGCAAGCGCCTCGACATGATCGCGGCGAACCGGGTCGGCGACGGGCTCGCCTTCGACCGCGACGACAACTCGCTGCTGGTGCTGTGGAACGGCGGCCGCGAGGATCTCGGGGCCGGGGGCAAGCCGGAGCTGGCGCGGCGGCTGGTGGCGCTCATCGGCGCGGTGCGGTGCAGCGTGCGCCAGGCCCCGGCCGATACCGCGGCCGGCGAGTCGTGACGGCCACCATGGTCGCTGCCCGCAGGCTCAAGGTGCGGGTGCTGGATGCGCGCATCGGCAATGAGATTCCACTGCCGGCCTATGCGACCGGCGGGTCGGCCGGGCTCGACCTGCGGGCCTGCCTGGACGGCCCGGTGGTCCTCGAACCGGGACAGACCCAGCTGGTGCCGACCGGCCTCGCCATTCACCTCGATGATCCGGGCCTGGCGGCGGTGCTGCTGCCGCGCTCGGGGCTGGGCCACAAGCACGGAATCGTCCTCGGCAATCTTGTCGGGCTCGTGGATTCGGACTACCAGGGCCAGGTGATGGTCTCGGTCTGGAACCGTGGCAGCCATCCGTTCACGATCGAGCCGGGCGAGCGCATCGCCCAGATGGTGATCGTCCCGGTCGTGCAGGTGGAGCTCGAGCTGGTGCCGGAGTTCACGGCCTCGACGCGCGGCACGGGCGGGTTCGGCAGCTCGGGCCGCGGCTGAGCCTCAGCGCGGGGCGACCGCCCGCAACTCCTGGAAGCGCTGTACGTCGGCCGCGAAGCTGGCGAGGATCGCCGCGCGTTCCTCGCGCTTCTTCGCGAGATTGCGTTCCTGGGTCGCGATGTCGCTGCGCGAACGTTCCAGGTCGGCGCCCAGGCCCTCGGGCATCGGCTGCGCACCGGCGGCCTGGTTGCGCGGCTGGTAGCGGTTCGCCTGTTTCTCGAGTTCGGCCTGGCGCTTGCGCAGGTTGGCGAGCGATTGTTCCTGGATCGTCAGCTGTGAGTCGACCAGCTCAATGCGCCGGTCGCGCAACACTTCGATTTCCTGCACCGACTGGTAGGTGCTGAGCAGCATGCGGTCGCGCCGCTGGCGCTCGCGCACTTCGCGTTCGGCGCGGGCAGCCTCTTCCTGCGCCTTGGCTTCCTCGGCCGTCAGCGTGCCCTGCTCGCGGCCGACGGCGACGCCCCGCTGGTTCAGCACCTCGCGGTCCTGGTCTGCATATTCGGGCGGGATGCGGTCACCGTAGTGGACCTGGCCGTTGCGGTCGACCCAGCGGTAGAGCTTCTTGCCGCCCGCCTGGGCATCGGCCAGCCCGGCCATCAGGCCGAGCAGCAGGACCGGCAGCAGCAGGCGGATCGTCCAGTGGTTCATCTTGTCTCACCTCTCATTACATATTCGGCCAGCTGGCGCGCCGGTCCGAAGCAACTGCGTCACGCTTCGGCCGCTACGCCATGGCGCTGGCGGTATTCCCGGAGGCGGCCGAACTCGTCCGTGCGTCCGGCCGCCGCCAGGTGCTCGATCAGGTCATCGAGCGTGACTATTCTGATCACCGGGATGCTGAACGTCGTCTGAACCTCCTGCACGGCCGACAACGGCCCCTGGCCCCGCTCCTGGCGGTCGAGCGCGAGCACGACGCCGGCGGGCGTCGCGCCGGTGGCGCGGATCAGTTCGATGGACTCGCGAATCGCGGTACCCGCCGTGATCACGTCGTCGACGATCAGCACCCGCCCGGCGAGCGGCGTGCCGATGATGCTGCCCCCTTCGCCATGATCCTTGGCCTCCTTGCGGTTGAAGGCGAAGGGCACGCTGCGCGCGTGATGCCGGGCGAGTGCGATCGCGGTGGCGCTCACCAGCGGAATGCCCTTGTAGGCGGGGCCGAACAGCTGGTCGTACACGACGCCCGATTCGATGATTGCCGCGGCATAACTGTCGCCGAGGCTGGCGAGGGCCGCGCCGTCGCTGAGCAGGCCGGCATTGAAGAAATAGGGGCTCTCGCGGCCCGACTTCAGCGTGAAACTGCCGAAGCGCAGCGCCTGCCGGGCGATGACGAGTTCGAGGAATTCCCGCTGGTACTGCCGCATGCATCCCTCCGGCCGCTATCATGGCCAGTCGCCGCAAAGGGCCAGCATGCGCATCATCACGCTCAACTGCAACGGCATCCGCTCGGCTGCGCGCAAGGGCCTGTTCGACTGGCTGCCGGAGCAGGGGGCGGATGTGGTGTGCCTGCAGGAGACCAGGGCCCAGGAACACCAGCTTGCTGGCAACGAATTCCGGCCGCCGGGCCTGCACTGCCACTATTTCGACGCCGAGCGGCCAGGCTACAGCGGGGTTGCCGTGTTCTCGAAGCGCCGGCCGGACCGCGTGATCCGCGGCTTCGGCGTCCCCGAGTTCGACCGCGAGGGGCGCTACCTCGAGCTGGTCTTCGGCCAGCTCGCCGTCATATCGGCCTATTTCCCCTCGGGATCCGCCGGCCCGGAGCGCCAGGCCTCGAAGTTCCGCTTCCTGGAGGCGTTCCTGCCGCAGCTGCGCCGCCTGCTGCGCCGTCGGCGCGAATACGTGGTCTGCGGCGACTTCAACATTGCGCACCGGCCGATCGACCTGCGCAACTGGCGCGCGAACCAGAAGAACTCCGGCTTCCTGCCGGAAGAGCGGGCCTGGCTGGACCAGGTGTTCGACCAGCTCGGCTGGGTGGATGCCTTCCGGGCCGTGGATCCGCGGCCGGAGCAGTACACCTGGTGGTCGAACCGTGGCCAGGCCTGGGCGAAGAACGTCGGCTGGCGCATCGACTACCAGATCGCGAGCCCCGGCCTGCGGGGAGCGGCGAGCGCCGCCACGATCGTCCGGGATCGGCGCTTCTCCGATCATGCGCCGCTGGTCATGGACTACGCCCGGTGAGCGGCCCGTGGGCCGCGCTCAGGCCCTATTTCGAAAAGGAGTCGCTGGCCGCGTTCGCCGTCGGGGTCTCCTCCGGCTTTCCGTACGCGATGATCGGGGCCACGCTGACCACGCGCCTCGCGCAGGACGGCATCGACAAGCGCACGGTCACGGCGTTCACGCTCGCGTTCCTGGTCTACAACCTCAAGGTGTTCTGGGCGTGGATCGTCGACGGCGTGCGCATTCCGCTGCTCGGCCGGCTCGGCCAGCGCGTGTCCTGGCTGCTCCTTGCAGGCGTGGCCGTGATCGCCGCGGTCGTGAACCTCGCGCTCGTCGATCCGGCGGCGAGCATCCAGGCCACGATCGTCGCGGCCGTGCTGGTCGGCATTGCCGGGGCCACCTATGACATCGTCATCGACGCGTACCGCATCGAGACGCTGAAGCCGTACCAGCTCGGCGTCGGCTCCGGCATGTCGCAGTATGGCTGGCGCATCGGCGCGGCGGCCGCGGGCGCGCTCGCGCTGGTCGTCGCGGAGCGCCGGGGCTGGGCCGCGGCCTACATCGCCTGCGCAGCCTTCGCGCTGCCGGCGATGCTGACAGGTCTCGTCGTCGGCGAACCCGCGCGGCACGTCGTCGCCTCCGGGCAGCGCGGCATCGCCGCGGTGTGGAAGTCCATCAGCGGGCCGTTCGCCGAGTTCCTGCGCCGCAGTGGCGCCTGGCTGGTGCTGCTCTTCATCCTGGTGCACAAGATCGGCGACACACTCGCCAACCTGACCCTGCGCCTGCTGTTCGACGAGCTTGGCTACAGCAACGACGAGATCGCGTTGTACGATGTCGGCTTCGGCTTCTGGGCGTTTCTCGTCGGCATCTTCGTCGGTGGTGTGCTCTACGCGAGGCTCGGGCTGCAGCGCTCGGTGCTGGCGGCGCTGGTGCTCATGTGCGTCTCGAACCTGGGCTTTGCCGTGCTCGCCGCGGTCGGCCACAGCAATCCGGGGCTCGCCGCGGCAATCGGCTTCGAGAACTTCGCCAGTGGTTTCGGCGGCGTCGTCGTGGTCGCGTTCTTCTCCGCGCTGTGCAACCTGCAGTTCACCGCGGCGCAGTACGCGCTGATCTCGGCCGCGGCCTCGGTCCTCGGGCGGCTGCTGACCGGCACCTCCGCCGGCGCCCTGATCGAGTCCATGGGCTACGCGAATTACTATCTCCTGACGACGGTGCTGGCGCTGCCGGGTATCCTGCTGTTCTGGTACATGATGCGGCAGGGCCTGGTCGACCGCGCGCTCGGGACGGCCGCACGCGATGATTGACGAGCTGCTCAAGTTCTTCGTGCTGTTCTTCGTGGTGGTCGAGCCGATCTCGCTGGTGCCGCTGTTCGCCGGACTGACTGCGGGCGCCGATGAGGCGTTCCGCCGGCGCATGGCCCTGCGCTCCGTGCTGCTCGCGGGTGCCGTGCTCGCGCTGTTCGCCTTCGGCGGCGCCTGGTTCCTGCAGACGATGGGCATCAGCGTCGCGGCATTCCGTATCGCGGGCGGCATCATGCTGTTCCTGATTGCGCTCGAAATGGTCTTCGCGCGCGAATCGGGTACGCGCACGACCTCCGAGGAACTCGACGAGAGCAGGAAGCGCGCGGACATCTCGGTGTTCCCGCTTGCGTTCCCGTTCATCGCCGGGCCCGGAGCTCTCGCGATCGTGCTCCTGACCTTCGGCGCCTCGCGCGGCGAAATCGGCCTGTCGGCGGGACTCTTCGCCGTCGTCGTGCTCGTGCTCGGGATCACCTGGGGACTGATGCGCCTCACGCCGCTGGTGATGCGCGTGATGGGCGTGACCGGCGCCAATGTCGTCAACCGGCTCTCCGGTGTCGTGCTCGCGGCGCTCGCCGTCCAGTTCATGGTCGATGGCGCCACCGCTGCGTTTGCTGGCGGCGGCTGAATCTACGAAACCACGCCCCGGCGCCGGTAGGCGAGGTCGAAGACACCGTGGCCGAGACGCCTCCCGCGGGACTCGAAGCGGGTCGTGGAACGCTCGACCTGGTCCAGGAACCGGCCGCCCGGGGCTGTGTTCTCGAGTCCTGGCTCGGCGTCCAGGACCTCGAGCATCCATTCGGCGTAGGGTTCCCAGTCAGTTGCGAGCCGGAAAAGGCCGCCCGGCTTCAGACGGTCGGCCACCAGTGCGACGAATTCCGGCTGCACCAGGCGGCGCTTGTGATGGCGCTTCTTCGGCCAGGGGTCGGGGAAGTACAGCCACAGTTCATCGAGGACGCCTGGTGGCAGCTGCCGCTCCAGCACCTCGACTGCGTCATGCACGATGATCCGCAGGTTCGTGAGTCCGGCGGCCTCGATGCCGAGCAGGCAGTGGCCGACGCCCGGCGGATGCACTTCGACGCCGAGGAAATCGAGGTCCGGCCGCGCGCGTGCGACTTCGACCAGCGTCGCACCGTCGCCAAAGCCGATCTCCAGCACGCGCGGAGCCCGGCGTCCGAACACGGCATCCAAGTCGAGCAGTTGCGATGTAAATGGCAGGCCCCATCGCGGCAGCAGCTCGCCGAGTGCGCGCTCCTGCGCCCGGGTAATGCGGCCGGCGCGACGCACGAAGCTGCGGATCGAGCGTGGCGGTGGCCGGGGATCTGCTGTTTCGGTGGGATTCAAGCGGTGCTCCAGCGCGCGCCGGGCAACGGACGCGGCAGCTTATGTCAAGGGCAGTGTGACGCAGTTCACAGTTCGGAGTAGTCTCGCAGAAAAGCCGGGACCGGGCAGGAGCCAGGCGGGAGCCCAGGGGACGCAAATGCCGCAACGGAAGTGCGGGAACACCAGCAAGACTCTGCTCGCAGCGTTGCTCGCATTGGCGATGACGGCCCAGCAGGCGGGCGCGGCCCGGCCTGCGGCGAAGCCCAGGGCCGCGGGCTCGTTCGTCGACCCGCTGGACACCTACGACACGGCCCGCTGGGTCAAGGCCGACGGCTGGAAGAACGGTTCGCCCTTCGACAATGCCTGGAGGGCCGACCACGTGGGCTTCGGCGGCGGCCAGATGACGCTGCGTCTCGACGACGTCGCCGACCTCGGCGAGCCGTATTCTTCGGGTGAGTACCGCACGACCGGATTCCATGGCTACGGCTGCTATGAGGCGAGCTTCCGTCCCGCCGGTGCGGCCGGCACGGTCAGCTCATTCTTCACGTTCGCCGGCCCGTATGACAACGGCGGCAACGGCCGGCATAACGAGATCGACGTCGAGTTCATCGGCAGCGACACGAGGCGCGTCCAGTTCAACTTCTGGACCAACGACGACAGCTATGCGTCGCGCAACGAGGTCGCCGTGGATCTCGGCTTCGACGCCGCGGACGCGGCGCACGTCTATGGCTTCAAGTGGACCGCAACCGGCATCCGCTGGTATGTCGATGGCGCGCTGGTCCATGAGGCCTTCGATTCACCCGCGAACCCCACGCCAAAGGCCGGAGAATCGCTGCACAAGGTCATGATGAACCTGTGGCCGGTCGATGAGACCGCCGCAGGCTGGGCGGGCACCTTCGCCTGGAGCGGAGCGCCGGTCACCGCAAGCTACGACTGGGTGCGCTACACGGCCGGGGAAGCCTGCGAAGTCGGCGCGCCACCGCCGGGTGGCCCGCCGCCACCGGGCAATCCAGAATCGATGTCAGTACGTGACATTGCCCTGGCGCTCGATGCGCGCGGGACGCAGGTGATTGCGCGCGTGGCCATCGTCGACGGCCTCGGCAACGCGGTTGCCGGCGCCGGCGTCGCCGGCGGCTGGTCAGGCGTCATCAGCGGCGGCGATACCGGGCGCACGACCGACAGCAATGGCATTGCCACCTTCTGGTCGGCACGCACCCGCACGCCCGGCAGCGTGCAGTTCTGCGTCACCGGAGTCAGCCGCGACGGTCTGGGCTACGACGCCGGCGCGAACCTCGAAACCTGCGACTCGATCACGAAGTAGGACTGGCCTCCGGCCCGGCCACAGTCAATTCCAATTGAGGTTTGAGTCTGAGCGGGTGGGACTTACCCACGCCTTGTCCACGGGGCCGCGCGCCCTGGAACGCTGGCGGCACGGTGGACCAAGGGGTGGGTAAGTCCC
>SCUD01000021.1 GCA_004297335.1 Gammaproteobacteria bacterium
GCCCTCGCCCCAGGCCGCCTCGACCTGGCACTTCAGCTCGCCCTTGGAGTTGGTCGCCTCGACCCAGGTCTTCTTCCACTCCTTCAGCAGGAGGGGGTACAGGCAGTCAATGGACTTCATATCGCGCGCGTTCATCGTCGCTCCTGTTTTTTGCGGTGCACATCGTACATGGCCGGCCCCCCTCACTACAATGAGCGCATGCCGCAGCCGCCCTCCCAGTCGAGCAATGTGATTAACCTGAGGCGACTCAATGGCTTACGTCTGATCATCCTGGCCGCCGAAATCCTGGTCGTGTGGCTGGCGATGACCCGCTGGATGCTGCCGCTGCCGGTGTGGCCGCTCGCCGCGCTGTTCATTGCAGTGGCCGCCGCCAGCCTGCTGACCGCGATCCGGCTGCGCCTCGCCCGGGACATCAGCGACTCCGAGCTCTTTGCTCAATTCACGGTCGAGGTGCTGGCCTTCACCGCGCTCCTCTACCTGAGCGGCGGCGCGAGCAACCCCTTCGCCCCGTTCTACCTGTTGCCGCTGGTGCTGACAGCGATGGCCCTGCCCGGCGCCTACGCCTGGGCGATGATCGCGCTGACGGTGCTCTCGTACTCGCTGCTGACGCGCTTCTACGTGCCGCTGCCGGAAATCCATGCCGGCCATGGCGAGCCCCGCGGTGCCGGCCTGCACGACCTCGGCATGTGGACTGGCTTCGTGTTCAGCGCCCTGCTGATCGGTGGCTTCGCCGTGCGCATGGGCCGCTCGGTGCGCGAGCGCGACCGCCGTATTGCCGAACTGCACGAGCAGCGGCTGCAGCAGGAGCACCTGCTGGCGCTTGGCACGCTTGCCACCGGCGCGGCGCACGAGCTCGGCACGCCGCTCGCGACGCTGGCGGTGGTGCTGAAGGATACCGAGGCTGCGGAGCCGCTGGGCTCGTCGCGGCTTACACTGCTGCGCGAGCAGGTGGCCCGCTGCAAGGGCATCCTCGGGTCACTGACCGCAAGTACCGGCGTGCTGCGTGCTGAGTCCGGCCAGGCGATCGGGCTCGAGCACTGGCTGCAGGGGCTGTGTGCCCGCTGGCAGCGCGATCGCGCCGGGGTACAGGCGGAAATCAGCTTCGACGGTCCGCGGCCGGCGCCGCGCCTGGTGGTCGAGCAGACGCTCGAGCACGCCATCATCAATGTGTTGAACAATGCCGCCGACGCCTCGCCGCAGGCGGTTCGAGTGCAGGTGCGCTGGACGGCCGAGGACCTTATGCTCGAAGTCTGCGACCGCGGCAGCGGGCTCGCACCCGAGCTGCAGGGTCGCGTCGGCACGGCTGGCCTGACGACCAAGCAGGACGGCCTCGGTCTCGGCCTTTTCCTGAGCTTCCATACGTTGCGTCGCTTCGGTGGCGAGGTGCAGCTCGCGGATCGCGAGGGCGGCGGTACCTGCTGCCGCCTGCGCCTGCCGCTCGCGGGTCTGCGGATCGACGATGAGCGCTGAAGAGGATCACTTCGAGCGGCCAACGCTGCTGATCGTCGATGACGACGAGGTCTTCGCGCGCGTGCTCGCCGCGGCCTTCGAGCGGCGCGGCTACCTGGTTCGAGTCGGTCATTCGGTCGAGGTGGGGATTGCGCTCGCGCGCGCGGAATCGCCGGAGTTCGCGGTCGTGGACCTCAGGATGCCCGGCGGCTCCGGCCTCGAACTGGTACAGGCGCTGCAGCAGCAGGACGAGAACACCCGCATCGTCGTGCTGACGGGCTACGCCTCGATCGCGACTGCCGTGGAGGCGATCAAGCTCGGCGCCGTGCATTACCTCGCCAAGCCCGCCGACGCCGACGAGATCCAGGCCGCCTTCTACCGCGACGAAGGCAATGCCGAGGTGGGCGTGCCGGAGCGGCCGCTCTCGGTCGGTCGCCTCGAGTGGGAGCACATCCAGCGGGTGCTGCAGGAGTGCGACGGCAACGTCTCGGCGACTGCGCGCCGGCTCGGCATGCACCGCCGCACGCTGCAGCGCAAGCTGCAGAAGCGCCCGCTGCGCAGCTGAGCCCCGGGACTGCGACAACATGTCGCATTCCCAGCCGGTACCCGCCCCGCAACAATTCCAGCCTGTTCTCCCGGGGAGGCCGGATCATGGGACTGCGGCGGGTAACCTTCGGTGTTGCGCTGCTGTGCGCGACGGGCGCATGGGCGGACGGGGCGGGCCAGGACCCGCTGAGCGAGGTCATCGTCCGCGCGACCCGGATCACGCTGCCGGCGGCCGCCGGTGCGCAGGAGACCGAGGCAGCGAACAACGCCCGGCGGCGGGTCAATTCCAGCGATGCCGCCGACCTGTTGCAGGAAGTGCCGGGTGTCAGCCTCGTCGGTGCCGGTGGCGTCTCCAGCCTGCCCGCGATCCACGGGCTTGCTGACGACCGACTGCGCGTGAAGGTGGACGGCATGGACCTGATCGCTGCCTGCCCGAATCACATGAACCCGGCGCTGTCCTACCTCGACCCGTCGCAGGTCGGGACGCTGCGCGTGTATGCCGGGTTGACGCCGGTCAGCGTCGGCGGCGACAGCATCGGTGGCACGATCGTCGCCGAGACCGCTGAACCGGTCTTCGCCGCGGGCGGGCAGGACGCCGTGCTGCAGGGCGAGGCCGGCACCTTCTATCGCAGCAACGGTGCCGGGCAGGGCGGCAATATCGCCGCGACCTTTGCCGGCGAGCGCTTGAGCGTGTCCTACTCCGGGACGCTGGCGCAGGCCGACAACTACAAGGCCGGCGGTGCATTCCGCAACTTCGTCGAGACCGGGCGCGACGGGCACACGCTGCCCGTCGACGAGGTCGGCTCGAGCGGTTACGAGACGCGCAATCACCGCCTCGCGTTCGCCCTGCGCTCCGGGCGCCAGCTGCTCGAGGTCGGGCTCGGTTACCAGGACATGCCCTACCAGCTCTACCCGACGCAGCGCATGGACCTGCTCGAGAACACGCAGCGCGTCGCCAACGCGCGCTGGTTCGGCCAGTTCGAGCGCGTCGCGCTCGAGGCCCGCGTCTACCACGAACAGGTCGAGCACTTCATGGATTTCGGCGCCGACAAGCGCTACTGGTACGGCTCCAACTCCGGTACCGGCTCGCCGTGCTCGCCGATCCGCTTCATGGGCGACCCGGCCGGCACCTGCGCCGCCGGCATGCCGATGTTCACCCAGGGCCTGACCACCGGCGCGGCGCTGCGCGCCGACATTCGCGTGGGCGCTGACGACCTGTTGCGCGCCGGCCTCGAATACCAGCGTTATCGGCTCGACGACTGGTGGCCGGCGTCGGGCGGCGGCATGGGGCCGGGCACCTTCTGGAACATCAGCGACGGCCAGCGCGATCGCCAGGCGCTATTCCTCGAGTGGGAGACGCAGCCGGGCACGCAGTGGACGACCTCGCTCGGGGTGCGCTTCGAGCGCGTCGAGAGCGACGCCGGCGACGTGCAGGGCTACAGCACGATGCCGAACGCTGGCGGCGGCCAGTATGCGGAGGCCAACGCCTTCAACGCGAGCGACCGCGGGCGCAGTGACGACAACTGGGACTTCTCGGCGCTGGCGCGCTGGGAAGCTGCGCCAACGGTCGAAGTCGAGTTCGGCTATGCGCACAAGGTGCGTTCGCCGAGCCTGTACGAGCGCTACCCATGGTCGACGTGGATGATGGCCGCGACGATGAACAACTTCGTCGGCGACGGCAACGGCTACGTCGGCAACCCGGACCTCGAGCCGGAGGCGGCCGACACCGTCTCCGCGACGCTGACCTGGCACAGCCCGGACCGCCGCCGCGAGCTGCGCGTTGCACCGTACTACACGCGGGTCGAGGACTACATCGATGCCGTGCGCCGGATGATGTTCACGCCCGGCAATTTCAATGTGCTGACTTACGCCAACCAGTCCGCGCGCCTGCAGGGCATCGACCTCTCGGGCCGCGTACCGCTCGGGCAGACGCCGATTGGCGAACTCGGCCTGCAGGCGGTCGTCAGTTACGTCGATGGTCGCAACCGTGTCAGCGGCGATGACCTCTATAACATCATGCCGCTGAACGCACGCCTGCGGCTCACGCACAGGAGCGGTGGCTGGGACAACAGCCTCGAGCTCGTCGCGGTCGCCGCCAAGGATGAAGTCGCGGACGTGCGCAGCGAAATCCCGACCTCCGCGTATGAGCTCGTGAACCTCAGCGCGAGCTACTCCTGGCAGCGCATCCGCGTGGACCTCGCGGTCGAGAATCTGCTGGATCGCTTTTATTCGCTGCCGCTCGGCGGCGCCTACATCGGCCAGGGCCGCACGATGAGCATGACCGGGATCCCCTGGGGCATCCCGGTGCCCGGCCGCGGCCGGTCGGTCAACGTGGGGTTGACGGCGAGGTTTTGAACGGCGCGCGGCAGCGTCCTATCATTCCTCATGCCCGTTGCCATCCGCGCCCTCCAGGCGGACATCACGACGCTCGCGGTCTATGAGCGCCTGCTGAACTGAGGAGGTCGACATGCTCGCGAGCCTTCCGACCCTCGCCCGCCTCGAAGCCGCGGCCGCCATCGTCCATGAGGCGCTGCGGCCGACGCCGCAGTACGCGTGGCCGCTGCTCCGCGAGGCGCTCGGCTGCGAGCTGTGGGTCAAGCACGAGAACCACTCGCCGATCGGCGCCTTCAAGGTGCGCGGCGGGCTGAGGTACTTCCATGAGCTCGCGCAGCGGCGCGAGCGCCCGTACGGCGTGATCAGTGCCACGCGTGGCAACCATGGCCAGTCGGTCGGCTTCGCGGCGGCGCGCTACGGCATCCCGGCGACGATCGTCGTGCCGGCCGGCAACAGCCGCGAGAAGAACGCGGCGATGCGTGCGCTCGGCGTCGAACTGCTCGAGCACGGTGAGGACTTCCAGGCCGCGCGCGAGCATGCGGAGGAACTGGCGCGGCAACGCAGGCTGCACATGATCCCGGCGTACCACGCGCTGCTGGTCGAGGGCGTGGCGAGCTACTCGCTCGAGTTGCTGCGTGCCGTGCCCGACCTTGAGGTCGTATACGTGCCGATCGGCATGGGCTCGGGCATCTGCGGGATGATCGCCGCGCGCGAGGCGCTTGGATGTCGGACCGAGGTGGTCGGCGTCGTCTCCGCGCACGCGCCGGCCTATGCGCTGTCGTTCGCCGCGCGGCGCCCGGTGGACCACGCGGTCAGCACGCGGATTGCCGACGGCATGGCCTGCCGGCAGGCTGCGCCGGAGGCGCTCGAGATCCTCTGGCGGCACATGGCGCGCGTCGTGCAGGTCACCGACGACGAAGTCGGGGCGGCGATGCGCCTGATGTTCAGCACCACGCACAATGCGGCGGAGGGCGCGGGCGCCGCTGGCCTCGCCGCCGCGCTGCAGGAGCGCGCGCGGCTGGCGGGCCGGAAGGTGGCGGTCGTGCTGTCGGGCGGGAATGTCGATCGCGAGGTGTTCGCGCGGATCCTGCTGCCGTCCTCATGAGGAATCATTGCGCTGCCAGTGCGGCATGGTATTGTTGCGAACGGACAGGAGTCCGACGGACTGGAGGTATTTCATGCACATCAATCGTTTTCGTCGCAGTTGTGTGATGCTGGTCAGCGCGAGCCTCGTTTCGCTGGGGCTGCAGGCCCCGGCAGTTGCCGGCATCGTCGGCACGGCCGAGGCGGTCGCCGCGGCCCGCGAACAGGGTGACCGGGCCGCGGTCGCGGCTGCGATGGCGCGCGATGATGTGCGCGCACAGCTGCTGGCCCTCGGCGTGGACCCGGCGGCCGCTGATGGCCGCCTGGCGGCGCTGACAGCGCCGGAACTCGCCACGCTCGCCGGGCAGCTCGAACAGGCGCCGGCCGGCGGCGACAGCGCGCTCGCCATCGTCGGTCTCGTGTTCCTGGTCCTGCTGCTGCTCGAGTACACCGGCACCATCGACATCTTCAAGAAAGTGCCGTGATCCGGGCGGCGCTGCCCACGGCGGCGCTGCTGCTCGGACTGGCTGGATGCGCAGCCTCGCCGCCACTGGCGCGTGGGTTGCCGGCGGAGCGTCCGCGCGCGCTGGAGCTCTACGCGACACCATTCTTCCCGCAGGAGGACTATCAGTGCGGGCCAGCCGCACTGGCGACGGTCCTGCAGGTGAGCGGCGTGGCGGTGGAGCCCGCGGAGCTCGTGCCCCAGGTCTACCTGCCGGGTCGACGCGGCAGCCTGCAGGCGGAATTGATCGGCGCGACGCGGCGCCATGGGCGACTGGCTTATCGCTTGCCTGGTACCGGCCAGGCCTTGCTCGCGGAGCTGGAGGCAGGGCGACCCGTATTGCTGCTGCAGAATCTCGGTTCGCGGGCGCTGCCGACCTTTCATTACGCGGTACTCATCGGCTACGACGCAAACCGCAACATCGCGCTGCTGCGATCGGGTCGCAGCGAGCGCCTGGCGGTGCGCTGGCAGTCTTTCGCGCGCTCCTGGGATCGTGCGGGGCGTTGGGCGATCGCGGTCCTCGAGCCGGGCGTCATTCCGGCGGAGGCGCAGGTCGCCGATTATCTGGAAGCCGCGGCCGGGCTCGAAGCCGCGGGTCACGAACGTGCCGCCGGAATTGCCTACGACGCGGCGCTCGCCCGCTGGCCACAGCAGCCGCTGGCGTGGCTCGCTCGCGGGAACGCCGCCTACCTGGCTGGCGAGCTGGCGGCGGCAGCCGATGCCTATGCGCGCGCGGTGGCACTCGCTCCCGGCGATGCCGTGGCGCGCAACAACCTGGCGCAGGTGCTGATCGATGCCGGATGTACCGACGCCGCACGGCGGCAGCTCAGCCGCGCCGAAGCACGCGTGGCCGGTCCGGAAATTGCTGCTAGGATTGCGGCCACACGCGCGCAGCTGCCGGCCGAGACATCGACCAACGCGCTGTCGTGCCGGCTCGGCGAGCGCGACTGGCCCGACTGACCGCATGACCAGGAAGGGACCGACATGAGTGCCACTTACGAACTCCGTGGCGGCGTGGCCGTCATCACGCTGTGCAATCCCCCCGTCAACGGGCTCGCCTGGGCGACCCGGAAGGCCATTGCGGCCGGGATCGAGCAGGCCGAGCTGGATCCGGCGGTACGGGCGATCGTCATTACCGGGGCCGGCAAGGCCTTCTCGGGCGGTGCCGACATCAGGGAGTTCGGTACGCCACAGTCCTCGGCCGAGCCCAACCTGCACAGCGTGCTCCGGGTAATCGAGGAATGCAGCAAGCCGGTAGTGGCCGCGGTCCACGCGGTGGCGATGGGCGGCGGGCTCGAATTGGCGCTGGGTTGTCATTACCGGGTTGCAGCGCCGGGCGCCAGCATCGCGCTGCCGGAAGTGAAGCTCGGCATCCTGCCCGGCGCGGGTGGCACCCAGCGGTTGCCGCGGGTCCTGGGAGTAGAGAATGCCCTCAACATGATCGTCAGCGGTGAGCCGGTGAGGAGTGAGCTGCTCGCCAGGCAGCCGGGGCAGAAGTTGTTCGACCAGATCGTCGAGGGCGAGCTGGTGGAGGCCGCCGTCGCCTTCGCCGCCGAGATGGGCGACAGGCATGCCGCCGGTGCATCACTGCCGAAGGTGCGTGATCTTCCGGCCCGGCACGCCAATCCGGATGGCTACTTCCAGTTCGCCCGCAACACGGTCAAGGCGGTGTCCAGGAATTTCCCGGCTCCGCTCAAGTGCATCGACGCAGTCGAAGGGGCGGTGAAACGATCGTTCGAGGATGGACTCAAGCTCGAGCGCGAGCTGTTCATCCAACTGCTCAACACACCCGAGTCGGCGGCCCTGCGCCATGCCTTCTTCGCCGAGCGCGCCGCCAGCAAGATTCCTGACGTGCCCGAAGGCACTCCGGTACGGCCGATCGCGTCCGTCGGCGTGATCGGGGCGGGCACCATGGGTGGCGGGATCTCGATGAACTTTCTCAACGCCGGAATTCCGGTGACGATCGTCGAGACCAGCCAGGCAGCACTCGACCGCGGGCTCGGCGTGATCCGCAAGAACTACGAATCGCAGCTGAGCAAGGGCAAGCTCGACCAGGCTGCCTTCCAGAAGCGGATGGCACTGCTCACGCCGACGTTGCAGTTCGAGGATCTCGGCAAGGCCGACCTGATCATCGAGGCGGTCTTCGAGGACATCGCGGTCAAGGAGCAGGTGTTTCGGAAGCTCGACGCCATCGCCAGGCCGGGTGCGATCCTCGCGACCAATACCTCGACCCTCGACGTCAATCAAATCGCCGGGTTCACCAGGCGTCCCGCGGACGTGCTGGGCATGCATTTCTTCAGCCCCGCCAACGTGATGAAGCTGCTCGAGGTGGTGCGCGGCAAGGCGACTGCCAAGGACGTTCTCGCCACCGTGATGGGGCTCGCCCGGACCATCCGGAAGACGGCGGTCGTGGCCGGGGTGTGCGACGGGTTCATCGGCAACCGGATGATCGACCAGTACGGCCGGCAGGCCGGGTTCCTGCTGGACGAGGGCTGCACGCCTTCCCAGGTCGACCGCGCGATCGAGAAGTTCGGGTTCGCGATGGGACCGTTCCGGATGAACGACCTGGCCGGCAACGACATCGGCTGGGCGATCCGCAAGCGCCGCTACGTCGAGCATCCCTCGATACGGTACAGCCGGACAGCCGACCTGGTCTGCGAGCAGGGCCGCTTCGGACAGAAGTCCGGCGCGGGCTGGTATGACTACCAGCCAGGCAAGCGCACCGCGATCGCCTCGCCGCTGGTGGAGGCGATGCTCGTGGAGCATCGCCAGTCGCTCGGCATCACCCCGCGCAGGATCGACGACGGGGAGATCGTCCATCGGCTGGTCTACTCCCTGGTCAACGAGGGAGTCCGCCTGCTGGAGGAGGGCATCGCCAACAAGGCGAGCGACATCGACATCGTCTACCTGACCGGCTACGGTTTCCCGCTGCATCGGGGCGGGCCGCTGTGCTACGCGGACAGCCAGGGGCTGTTCAACGTGGTCAGGGCGATGAAGCGGTTCGCCAGGAATCCGCACGACGACGCCGGCTTCTGGGAACCGGCGCCGCTGATCACCCGGCTCGCCGCCGAAGGCAAGAGCCTCAGCTGAGGAAAATCACTCCATGAGTCGAGCAGTAATCGTATCGACGGCGCGTACCGGACTGGCGAAGAGCTGGAAGGGCGCCCTCAACATGACCCACGGGGCCACCCTCGGCGGCCACGTGGTCCAAGCGGCAGTAGAGCGGGCCAGGATTGATCCCGGGCAGGTCGAAGACGTCCTGATGGGTTGCGCCAATCCGGAGGGAGCCACCGGTGCGAACATCGCGCGGCAGTGCGCCCTGCGGGCCGGCCTGCCGGTGAGCGTGAGCGGGATGACGGTGAACCGGTTCTGCTCGAGCGGGCTGCAGACCATCGCGATCGCCGCGCAGCGGATCATCGCCGGCGAAGGCGAGGTCTTCGTCGCCGGCGGGCTCGAGAGCATCTCCTGCGTCCAGCAGGAAGCCAACGTCCACATGAGCAACGATGGCTGGCTGCTCGAGCACAAGCCGGAGATCTACTGGTCGATGCTGCAGACAGCCGAGAACGTGGCCAGGCGCTACGCGATCCCGAGGCAGCGCATGGACGAGTACGGCGCGGCGAGTCAGCAGCGCGCCTGCGCGGCGCAGGAAGCGGGCCGCTTCGCGGCCGAGATCGTTCCGATCACGGTGACGGCCGGGGTCGCCGATCCGGTTCTGGGGATGCGGACGAAAGAGGTGACGCTCAGCGCCGACGAGGGGCTGCGGCCGGGGACCACCTACGACGGGATCAAGGACATTCGCCCCGCAGTGCCCGGAGGAGTGGTGACGGCCGGGAATGCCAGCCAGTTCAGCGACGGGGCCGGGGCCTGCGTGCTGACCAGCGAGACCTTTGCCGAGCGGAACGGACTAAAGCCCCTGGGCCGGTTCCTCGGCTTCGCGGTGGCTGGCTGCGAGCCGGACGAGATGGGAATCGGGCCGGTGTTCGCGGTGCCGAAGGTGCTCGGCCGGCTGGGGCTGAACGTGGCCGACATCGATCTCTGGGAGCTCAACGAGGCGTTCGCGGTCCAGGTGCTCTACTGCGCCGACCGGCTCGGCATTCCGATGGAACGGCTCAACGTCAACGGCGGGGCGATCGCGGTCGGTCACCCGTACGGGATGAGCGGACAGCGCCTGACCGGGCACGCCCTGATCGAAGGCAAGCGGCGGGGGTACCGGCGGGTCTGCGTGACGATGTGCGTCGGCGGCGGGATGGGAGCGGCGGGAGTCTTCGAAGTGCTGTGACTCTCAGTTCGCGAACTGCTCCTCGCGCAACCGGAACAGCAGCGGCGCGCCGCCATCGGTGACGCTGCGGAACAGTGCGGTTGCCTGGGGCAGCATCTCCGCGGCGAAGTAGTCGGCCGTCGCGAGCTTGGCTTCCAGGAATGCGGTGTCACCGGATGCATCGGCGAGCTGCCGCGCGGCCAGCGCCGCCTGCCGGACCAGCAGGTAGGCCGCCAGCACGAGGCCCCACATCCGCAGGTACGGCGAGGCGATGGCCGCGGCCTCGGCCCTGGGCTGGGCCGCGACCGCCTCCGTGGCCTGCCGCAGCAGCGCCGCACCTTCCCCGAGCAGCCGCCAGGTCCTGGTGGCCACGCCATCCGCGGCAGCGGCGACGAACTCATCGATCTCGTCGAGCAGCGCGCGCCAGTGCGCTCCACCGTCGGCCTGGAGCTTGCGGCCGACGAGATCGAGGGCCTGGATGCCGTTGGTGCCTTCGTAGATCGGCGCAATGCGGGCATCGCGCAGCTGCTGCGCGGCCCCGGTTTCCTCGACGTAGCCCATGCCACCCTGCACCTGGATCGCGAGGCTCGCCATTTCCACGCCGATGTCGGAGGCCCAGGCCTTGGTGATCGGTGTCAGCAGGTCGGCGCGACCCCGCGCCAGCCGGCGGGCCTCGCTGTCCTCGCCGTCGCGCGCGCGGTCGAGCTGGCTGGCGGCGTAGTACACCAGCGCGCGGGTGGCCTGCGTCGTGGCGCGCAGGGTCATCAGCATCCGCCGCACATCAGCGTGCTCGATGATGCGGGTGGGCAGCCCGTTGCCACCGATGGCCGCCGACTGCACGCGCTCGCGGGCGTAGCCGACGGCGCGCTGCATGGCCCGCTCGGCGACCGCGAGTCCCTGCATCGCCACGTTGATGCGCATATGGTTCATCATCGTGAACATCGCGCGCATGCCGCCCCGCTCCTCTCCGACCAGCCAGCCCAGGCACTGGTCGTGGTCGCCGAAGGCCATCGTGCAGGTCGGCGAGGCATGAATGCCGAGCTTGTGCTCGAGCGACACGCAGCGCAGGTCGTTGCGGCTGCCATCGGGCAGCACCTTCGGCACGAGGAACAGTGAAATGCCGCGTGTCCCGTCCGGCGCGCCAGGCGTGCGGGCGAGCACCAGATGCATGATGTTGTCGGTGAGGTCGTGATCGCCCCAGCTGATGAAGATCTTCGTGCCGCGGATCAGCCAGTGCCCGTCCGCTGCCGGACGGGCCGAGCACTTCAGCGCGCCGACGTCCGAGCCCGCCTGCGGCTCGGTCAGGTTCATCGCCGCACTCCAGCGCCCGGTAACGAGCTGCGCCAGGCAGTAGTCCTTCTGCGCGGCCGAGCTGTGGGCGTCGATCGCCTCGATGGCTCCGGCGGTGAGGATCGGATTGACCGCAAGCGCCATGTTGGCCGCGGAGAGCTGCTCGCGCACGGCGGCTGCGAGGGCAATCGGCAGGCACTGGCCACCATATTGGGTCGGGCCGGTCAGGCCGCCCCAGCCGCCCTCGACATAGGCCGAATAGGCCGCCGCGAATCCGTGCGGCAGAGTGACGCCGCCCGGTGACCAGCGTGCTCCCTCGACGTCGCCCAGGCGATCGAGTGGTGCGAACACCTCCGCGGCAAAGCGACCACTCTCGCCCAGGATGCTCTCGGCGAGACCCGACTCGAGGCACTCGGCCAGCGGCAGCCCCGCGAAGTCCTCGCGCCGGGCGATGGCCTCGAGCGCGAACAGTTGTTCCCGGGTCGGAGCGCAGTAGTCCATCGTCGCCTCCATGCCGAAGGTGGCAATGCGGGGTCAGCTGGCCAGCGCGAGGTAGCACTCCCGCTCGAGCTTCCCGGCCAGCGCCCGGTGCGCGGCCTCGTACTCGCGACGCATCGACGCGATCAGCTCGGCGGTAGCAGGGACACTGGTGATCGCGCCGACTCCCTGGCCGGCGCCCCAGATGTCGCGCCAGGCCTTCTTGCCGGGGCTGGCGAACTCGGCCCAGTTCATCCTGCTCTTGTCGGAGGCGGGCAGGTTGTTCGGGTCGAGACCGGCGCCGGTGATGCTGGGCTTCAGGTAGTTGCCATGCACGCCAGTGAACAGGTTCGTGTACACGATGTCGTCGGCGGTGGACTCCACCAGCATCTGCTTGTACTCGGGCATGGCGTTGGCCTCGCGGGTGGCGATGAAGCGCGTGCCGACATAGGCGAGGTCGGCGCCGGCCGCGAGTGCTGCATAGATGTTCCGGCCGGTCGTCAGGCTGCCGCCGAGGATGACGGTACCGTCGTAGAACTGGCGGATCTCCTCGAGAAACGCGAACGGGCTGAGCGTACCGGCATGGCCGCCGGCGCCGGCGCACACCAGGATCAGGCCATCAACGCCCGCCTGGATCGCGCGCTTCGCATGGCGGATGTTGGTGACATCATGGAAGATCAGGCCGCCATAGGAGTGCACCGGCTCCACGAGCTCATCCGGCGCCCGCAGGCTGGTGATGATGATCGGCACGCGGTAGCGGACGCACAGCTCCATGTCCTGCGCGAGGCGGTCGTTGGAGCCGTGGATGATCTGGTTGACGGCGAACGGCGCCACGCGCGCGCCGGGATGGGCGGCGCCCCAGGCGTCCAGGTCCGTGGTGATGCGCTGGAGCCAGTCCTCGAGCAGCGGCTGCGGGCGCGCGTTGAGCGCGGGGAAGGAGCCGACGATGCCGGCCTTGCATTGTGCGAGGACGAGCTCGGGTCCGGAAATGATGAACAGCGGTGAACCGATCACCGGCAGGGACAGGCGGTTCTGCAGGGTCGCAGGCAGGGTCATGGGGGTCTCCGTGCTGGTTCAGACGGCCATCGAGACCGTCTTGACCTGGGTGTACAGGTCGATGGCCTCGGGGCCCATTTCGCGGCCGAGGCCGGACTTCTTGTAGCCGCCGAATGGCAGGCCGGCGTCGTAGATGTTGTGGGTGTTGACCCACACCGTTCCGGCGCGCAGGCGCCGTACGAGATGATGGATCCTGGTCACGTCCTGCGAGTAGACCGCGGCGGCGAGGCCCATCTCGCTGTCATTGGCGAGTGCGATCGCCTCGTCGAGATCGTCGAAGGGCGCAACGGTCAGCACCGGACCGAAGACCTCCTCGCGGACCACCTTCATCTGCTGGGTCGTGTTGGCGAGGATCGTCGGCCGGACGTAGTGTCCATCGACACCGTCGACGCCGCCGCCGGTCACGAGCGTCGCGCCTTCCGCCACTCCCGAGGCAATGTAGTCGCAGACGACGCGCTTCTGTTCGGCCGAGACCAGCGGGCCCATGAAGGTCTCCGGCTCGAGGCCCGGGCCGAGCTTCAGGGTCCCTGCAGCCTGGCCGAGCGCGGCGAGCAGCGGCTCGTACAGCGGCCGCTGCACGTACAGCCGCGAGCCGGCCGCGCAGACCTGACCGCTGTTGATGAAGATGCCCTGGATGATGCCGGGAATCGCGGCCTCGAGCCGGGCGTCGGCCAGCACGATCGCCGGCGATTTGCCGCCGAGCTCGAGCGAGACCGCCTTGACCTGGTCGCCGCAGATGCGGCCGAGCGTGCGGCCGATGGCGATCGAGCCGGTGAAGGCGACCTTGTCCACGTCCGGATGCCGCGCAAGTCCCTCGCCGGCGACGCCGCCCGGGCCGGTCAGGATGTTGACGACGCCGGGCGGAAAGCCCGCCTCGACGATCAGCTCGCCGAGGCGCAGCGCTGTGAGCGGCGTCCAGGAGGCCGGCTTCAGCACCACCGTGCAGCCAGCCGCGAGTGCGGCGCCGAGCTTCCACGCGCAGAACAGCAGCGGCATGTTCCACGGGATGATCGCGCCGATGACGCCGACCGGCTCGCGCACCGTACAGGAGAAGAACTCTGCTCCCGGCGGCGCATACGGCACGCCGGTCGCGATGGTGCGACCGTGGATCTTGGTCGCGAAGCCGGCCATGTAGCGCAGGTGACGGATTGTCAGCGGCAGGTCCACGCCGGCAGCCATCGTGATCGGCTTGCCGTTGTCGATGGTCTCGAGCTGGGCGAGATCGGCGGCATCGCGCTCGATGAGATCCGCGAGCCGCCACAGCAGCCGCTCGCGGTCGGCCGGCTGGCAGCCCGCCCACGGGCGGGATTCGAAGGCCTGCTTCGCAGCAGCGACGGCGGCATCGACGTCGTCGGCACCGCCACGCGGCACGCGGGTCAGCTCGCGGCCCGAGGACGGATCGCTGACGGCCATCGTCTCCCCGGAAGCCGCCGGCAGCCAGCGACCGCCGACCAGCATGCGGCGCAGCTCGGACAGGAACCGGTGGTTGGCGGCGCTGAGGCGGGAGAGATCGTTGCTGGTCGTCATGTCAACCTCGGGGGTCTCTGGATGCGTTGCTGGTTCAGGTGCCAGTTGCGGCGGCCGGCGCCGTGCCGACGATCGAGTGGTAGATGCCGCGGTCGGTGGCGCCCTCGGTGCCGATGACGAGCACGTGCGAATCCGGTCCCAGGCCCAGCGCGGCGCCAAGGCTCGACGAGCGGCAGGCGGCGATCAGCAGCGCGAGGCCGGCGACGCCTGACTCCCCGGCGACAATGGCGGCATCGCCGAAGCGGCCCGTCGCGAGCAGGCGCATCGTCGGCGCGACCAGCGAGTCGGGAATCGCGCAGAAGTCGTCCGCGCCGCGGCTCAGCAGTTGCCATGCCGGATGCGAGGGCTCGCCGCAGGCGAGGCAGGCCATCATCGTCTCGAGACCCGAGTCGAGCGCCCGCGGCCGCCCGGCACGAATGCTCTGCAGCATGCAGTCGGCGCGCTCCGGCTCGACGACGATGAAGCGCGGGCGGCGGGCGCCAAGTCCTTCCCAAAGGTAGCCGAGCACGGCCGCCGCGAGGCCGCCGACGCCGGCCTGCACGATCACATGCGTGGGCGGCTCGCGGGGCGGCAGCCGCTCGAGTGTCTCGCGCACGAGCACGGTGTAACCGGTCATCACGTCGACCGCCGCGGGCAGGAGTTCGAGGCCGCAGGTATCGGGGATCGACAGCCAGCCATGGGCCCTGGCTGCCCGCGCGGATGCGCGGACCGCATCATCGAAGGTGCCGGGGACGCGCACGAGCTCCGCGCCGAGCGCCTCGATTTCCTGCGCGCGTCCCGGCGACAGGCGCTCAGGGACGAAGATCACCGCGCGACAACCGCAAAGCTGCGCGCCCCATGCGACCGAGCGGCCGTGATTGCCTGCGGTGGCGGTCGTCACGCAGTGGTGCCGGGTCGGCTGCGCGCGGCAGACCGCGTAGGCGCCGCCGAGGGCCTTGAAGCTGCCGAGGCCGAAGCGGCCGGCCTCGTCCTTGTACGACAGGCGGCCGAGGCCGAGCTGCCGGGCGAGACCGGCGAGATCCCGCAGCGGCGTGGGCGCGTAGCCGGGCCATGCCGAGATCACGCGGTACGCCTCCTGTGCGCGGGCGAGGTTGAAGATCCCGCGCAGGTCCTCCGGGATCGGCAGGCTCCGGTCGATGTCCTGGTGGTGCAGCACGGCGAGCCGCTACGACCCGCGCGCGTCCACGGGCCAGATGTCCACCAGCATCTCGCCGCGGAAGCAGTGGTAGTGGTTGTACAGGTTCACCGTCGGGTCGCAGTGCGGCACGCCGAACTCGATGCGGCTGCCGAGTGCGAGGCACTCTGCACCGGCGCCGAGGTCGAGGCGCCCATGCTCGTCGCCCATGTAGGCAAACACGGCGCTGGGAGGCGCCCCGCGCGTGACTACCGGGGCGCCGCCATCGACGGCGAAGTGCTTGAGGCCGGCGTCGACGGTGACGAAGCCCGCATGGTTGGCGCTGACTACCGCGGCCTGCACGAACAGCGAGCGTGCGAAGCGGGGCTGGTCCCCGGCGTACTCGAGCTGGCAGTACTGGTTGTCCATGAACAGGTAGGAGCCGCACTGCAGCTCGGTCAGCAGGCCAGCCCCGGCGTCCAGCGCGAAGGTACCGGTGCCGCTGCCGGAGACGATCGGCGGTGCGTGCCCGGCCGCGCGCAGGCCATCGCAAATGCCACGCAGGCGGGCGAGCATGCCCTCGGCGTACTCGCGGCGCGCGGCCAGGCCGACAATGTGCTGGCCGAGCCCCGCGTAGCACTGCACGCCCTCATAGCGGAGCTCGGGGCGGCGCGCGCAGTCGGCAACGAGCTGCATGCAGGCGTCTGCACTCGCGACGCCGGTGCGGTGCATACCGGGGTCGATGTCCACGAGGACCCGCAGCCGCAGGCCTTGGGCGCGCGCCGCCTCGGCGAGCTGCGCCACGTTGGCCGGATGATCGACGACGGCGATCGGCGCATCGCCGCCGCTGCGCGCCAGGCGCAGGAAGCGCGCGATCTTCTGCGCGGTGGCCAGTGGCGAGGTGACCAGGATGCCGGGGATGCCGGCGCGTGAGAGCACCTCGGCCTCGCCGATCGTCGCGCAGCACAGGCCGATCGCTCCGGCCGCAAGCTGGCGGCGCGCGATCGCGACGCTCTTGTGGCACTTGGCGTGCGGACGGAGATGGACGTTCGCGGCCCGGCCGAAGTCCGCCAGCGTCGCGATGTTCGCCTCCAGCGCGTCGAGGTCGAGGACCAGCGCCGGAGTGTTGAGCCGGGAGCGCGCATCTTCACAGCCGATCAGGAACTGGTTCGGTCCGAGGTCGGCAGCGGGGCGGTCGTCGAGGGCGAGATCGGGGGTCATGCGGTGAACGGCTGTTGCTCCCAGCCGCCACCCTAGTGCCCGGCCCGCTGGGACACCCCCTCCGAATGGAGGGCCGGGGCAGGCGCCGGGCGGGCGGTTCGCGCCCCGGTCAAACGGAGGGGGACAGCACCGGGTTCATCAACCACTCTCGCCACCCACCGTTGCCAGAGAGAGGGAAGGTGCAATGATACGGGCCAGAATGCCGAAGCAACCGTCGCGCACAGCGCTGGGATTGTCGCTTCTCGCCGGCAGCGCCTTGTGCGCGCCAGCCCTATGGATTCCAGCGGCCCGCGCCGAGGCGGCCGCGGACAGCGCGACCGCGAACGTGCTCCAGGAAATCGTCGTCAGCGCGCGCAAGCGCGACGAGAGCCTGCAGAACGTGCCGATCGCGATCTCGGTACTGTCGGGCGAACTGCTGCGCGACGGCAACCTCGACGAGCTGACGGATTTCATCGACCTGATTCCGAACGCGACCTTCACCCAGGACGCCGATACCTCCGCCGAAATCTCGGTCCGCGGCAGCGGCCGCAACCTGGCTGACGAGGACCCGGGCGTCGGCATCAACAAGGACGGCGTGTACATCGGCGGCCTGCTGTTCTCGACCGCCGCCTTCTACGACCTGGCCCGGGTCGAAGTCCTGCGCGGTCCGCAGGCCGGGCTGTACGGGCGCAACGCGGTCGGTGGCGCCGTCAACGTCATCTCCGAGCGCCCCGGCTTCAACCACGACGGCTACGTCGACCTGCAGCTGGCCAGCAAGGATCATCGGGAGCTGCGCGGGGCGGTCAATGTGCCGATTCTCGAGGATCGCTGGGCCATCCGGCTGGCCGGACTGTTCATCGACCAGCAGCGGGGCTTCGACTACATCGAGAACCAGGATCTCTACACGGATGCGGTCGAGAACAACTCGCTGCGGCTGCGCTCCCTGTTCCGCCCGAACGACCGCTGGGAGTTCCTGACCACCTTCGAGTGGTTCGAGCGGGACGGCGGCGGCCCGCTGGTGGTGCTGGCCCCGAACGCGGAATTCGGTTACCTGGATGCGGACGCAACCATGCCCTATCCGGGAACGCGGGCGGAGGACACGCTGCACCAGCAACGCGATCTGCCGCAGTATCGCCGGCTGAAGATGTGGCATGCGATCCAGGAGGTGAACTGGCAGCTCGGGCAAGGGACGCTGACCGGCATCCTCAGCTACCGCGATTCGACCTTCGACACCCAGCGGGACGAGGATCTCACCATCCATCGCATCAGCGAGATCACCTTCGACGCCGGGCAGAACTCGCTGTTCGCGGAGCTGCGCTTCGCCTCAGCGGATATCGGCGGCTTCCGCTTCCTCACGGGAATCAACTACCTCGAGGAAGACGTCCAGCTGAACTTCCGCAACAACATTGGCAGTAACTTCGCCGGGGCCCTCGGCGGCGCCAACATCGCCCGGGCCTTCGAGCTGGGGTACTTCGACGAATCGTGGGCCCCGCTGGGGATCCCGGCCGGCACGCCGATCACGATCTTCGGCTGGACGCCATTCGCGACTGGCTGGAGCGGCTATCTTGGCGATACCTTCCCGACCGACATGGTCAACGAGCAGAGCCTCGAATCGTTCGCCGTGTTTCTCGAGGCCGACTACGCGCTGACCGAGCGCCTGAAGATCTGGGGCAACGCGCGCTATGCCCGCGATGAGAAGTCGATCGACTTCGCGCAGACCTGGGGCCTGCCCGAGTCCCGCTGCCCGGTGGCCTGCGGCCAGGTGTTCGGCCTGTTCCTCGGCATCCCGGACCCGGAGCTGATCGCCAGCACCAGCAAGACCTTCTCGATCGTCAGCCCGGGTGGCGGCGTGGACTTCAGCGTGTCCGACGACGTGCTGCTATACGCGAAGATCGTCACCGGCTTCAAGGCTGGCGGCTTCAACAGTGTTGCCGGCCGGATCGCCCACCTGCCCCTCGACGAGGAAAAGACGCTGTCCTACGAGGTCGGCGCCAAGACCCGCTGGCTGGATGACCGCCTGCGGGTCAACGTCGCGGTGTTCCAGCAGACCCGCGAGGATGCGCTGGTGCTGATCAACGACCCGGACATGCCGATCAATTCGCTCGGCGTCAATGCCGGCGAGATCGAGAACCGCGGCGTCGAACTCGAGCTCAGCGCCCAGCCGATCCCCGGGTTGCGACTGATGCTGGCGGCC
The DNA here is from genome assembly GCA_004297335.1 of Gammaproteobacteria bacterium. GTDB lineage: Bacteria > Pseudomonadota > Gammaproteobacteria > Steroidobacterales > Steroidobacteraceae > SCUD01. The sequence goes on from SCUD01000021.1 coordinate 19,031, forward strand.
GGATACCTCGATGCTGAGTTCACCGACTTCGTGCTGCCCGGCGATGACGGGGACCTCGTGTTCACCGGCAATCGCATGCCGCGCACCTTCAAGTATTCGCTGACCAGCGTCGCGACCTATGTGCGCCCGCTGACGGAGACCCTGTCCCTGTCCCTGTACGGTTCGTACCGCAACGCCTGGGATGGCTACATCAACAATGACAACTCGATGAAGCTGGACCAGCCGGAGGTCGTCGACCTGCGGATCGGTGTCGAGACCGAAGCCTGGAAGCTCGTCGGATTCGTCGACAACGTGCTGGACAACCGCTACAAGAGCTCGGAGTTCGGCTCGCTGGTGACCTCCTCGCGTCATCGCGGCACCTTCGCGCCGGGGCGGACCTACGGGCTGCAGGCCAGCTATCGGTTCTAGGCACGAACCACTATTGCAACAGAGAGGGCAAGCGCAATGATCGAGGCCAGGGTGCGGATGTCGCCAAGGCGCGCGGGGCTGGGCCTGTCCCTGCTCGCCGGCAGCAGCCTGTGTGCGGCTGCATGGATCCCAGCGTCACACGCCGAGGCAGCCGCGGACAGCGCGATGGCGAGGCTGGAGGAGGTCGTCGTCAGCGCGCGGAAGCGCGACGAAAGCATGCAGAGCATACCGATCGCGATTTCGGTACTTACCGGGGAACTGCTCCGCGACGGCAACCTGGACGAGCTGAACGACTTCATCGACCTGATTCCGAACGCGACCTTCACCCAGGACAGTGGCACCTCCAGCGAGATCTCGATCCGCGGCAGCGGCCGCAACATGGCCGAGGAGGACCCCGGTGTCGGCCTCAACAAGGACGGTGTCTACGTCGGTGGTTTGCTGTTCTCGACGGCCGTCCTCTACGACCTGGCGCGCGTCGAGATCCTGCGCGGGCCGCAGGCCGGCCTGTACGGACGCAATGCCGTGGGTGGTGCCGTCAACATCATCTCCGAGCGCCCCGATTTCAACCATCAGGGCTACGTGGAACTGCAACTCGCCAGCAAGGAGCGTCGCGAGCTGCGCGCGGCGGTCAATGTGCCTCTCGTCGAGGATCGCTGGGCCATCCGGCTGGCCGGGCTGTTCATCGACCAGCAGGAGGGCTTCGACTACCTCGAGAACCAGGATCGCTTTCCGGACGCGGTCGAGAACAACTCGGTGCGGCTGCGTTCGCTGTTCCGGCCAAGCGAACACCTCGAGTTCCTGACCACCTTCGAGTGGTTCGAGCGCGACGGTGGCGCTCCGCTGACCGTGCTGGCTCCGGGCTCGGCGCTTGGCTATCTCGATTCCACCCAGACGATCCCGTACCCCGGCACCCAGGTGGAGGACACGCTGCACCAGCAGCGCGACCTGCCGGAATTCCGGCGCCTGAACATGTGGCACGCGATCCAGGAGATGAACTGGCAGCTGCCAAAGGGCACGCTGACCGGCATCGTCAGCTACCGCGACGCGGCGCTGGAGAGCCAGCGCGATGAGGACATGACGATCCACCGCATCAGCGAGATTACTTACGACGCTGGCCAGGAGTCGCTGTTCGCGGAACTGCGCTTCGCCTCGGTGGACCTTGGCGGTTTCCGCTTTCTGACCGGCGTGAACTATCTCGACGAGGACGTCAAGCTGAACAACCGCTACGCCGTCGGCAGCAACTTCGCCGGCGCGCTCGGCGGCGCGAACATCGCCAGCGCATTCGAGCTGGGCTACTTCGACGAGTCGTGGGCGCCGCTCGGGATCCCGGCCGGCACGCCGATCACGATCTTCGGCTGGACGCCGTTTGCGACCGGCTGGGGCGGTTATCTCGGTGACACCTTCCCGACCGACTTTGTCAACGAGCAGACGCTCGAGTCGATCGCCGTGTTCGTCGAAGCCGACTATGCACTGACCGAGCGGGTCAGGCTCTGGGGCAACGCACGCTACGCCCGCGACGAGAAGTCGATCGACTTCGCGCAGACCTTTGGTCTGCCGGAGTCGCGCTGCCCGATCGCCTGCCCGCAGGTGTTCGGCCTCTTCCTCGGCCTGCCGGATCCGGAGGTGAT
>SCUD01000022.1 GCA_004297335.1 Gammaproteobacteria bacterium
CGAGGATGGTGCGCTGTTCCGGTTCCTCGCCGCCGGCAAGCGCAGCGTCGTCATCGATCCGCTCGACCCGGCCTGCGGCGCACAGGTGCTGGCGGTACTCGACGAGGCGGACGCCATCGTCTGGAGCGCGGGCTCGCCCCTCGCCGCGCATCCACAGCTGCAGCCGGCGGTGCTGCGGGCTGCGCTGCCGCGCGCGATCGTCACCTCCATCACGCCGTTCGGCCTGACCGGGCCGTGGGCTGATCGTCCGGCCAGCGATCTCGTCCTGCAGGCGCTGACCGGTGGTCCGGCGATTCGCGGCCTGCCCGGGCGGCCGCCGATTGCGAGCGGCGGCCAGCCGAGCGAATGGGTCGCGGGCACGTTCGCGGCACTCGGGACACTTGCGGCCCGGCACCGCGCGCTGTCGACTGGTGCCGGGGAGCTGCTCGATGTGTCGATGTTCGAGTCGCTGCTGCTGACGCAGGACCTGTACCCGGTCACCTACTACTCGGTCGCCGGCCATCCGTGGCGGGCGGGCAAGACGCCCAACATGCCGGGCATCGAGCCGACCGCGGACGGCTACATCGGCCTCGCGGTCGTCACGGCGCAGAACTGGCACGACTTCTGTGTGCTGATCGGCCGGCCCGACTGGGCCAGAGATGAATCGCTGTACACGTACAAAGGACGCTGGGCACGCTGGACCGAGCTGATCCCCGCCATCCGCGCCGCCACCCAGGCGCGCAGCACCGCGGAGCTGCTCGAGACGGCGGCACTGCTGCGCCTGCCGGTCGCGCCGGTCGGCAACGGCGCGACGGTCCCGCAGTTCGATCATTTCGCCGAGCGCGGTGAGTATGTCCGCAACCCGACCGGCGGATTCCTGCAGCCGGTCGCGCCCTATCGCCTGTCCGGCGGTGCAGCGCCGCGACCCTTCGGGCCGGCGCCCTCGCTCGGCGAACTCGAGCTGCCGGCTGCGCCGGGTGCGGGTGTCTGGCCCGGCCGCGAGCGGGTCGCGACCGTCGCGCGCAGTCCTGTCGGCCATGCACCGGCAGCAGCGTCATTGCCGTTTCATGGCCTGCGCGTCCTCGAATTCACTGCATTCTGGGCCGGTCCGCTGGTCGGCCAGTTCTTCGCGATGCTGGGCGCGGAGGTGATTCACGTCGAGTCACCGGCTCACATCGATGGCCTGCGCGGCCATACTTTGCGCACAGTCGGCGAGGAACTCTGGTGGGAGTGGTCGCCGCTGTTCCTGGGGCCGAACACCAACAAGCGTGGTCTCGCCCTCGACCTGCAGAGTGACGCGGGGCGTGGCATCGCGCGGCGGCTTGCGGCCCGCTGCGACTTCGTGCTCGATAACTTCAGCCCGCGCGTGCTCGAGCAATGGGGGTTCAATTATCCGGACCTGAGTCGCGAGCACCCGGGCCTGATCATGCTGCGGATGCCGGCCTTTGGACTCGATGGCCCCTGGCGCGACCGCATCGGGTTCGCTTATACGATGGAACAGGTGTCGGGCATGGCCTGGGTCACCGGCGAGCCGGATGAGCCGCCGCTGACTCCGAACGGCATCTGCGACGCGATGGCCGGCGTGCACGCTACATTCGCCGCCATGCTCGGGCTCGAGCATCGCCGCCGCAGCGGGAAGGGCATGTTCATCGAAGTGCCGATGGTCGGCAGCGCCCTCAACCTCGCGGCAGAGCAGGTCATCGAATACTCGGCCTACGGGCAGCTGCTGCAGCGCAGCGGCAATCGCAGTCCTGCAGCGGCGCCGCAGAACATCTACCGAAGTGCCGCCGATGCAGGGAACGGCGGGCGCGAGTGCTGGATCGCGATCTCCGTATGCAGCGATGCTCAGTGGGAGGCGCTGCGGCAGGTGATCGGCGACCCGGTGTGGGCCCGGGACGAAGGCCTGCGCACGGCGTCCGGGCGGCGACTCGCCCACGACCAGCTCGATGCCGGAATCGGGGCCTGGTGCGCGACACGGCCAGCGGCGGAGACCGCCGAGTTGCTCTGCGCTGCCGGGGTTCCGGCCGCCGCCGTCGTGCTGCCGTACGAGACGCGGCTGAATCCACAACTGCAGGCGCGTGGCTTCTTCGAGCCGCTGGAGCACCCGGTGGTCGGGCCGGTGCTGCACGAGGGCTGGCCGGGGCGCTTCTCCTCCGGGCCGCAGCGCTTCCATCGCACACCGGCACCGACCCTCGGGCAGCACAATCGGGAGATCCTCTCCACACTGCTCGGGATGAACGACACCGAGATCACTGAACTCGAGGCAGCCGGCGTGATCGGCAGCTGTCCGGTCGGGCAGCAGCGGGCGCGGTGATGTCTGCGAATTGAAATTAGAAAAGATATATAACATATTGTTATAAAAGGCATTATTAATATCTGTCGTGCTCACGCCGCTGTTTCGGCGGCTGTTGCATTCGGGATGGTCTCCGGTATGTTGCAGCGTAGAACACAGGCGGGCATGCGATGCGTGAGATGAGCGTACGCGAGGCGAATCAGAACTTCTCCCAGCTGATCTCTGCCGCCGAGCGCGGTGAGACGATCGTCATTACGAAGAACGGTACGCCTGTGGCCAGAATTTCTCCGCAGCGGTCGGATCGCTCAGGAGATCCCGAGTGGTGCGCTGCGTTCAAGGCGCTCGAACGGTGTCTGCGGTCGAAGCCTGCAACGGGATACCGGGTCGGGCGCATCCTTGAATCTGAGCTCTACGACGATTGAGTGATCGACTCCTTGAGCCGGATGGCGTGATTCCAGCACAGGTGATCGGCGAGTATCTGCGCTTTATTCAACGCCGCGCGCCGCAGGCCCTCGACCGGGCGATCGATCAGATCTCGCTCTATCGGGCGACTTTTCTCGTACCGTCCACGACCGAAGCGATCATCAGCTCGGCTGCGGAGGTGCGCGGGCTCACGGCCTCCAGTTCTGGGATGCCGTAGTCTGTGCGGCCTCGATTTCCGCGGGTGCGGTCGCCCTGCTCACCGAGGATCTGCAGGATGGACGTCGGCTGGAGGGATTGCGCCTGATCAACCCGTTCGTAGCGGCCAATACGAAAGTGATCGACGGGCTCCTCGGAGGCTGAGGCAGGCGGAGCCCGGGCGGCTGGTCAGATGGCTCCCCGAGTTGGACTCGAACCAACGACCCACGGATTAACAGTCCGTTGCTCTACCGGCTGAGCTATCGGGGAAGCGGGCCTGTCAGGGCGCGGAATTGTCGGTGAACCCCCCGCCCAAGTCAACCGATCAGCGGCTGCCGATCAGCGGCTGCCGCCGAGCACCCGCCGCATGCGCGCGAGCGCATCCTCGAGCACCGCGTTCGAGGTCGCGAACGACAGCCGGAAATGCCCCGGCGCGCCAAACGCGGAGCCGGGAACGACCGCCACGCCGGCCTGGTTGATCAGGAATTCCGCGAACGCCGAATCATCCGCGCTGCCGACGGCGCGCATCGCCCCGGTGACGTTCGCAAACGCGTAGAACGTGCCCCAGCCGGGCAGGCAGCTGACACCGGGCAGCGCATTGAGGCCGGCGAGCACGAGATCATGCCGGGCGCGGAAGGCGCGGCACATTTCCGCAACGCAGTCCTGCGGGCCGTTCAGCGCGACGGTGGCGGCTTTCTGCGAGATCGACGACGGGTTCGAGGTGCTCTGGCCCTGGATCGTCGCCATCGCGGTGACGAGCTCCGCCGGGCCACCGCAATAGCCGATGCGCCAGCCGGTCATCGCATAGCTCTTGGAAACGCCGTTGATCGTGACCGTGCGCGGATAGAGGTCCGGGCAGGCGGTCGCGAAGCTGCAGAATGGCTCCGGACCCCACCAGACCGGCTCGTAGATGTCGTCGGTCGCGATGACGATGTCGGGATGGCGGGCGAGTACGGCGCCGAGTGCCACCAGTTCCGCGCGCGAATAGGCCGCGCCGGTCGGATTGCAGGGGCTGTTCAGGATCACGAGCCGCGTGCGCGGCGTGATCGCGGCCGCGAGCTGGGCCGGGGTGATCTTGAAGCCCTGTTCCTGGCCGGCCGCGACGATCACCGGCGTGCCGTCCGCAAGCAGCACCATATCCGGGTAGGACACCCAGTACGGCGCCGGGATGATCACCTCGTCGCCGGCATCCAGCAGCGCGCAGCACAGGTTGAAGATCGTCTGCTTGGCGCCGTTCGAGACCAGGATCTGCGCACGCGTGTACTCGAGACCATTGTCGCGGCGGAACTTGCCGATGATCGCGTCGCGCAGCTCGTTGGTGCCCTCGACCGCGGTGTAGCGCGTGTGGCCGGCGCGGATCGCCGCGATGCCGGCCTCGGCGACATGGGCGGGCGTGTCGAAATCCGGCTCGCCGGCTCCCAGGCCGATGATGTCCTTGCCCTCGGCCTTGAGGCGGGCCGCGCGGGCGGTCACGGCGAGGGTCGGGGAGGGCTTGATGCGGCCGATGCGGGTGGCGAGGCGGATACTCACGATTGGCTACCGTTCCGGGGAAAACCCCGCTAAGGTACGGGAACGCTTTTTGCGTTGCAATACGGGCCGGCATTGAGCGAGTCACGACCATTCGAACTGTGTGCCGACTACGAGCCGGCCGGTGACCAGCCGCAGGCGATCGCTGCGCTCGTCGACGGCCTGGAGTCCGGTCTTGCGCACCAGACGCTGCTCGGGGTCACGGGATCGGGCAAGACCTTCACAGTCGCCAGCGTCATTGAGCGGGTGCAGCGGCCGACGCTCGTGCTGGCCCACAACAAGACCCTGGCGGCGCAGCTCTACGGGGAGTTCCGCGCGTACTTTCCGCGCAACGCGGTCGAGTATTTCGTCTCCTACTACGACTACTACCAGCCGGAAGCCTATGTCCCGGCCTCGGATACCTACATCGAGAAGGATGCCTCGATCAACGCGCACATCGAGCAGATGCGCCTGTCCGCGACCAAGGCGCTGCTCGAGCGGCCGGACTCGATCATCGTCGCGACCGTTTCCGCGATCTACGGCCTCGGCGATCCCGAGGCCTACCTGAAGATGGTGCTGCACCTGGTGCGCGGCGAGCGCCTGGACCAGCGCCGGCTGCTGCGGCGCCTGGCCGACATGCAGTACACGCGCAACGAGCTGGACCTGCGCCAGGGCACGTTCCGGGTACGCGGCGACGTCGTCGACATCTTCCCCGCCGAGTCGGAGCGCGAGGCCGTGCGCGTCCAGTTCTTCGATGACGAACTGGAGTCGCTCGCGGCCCTCGACCCGCTGACCGGCGCGGTACTGCGCCAGCTGCCACGTTTCACGGTATTCCCGTCCACGCATTACGTGACGCCGCGCGAGCGGCTGACCGCGGCGCTCGAGCTGATCAAGGTCGAACTGGTCGAGCGCCTGGCGCAGCTGCGCGCCGCCGGCAAGCTGCTGGAGGCCCAGCGGCTGGAGCAGCGCACGCGCTTCGACCTCGAGATGATGAACGAGCTCGGCTACTGCGCCGGCATCGAGAACTACTCGCGCTATCTGTCCGGTCGCGCCGCCGGCGAGCCGCCACCCTGCCTGTTCGACTACCTGCCGAACAACGCGCTGCTGGTGATCGACGAGAGCCACGTGACGATCCCGCAGCTGCAGGGCATGTACCGCGGCGACCGCTCGCGCAAGGAGACGCTGGTCGAGTACGGCTTCCGGCTGCCATCGGCGCTCGACAACCGGCCACTGCGCTTCGACGAGTTCGAACAGCTGCAGCCGCAGACCATCTATGTATCGGCCACGCCCGCGGCCCGCGAGCTGCAGAAGTCCGGCCAGGTTGTCGAGCAGGTCGTGCGGCCGACCGGGCTGGTCGACCCGATCGTCGAGGTGCGGCCGGTCGCGACCCAGGTGGACGACCTGCTCTCGGAGATCCGGCTGCGGGCGCAGCGCAACGAGCGCGTGCTGGTGACCACGCTGACCAAGCGCATGGCCGAGGACCTCACCGCCTACCTGGACGAACACGGTGTCCGGGTCCGCTACCTGCATTCAGACATCGAGACCGTTGAGCGCGTCGAGATCATCCGTGACCTGCGGCTGGCGAAGTTCGACGTACTGGTCGGTATCAACCTGCTGCGCGAGGGCCTCGACCTGCCGGAGGTCACTCTGGTCGCAATCCTGGATGCGGACAAGGAGGGCTTCCTGCGTTCCGAGGGCTCACTGATCCAGACCGTCGGCCGCGCGGCGCGCAACGAGCACGGCGCGGCGATCCTCTATGCGGACCGGATCACGGGCTCGATGCAGCGCGCGCTCGCGGAGATGGATCGGCGGCGCGCGCGGCAGCTGGCCTGGAACGAGCAGCACGGCATCGTGCCGAAGACCATCCACAAGGCGGTACGCGACATCATGGAGGGTGCCCGTGCCGTCCCCGGGCGCGGCGGCGGTGGCCGCGGCGTGCCGCCGCTGGCGCCGGAGCAGGCGCTGCAGCGGATCCGGCAGCTCGAACAGGAGATGTACCGGCTGGCGCGGAACCTGGAATTCGAGAAGGCCGCCGGGGTCCGTGACGAAATTGCGGCGCTGCGGCCCGCGGTTTTCGGCGGGGAGGACGCGGCCTAGTTTCTCGTGTACAATCCGCGCCCGCTCCGCCCCCCCTGCCACCCGTGATCCAGAACCTCCGCAATATCGCGATCATCGCGCACGTCGACCATGGCAAGACCACGCTGGTCGACAAGCTGCTGCGCCAGTCCGGCACGCTCGACGCGCGCAAGCCCGTCACCGAGCGGGTCATGGACTCGAACGCGCTCGAGCGCGAGCGCGGCATCACCATCCTGGCCAAGAACACCGCGATCCTGTGGGGCGATTACCGCATCAACATCGTCGATACGCCGGGCCATGCGGACTTCGGCGGCGAGGTCGAGCGCGTGCTGTCGATGGTCGACTGCGTGCTGTTGCTGGTGGACGCGGTCGATGGACCAATGCCGCAGACCCGCTTCGTGACCCAGAAGGCCTTTGCGCACGGGCTGGCGCCGATCGTCGTGATCAACAAGGTCGACCGGCCCGAGGCGCGCCCGGAGTGGGTGCTGAACCAGACCTTCGAGCTGTTCGACCGCCTCGGCGCCAGCGAACACCAGCTCGACTTCCCGGTCGTGTACTGCTCGGCGCTGCGCGGCGTGGCCGGCCACGACCCGGCGGCACTGGCGGCGGACATGACGCCGCTGTTCGAGACCATTGTTGCGCGCTGCCCGGCGCCGGACGTGGACGTGGACGCACCGCTGCAGCTGCAGGTGAGCCAGCTCGACTATTCGAATTACGTCGGTTCGATCGGCATCGGCCGCATCAAGCGCGGGACGCTGCGCCGCAATGCCCAGGTCGCGGTGATCGATCGCGAGGGCAAGGTGCGCAGTGAGCGCATCGGCCAGGTGTTCGGCTTCCTGGGCCTCGAGCGCATCGAGGTCGAGGAGGCGCGCGCCGGTGACATCGTGGCCTTTTCCGGGCTCGAGGCGCCGAAGATCTCCGACACGGTCTGCGATCCGGCCCGGGTCGAGGCGCTGCCGGCGCTGGTCGTCGACGAGCCGACGATCAGCATGAGCTTCGAGACCAACACCTCGCCGTTCTTCGGGCGTGAGGGCCGCTTCGTCACCAGCCGGCAGCTGCGTGAGCGGCTGCTGCGCGAGACGCTGTCGAACGTCGCGTTGCGGGTCGAGGAGACCGATGACCCGGACCGGTTCACGGTCTATGGCCGCGGCGAGCTGCATCTCGGCGTGCTGATCGAGAACATGCGGCGCGAGGGCTATGAGCTTGCGGTATCGCGACCACGGGTGGTCGTGAAGGTCGAGGACGGCCGCCGGGTCGAGCCCTGGGAGCAGCTGGCGGTGGACGTCGAGGCCAGCGCCCAGGGAGCGGTGATGGAGGCTCTCGGCGGTCGCGGTGCCGAGCTGGTGGACATGGTTCCGGACGGTCGCGGTCGCGTGCGGCTCGACTACCGGATTCCGTCGCGCGGGCTGATCGGTTTCCAGACCGAGTTCCGTACGCTGACGAGCGGTACCGGGTTGATGTACCACGTGTTCGATCATTTCGGGCCGGTGGTGCCGCGCGAGCTGGCCGGGCGGGTAGCTGGCGTGATGATCTCGAATGCCCAGGGCACGGCGCTCGCCTATGCGCTGTTCAACCTGCAGGAGCGCGGCCGCCTGTTCGTCGGTCCGGGCGACGAAATCTATGAGGGCCAGGTCGTCGGCGAGGCGAGCCGCGAGGGCGACATGGTCGTCAACCCGCTGAAGGGCAAGAAGCTGACCAACGTCCGCGCCGCCGGCAAGGACGACAACGTGCTGCTGACCCCGCCGGTGCGGATGCCCCTCGAACAGGCGATGGAATATGTCGGCGACGACGAGCTCGTCGAGGTCACGCCGCGCAACATCCGGTTGCGGAAACGCCACTTGCGGGAGGGTGAGCGCAAGCGGGCCGGGCGGGCAGCCTGAAGCAAGGGCTTGCACCCACCCGCCCGTGACCGGGCGCGCAGCGCCGGCGGCGGATCCGCGACCGCCATCACGCTCCAGACTCCGGGCTTCCCCTAGCATCCACTGCATTACGTCGCATCGTGGGGGCACGCTGCGGGATGCATTGGGGGCCGCGTGGCAGCTGAGCGCTCAGGGAAAGTCGTCCGATTGAAGGCTGCGGCAGCGGACGCTGCCGGTGTGCCGGCGCCAGCGGACCCGATCGCTTCGCCAGGGACGATCACGCCGGGAGGCGGCGACGTTCATCCGCTGCTGGAACGGCAGCTGCTGGAGGCCGCTGATACCGCCGGACGACTGCAATTGCGCCGCCTGCTGGCAATCGTCAGCCGGCAATACGAGGCCTTCGAAAACGACCGTCTCAGCCTGGAGACGGTGATGCGCCTGGCCTCGGACGAGGCCAGCGCGATATCCGAGCAGCTCGAGCGCGAAAGCGCCGTGCGGCTGCAGGCGATCCTCGACCATGTGAAGGACGGCATCGTGTCCTGCGACCATCTGGGCCGCATCGACAGCATGAACCGCACCGCCGAGCGTTTCTTCGGCGTGTACCAGTCCGACGTATTGCTGCAGAAGCTGGACCGGCTGCTGCCGGAACTCGGCAAGCGCGACGACCTCGGCCAGGTGCTCGAGGACCTGGCTACGGCCCAGGACAACACGCACTACGATCTCGCTGCCCACGAGATCACCGCGCGACACCAGCGCGGCGAGGCCATGCCCGCGGAAATCCTGGTCAGCAAGATGCTGATCCGCCAGCGGCCGAGCTACATCGTCTGCGTGCGCGATACCGCGGAGCGGTCGCGGGCCGAAGTGGCGCTGCGCGACAGCGAGGCACGCTACCGGGTCCTGGTCGAGAGTGCGCCGGAGGCAGTCGTGGTCTTCGACGTCGAGGCCAGCCGCTTCGTCGACTGCAATGACAACGCCACGACCTTCCTGGGCATGACCCGCGAGGAGCTGCTCCGCTTCAGGCCGGACGCGGATGGCCCGCCCGACCGGCCTGGCGGGACGCTGTCGGCGATGGTCGGCAGGCCGCAGGTCGAGAGGGCGCTCGCGGGCGAGACCCCGGTTTTCGAATGGCTGCATCGCGATGTCGATGGCCGCGAGGTCCCTTGCGAGGTGCGCTTCGTACGGCTGCCGAGTTCCCGCGGCGGCCTGATCCGGGCCAGCATCCTCGACATCACCGAGCGCAAGCGCGCCGAGTTGATCGCGGCCGGCGAACGGCGGGCCTTCGAGAAGCTGGCGTCCAACGAGCCGCTCGCCGTCGCACTCGGCTCGATTACCGACGTGGTCGAGCGCGTGCTGCCGGACGCGATCTGCTGCATCCGGCTGCTGGACACTGACCGGCGGGTGCTGACCCACGCGGCCGGGTCGAGCCTGCCGCGCGAGTACACGGCGCTGATGGATGGAGTGCCGGCCGAGATCCGTTTCGGCTCCTGTGCCGCGGCCGTCGTGCTGCAACGCCAGATCATCGTCCCGGACATCGCCAAGGACGCGCTGTGGGAGCATCGCCGCGACGCGGCCCTGCGCGCCGGCTTGCGGGCGTGCTGGTCCACGCCGATCACGGGCGGCGATGGCCAGGTGCTCGGAACCTTCGCGATCTACCTGCGCCGCACCGGCATGCCCTCGCGGCGTGACCTCGATCTGGTCGGGCGCATGGTCCAGCTGGTCCGGATCGCCGTCGAGCGCCGGCGCGGCGAGGACGCCCTGCGCGAGAGCGAGGCGCGCTACCGGGGCCTGTTCGAGAATGTCATCGAAGGGGTGTACCAGGTCACGCTCGATGGCCAGCTGTTGTCGGCCAACCCGGCTTTCGTGCACATGTTCGGCTATGAGTCGCTGGAGGAGGTGCGGGCAGTCGGCACGACGGCGAATCTGTTTGCTGATCCGGAGCAGCGCCAGCAGCTGATCGTACCGTTGCTGCGCGACGGCAAGGTCGTCGATGCCGAGTACGAGATCCGGCGCCGGGACGGCAGTCTGATCACCGTCAGCGACAACGCCCGCCTGATCCGCGACGCGCACGGTAAGCCGGTCGGTTTCGAAGGCACGATCGCGGACATCACCGAGCGCAAGCGCGCCGAGCAGCGCCTGTTCGAGGAGAAAGAGCGGGCCGAGGTCACGCTGCAGTCGATCGCCGACGCGGTCATCACCACGGACCGCTGCGGAACCATCGATTACCAGAACCCGGTTGCGGAGAAGCTGACCGGCTGGCCGGCCGCGGAGGCCTGCGGCCGGCCGATCAGTGAGGTCGTCCAGCTCGTCGCCGAGATCGGTGCCGAGCCCGTCGGCGATCCGGTGGCGGCTGTTCTCGGCAGCGGTGCGGCCGTTTCCCTTGCCGATCACACGGTGCTGGTCAGCCGCAGCGGCCCCGAAGTACCGATCCAGGCAACCATCGCGCCGATCCGGGACCGGAACGGGCAGACGGCCGGCGCGGTCATGGTCTTCAGTGACGTCAGCCGCGAGCGCCGCATGAAGCGCCTGCTTTCCTACCAGGCGGCGCACGACGCACTCACCGGCCTGATCAATCGCCGCGAATTCGAGCAGCGGCTGAACGCTGCACTGGAATCGGCTCGTGCGGACGACGCGGTTCGGCACGCCCTGGTCTATGTGGACCTCGACCAGTTCAAGGTCGTCAACGACACCTGCGGCCATCCGGCGGGCGACCAGCTGCTGCGCCAGGTGACGGGCGTGCTGCAGACGCGGGTCCGCGCCAACGACGTGCTCGCGCGCCTCGGCGGGGATGAATTCGGAGTGCTGCTCGAGAACTGCGCGCCGGACCAGGCGCTGCGCATCGCCGACTCGCTGCGGCAGGCAATCCGCGACCTGCGCTTCAGCTGGGACTCCAACCTGCTGCAGATCGGCGCGAGCATCGGCATCGTCGAGATCAATCACGATACCGAGAGCGTCGCTGCACTGCTGTCGGCGGCGGATATCGCCTGCTACTCGGCCAAAGACGGCGGCCGCAACCGGGTGCAGGCCTATGATGCGGCGAGCGCATCGGCGCGGCACCGCGAGATGCGCTGGATGGCACGGCTGACCAGCGCGCGTGACGAGGACCGCTTCGACATCGTGTTCCAGCCGATCGTGCGGATTGACGGCGCGACCGGTGCACCGCCGCACTATGAGTTGCTGCTGCGGTTGCGCGACGAGAATGGCGCCACGGTGCTGCCGAACGAGTTCATTCCGGCGGCGGAGCGCTACAGCATGATGCCGTCGCTCGATCGCTGGGTCGTTGGCAAGGTGCTGCGTGACCTGCTGCCGTGCCGGCGCGAAGGCGTCACTGAGCCGCCGTTCACACTGGCGGTCAACCTGTCCGGGACGACGCTCTCTGATCCGACCTTCCTCGAGTTCCTTATCGAGAGTCTCGAGGCCTATGACCCGGTACCGGGGACGCTGTGCTTCGAGGTCACCGAGACCGCGGCGATCACCAACCTCGGTCACGCCAGCTACCTGATGCGCGAACTGACGAGCCGCGGCTGCCGGATCGCGCTCGACGACTTCGGCAGTGGTCTTTCCTCGTTCAACTACCTGCGCACGCTGCCGGTGCACTACCTGAAGATCGACGGCCAGTTTGTCCGCAACGTCGCCTCCGATCCGGTGGACCGCAGCATGGTCGAGGCGATCGTGCAGGTGGGTCGCGCGATCGGCATCGAGACGGTGGCTGAGCGCGTCGAGACGACGGCGGTGCTCGAGACCCTGCGGCAGATCGGCGTCGGCTACGCGCAAGGCTATCTGTGCGGCGCACCGGCGCCACTCAGCGAGTTCCCGCACCGCCGCTGAAGTGCGGGTAATGGGTTTTCCGCCCGGAATGTGACGCAATCGACGCCTGGGATCCTTCTTGACCCTTGCTGCAGCGACCGTACTGCGCGATAGTTCCCCGCGAGTGAAACAAGGCAAACCCGTCGAAAGGCGGGGACGCAAAGCTTCCGGTCTGTCGGCCTTCCGGGCCTACGATAGCGGGGTTGCCACCCAGGAGATGCACGTCCGTGCGTCCTCAGCGGCACCTGCTGTCCGTACCCCGGAACCGTCGATCGGTTCTGACGGCAGCGGGGTCGCATCATGCGTGCACAGCGGAACTTTCTGGATACGGCGACCGGCCTCTTCGTGGCGAAGGTGCTGGTCATCATGATGCTCGGGCTGCCTGGCACGGATGCCGCGGCGGCCCAGTGCAAGGGCAAAGGCCGGTACAGTACCTGCACGAGCGGCACCAAACAGACCACGAACAGCACGCCGACGATCTCGGGGGCTCCGTCGACCGCGGTAACGAGCGGCACGAGCTACGCCTTCCAGCCGACCGCCTCGGACGCCGATGGCGATGCACTGAGCTTCTCGATCGTCAACAAGCCGGGCTGGGCGACCTTCAGCACGAGTACCGGCCGCCTGTCGGGCACACCATCGTCGAGCGCCGTCGGCGAGTACATCGAAATCGGCATCAGCGTCAGTGACGGCAAGGCGACCGCTTCACTCGCGCCGTTCAGCATCGTCGTCGCGCAGGCCAACCGGGCTCCGGCGATCAGCGGCAGCCCGACTGTTGCGGTCGTGGAAGGGCAACTCTATTCGTTCCAGCCGACGGCCACGGATGCGGATGGAGATGCCCTGACCTATTCAATCTTGAACAAACCGGCCTGGGCGACGTTCAGCACCTCTACCGGCCGCCTGTCGGGAACCCCTGGCGCCGGCACGGTTGGCACCTACTCGAGCATCACGATCCGGGCCAGTGACGGGGTCGCGACCGCGTCCCTGCCGGCGTTCTCCATCAATGTGCAGCAGATCGCGACCGGCAGCGCCACGTTGTCGTGGCAGGCGCCGACCACGCGCAGCGACGGTTCGCCGCTGACCAACCTGGCCGGCTACCGGATCCGCTATGGCACCGCCGTGGGGAGCTATCCGAACCTGATCCAGATTGCGAACGGTGGCCTGACCAGTGCAGTGATCGAGAACCTCTCACGGGCGACCTGGTACTTTGTCGCGACAGCGTACGACTCGACCGGCGCCGAGAGCAGCTATTCGAGCGTGGTGTCGAAGACGGTCAATTGAGCGGCGCGGCTTCGGCGGACACGACGCAGGCGCGCGTTCCGGCGCGGAACACCGTGCAGCCCTTGAGTCCGAGTGCCGCGGCCTGCTGGAAGATTTCCATCGTTGCGGCACGCGGGTAGTCCGGGGGCAGGGCAACGGTCTTGGAGATCGCGCCGTCTACCCAGGGCTGCAGCGCCGCCTGCATGCGCAGGTGATCGACGGCCGCGATCGCTTCACCGGTGACGAACCAGGCGGGCGCCGGGGCTCCGCAGTCCGGGCGCGAGCGCCACTGGCGCCAGGCATGGTCCACGACCGCGAATTCCGCCGTGCTGCCATCCGGGGCCCGGACGCTGCGCTGTCCCTCGAGCGTGAAGATGGGCTCGATACCGCTGCTGATGCCACCGGCGAGCAGGCTGATGGTGCCGGCCGGGGCGACCGCGGTCAGGTGGCTGTTGCGGATGCCGCTGCGCCGGATGCCTGCCCGGATGTCCTCCGGCAGCGCCTGGATGAAGGGCGCCGCGAGGTAGGGCCCGGCCTCGAAGGCCGGAAACGGCCCGCGCTCAACAGCCAGCCCGATCGAGCTGCGGTATGCCGCCCGGCAGACAGTAGCCATGGCCTGAGCAGCAGCATCGCGCGCAGCATCGCTGTCGTAGCGCAGCTGAAGCATCGCCAGCGCGTCGGCCAGGCCAGTGATCCCAAGTCCGATGCGGCGCGCCCCGCGCACGACCTCGCGCTGGCGGGGCAGCGGCAGCGGTGAAACATCGATGATATTGTCGAGAAAGCGGGTGGCGAGCGCGGCATCGGCTGCCAACGCGGGCAGGTCGAGGCGGGCCGCCGCGCTGAACGGGTCGTGTACGTACGCACTCAGGTTCAGCGAGCCCAGGTTGCAGGCGCCGTAGGGCGGCAGCGGTTCCTCACCACAGGGATTGGTCGCAGAGATCGTTTCGCAGTAGCCGAGATTGTTGGCGCCGTTGATACGATCGATGAACAGCACACCGGGCTCCGCACTGTCGTGGGCGCTGTCGCAGAGTGCCTGCCACAGTTCGCGCGCGGCGATGACCCTGTGCACGGCACCTCCGGCCGGGAACACCAGCGGCCACCCGGCGCCGCGTTCGAGCGCCTGCAGGAACGCATCGCTGACCAGCACCGAGAGATTGAAGCAGGACAGGCCGTCCGGGCGGCGCTTGGCGTGGATGAACTCCAGCACCTCCGGATGATCGCAGCGCAGCGTGGCCATCATCGCGCCACGGCGCGTGCCGGCCGCGGTCACGGTCCGGCACATCGCATCCCAGAGTTCCAGCCAGGCGACGATGCCCGGCGCCGTGCCGCTGTTGCCGGCGTGACCGCGTGGGGCAAGGGTCGAGAAATCCTGGCCGACCCCGCCGCCTTGCTGCATCGTCTGTGCGGCCTCGGCCAGTGCGGCGAGAACCCCGGTGAGGGAGTCCCCGATCGGCCCGAGGACGAAGCAGTTGAACAGCGTGGTCGGGCGCGTGGCCCCGGCGCCGGCGAGAATGCGACCAGCCGGCAGGAAGCGGAAGCCGCGCAGGAGTGCCAGGAAGCGTCCGGTCCAGGGTCCGGGCTCGCTCTCGACCGTGGCGGCGGCCGCGGCGACTCGCCGCCAGGTGTCGTCGAGGCTGAGTTCGGCAGGATCAGCGCCGGGGTCGCGGTAACGAGTTTCCCAGATGAACCGCGCCAGGTCGGTGGCGCCAGCCGGGCTCATAGCGGCGGGTTGAGCGAATTCCGTGGCAGCTGGCGCCGCAGCTCGGCAGCGGAGGCGCGGGTGAGGTCCTTGCGCAGTTCGGCCGCGACGACCTGGTGCAGCGCCTTCGGCAGGACCTGGCGCAGCTCCCCGAGGAAGGTGGGGCCCGCGACCAGGATCAGGCGGTCGAAGGCCCCGGCGCGACGGGCCGCGCCGAGCTCACGGACGATGCGGCGCGCAAAGACTTCGGCAGCGTGCCGCTGCGGCCGGCGCTCGCCGCCGGTGGCGGAATGCGCAACCGCGCCGCGCCGGATACCCGCTGTGGCGGCCCGCGCGAAGACCCGCCCCGGGCGATCGGACTTGAGCGCACGGTCCGGCAGCCTGGCTCCCGGATTGTCGAGGCTGCCGGCTTCGCGCAGCGCGGCCCGCGGGCCGCTGGCGTCGAAGAACCGGACCCCGGCGTGATCGGCGACGACGATGCGGGTGATCATGGGCGGTACCTCGAGCGTGGGGACTGCGCCACGCTACCGCACTTCCGGTGCCCCCGGCAAACGTTTGAGAATATTAAAGTGACACTTTAAGATACTCAAATGAAGTTCATCCCCCGGGCGCTGGCGCCGCAGCTGCAGAAGGCCAGCAGGGCCTTCGCCGCCGTCCTGCTGACCGGCCCTCGCCAGTGTGGCAAGACCACCCTGTTGCGGCAGCTGTGGCCACGGGCTTCGTACGTACTGCTCGAGGACCCGGACGTCATTGCGCGGGTGCGCAGCGATCCGCGGGCCTTCGTGCAGGCGCTACGGCCACCAGTGATTCTCGACGAGATCCAGAATACGCCGGAGCTGTTCAATTACCTCAGGTCCCGGATCGATGCGACGCCGGCCCGCAAGGGGCAATGGCTGATGACCGGGTCGCAGGAAGCCGGACTGATGCAGGGGGTCGCCGAATCGATGGCGGGGCGGGTTGCGATCCTGCATCTGCTGCCGCTGTCGACGATCGAGTCGCCCAGGGTCGGCCTCCTTCGCGGTGGTTACCCTGACGTGATCGGCAGGCCCGCCGCCGCGGAGATCTGGTTTCGTTCCTACGTCCAGACCTATCTGGAGCGGGACGTGCGTGCGGTCACGGCCGTGCGTGATCTCGGCACTTTCCGGCGCTTTCTCTCGCTGCTGGCGGCGCGCACCGGCTGCATGCTGAATCGCAGTGAATTCGCCGCTCCCCTCGGTGTTTCCGTGCCGACCATCTCCGGGTGGCTCAGCGCACTCGAGGTGACCGGTCAGATCCTGCTGGTGCCGCCGTTCTACGAGAACTTCGGCAAGCGCCTGCTGAAGTCGCCGAAGGTGTACTTCATCGATACCGGCCTGGTCTGCCACCTGCTGGGTATCAGCAGTGCGAGCGCGCTCCGCCAATCCACATTCGCGGGCCCGCTGTTCGAGAGCTTCGTAGCGGCGGAGCTCGCCAAGCAGCAGATCAATCGGGGTGGTCGGGTCGAATTCTGGTACTTCCGCGATCAGCAGGGACTGGAGGTCGACTTTGTCGTGCCGAGAGGGGTGGGCCGGCTGGCGCTGATCGAGGCCAAGTCCTCGCAGACACCCGTGCCGGCGATGGCACGACCGCTGCAGCGACTGGCAGGGGCGATGCACAATCGGCGGACGCAGTGCTATGTCGTGCACGGTGGTAGCGGACCGGATGCCGCCGGACGGGCGCTCACCCGGGGAGTAGCGGCGGTCACCTTGCCGCAGCTGCTCGATGAGCTGGCCACGTGAAACCAATTGACCGGCGCCTCTCGGTCGCACCGATGCTGGACTGGACCGACCGGCATTGCCGGTACTTCCTGCGCCTGTTCTCGCCGCGGATGCTGCTGTACACGGAGATGATCGTCGCCCAGGCCGTGCTGCGCGGCGATCGCGGACGGCTGCTCGCCTTCGATCCCGCGGAGCACCCGGTGGCGCTCCAGCTCGGCGGCTCCGACCCGGAGATGCTGGCCGCAGCGGCCGCAATCGGCGCGGCGGCCGGCTACGATGAGATCAACCTGAATGTCGGCTGTCCGAGCGACCGGGTGCAGAACGCCAGTTTCGGTGCCTGCCTGATGGCGCGTGCCTCACTGGTCGCGGACTGCGTGCGGGCGATGCAGGCGGACGTGGAGGTGCCGGTCACCGTCAAGTGTCGTACCGGCATCGATGACCTGGACAGCTACGAATTCCTGCGTGATTTCGTCGCCGCAGTTGCCGATGCCGGCTGTGAGACCTTCATCGTTCATGCCCGCAAGGCGGTACTGGCGGGCCTGAGTCCGAAGCAGAACCGCGAGGTGCCGCCGCTCGACCATGCGCGCGTCTGGCGCCTCAAGCGCGAGCTGCCACAGCTGACGATCATCATCAATGGTGGCCTGCGCACGGTGCCGCAGGTCACCGGGCAGTTCACGCATGTGGATGGCGTGATGCTCGGCCGCGAGGCTTATCACAACCCGTATGTGCTCGCGGAGCTGCACCGGGTGATTTGGGCGGACGGCTTCACCCCGCCCGAGCCGGCCGTGGTGGTCGCGGCGATGCAGGACTACGCCGGGCGCCAGATCGCCGCTGGTGTGCCGTTACGGGCGATCACGCGCCACCTGCTGGGGCTGTTGAGTGGCCAGCCCGGCGCGCGCGCCTGGCGCCACGCGCTGACCGAAGGCGCAAGCCGGCCAGGCGCGACTCCGGCGCTGCTGCCGGCGGCGCTGCGGGCGGCCCTCACCCCGATTCAATGAACCTCCGCAGCCGTTCCGGTCCGCGGCCGTCAGCCGGGCCGAGCAGCGCGTAGAGTTCGGCGAGGTCGAGCCAGGCCGGTGCCGGGCGCAGGCCGAGCGACTCGCGCCCGCTCGAGAACGGCCACTCGGCGACGCTGCGGCAGGCCCCGGCCCGTACCGGGCCGAGCAGGATGTGGCGCACGACCTCGAGCAGCCACACGTCCCGCTGCACGGTCGTGGAGAGCCAATGGCCCTGGTGCAGGCGTGCGCCGATCAACTCGTGGACCGCGAGCGTGATCGCGCCGGGCGTGCCGCGCAGCACGATCTGCAGCCGCTCCTCGGTGACGCACCAGGCGAGGCAGCGCAGGCGGTGGCGAATGCAGCAGCTGCCGAGCTGGCGCCCGGCCGCGGCGCGGCCGGCCGGGTCCGGGTACAGGGGGCGACGGCCGCGTGCCTGTGCGGCGACGTGCCGCAGCGCTTCCGCCGTGTCGGCCTCGAGCGACAGTGCCATATCCCTGCCTCCCTGCGGGAACCTGGCCGCAGCTTGGCAGGCGGTGCGGAGGCCCGCGCGGTCCGTTTCTGGTGCATTCGCGACAATTTCCCGCGGCGGCCTATAATCGCCGCCGTGGACAACGAAAAGGAGCTGGCGATCCTGTTTGCCGACGTGGTCGGCAGCACCCGGCTGTTCGACCAGCTGGGCGATGTTGCCGCGCGCGACAAGATCACGATCTGCGTGGAGCTGATGCGCGAGGCCACCGAGCAGCACGGCGGCACGGTCGTCAAGACCATGGGTGACGAGATCCTCGCGACCTTCCCCGGATGCAACCCGGCGATGGAAGCTGCGCTGAAGATGCAGTCGGCGATCGGCGGCCACGCGGAACTCAGCATCGACGGCCAGCAGATCGCGATCCGGATCGGTTGTCACTTCGGCCCAGTCGTGCAGGAGACCCGCGACGTCTTCGGTGCCGCGGTGCACACCGCGAACCGCATGACCAGCCAGGCCAAGGCCGGGCAGATTCTCGTCACCGATGCCGTGCATGCGCGGCTGTCCGGCGAGTGGCGTGCGATCGCCCGCCAGGTGGAGGTCGCGGTGCCGCGCGGCCAGCAGGGCGAGGTCGGCGTCTACGAGATGCTGTGGCAGCACGGCGAGACGACCAGCATGCTGCCGGCGATCGCGACGATCAGCGAGGAACGCCAGCCGTTCCGGATCCGGCTGCGCTACCTGGGTCAGGAAATCGTGCTCGATAACCGCGAGCGTCCGGCCGTGACCGTCGGTCGTGGCCAGGAGAACGACCTCGTGATCAAGGGCAATCTGGTGTCACGACTGCACGCGCGTATCGAGGCCGGCAAGAACCGGTTCCAGCTTGTCGACGAGAGCACGAACGGATCCTTCCTGCAGGGGCGGGATGGTCAGGAGGCCTTCGTGCGCCGCGACTCGGTCCCGCTCAAGGGCACGGGCCTGATCGGGTTCGGCCGGGTTCCCGAGGCGGAGTCCTGGCATACGATCGAGTTCGCCTGCGAGGACGGCGAACCCTGAGATCTTTCAGGCGCGCGCGAGGCGTGCCAGGACCTCCGCGTGTTCGCGGCGCAGCGCTTCCGGCAGCCGCGCGCCATAACCGGCGAGATAGCTGCCGATCTCCTCCATCTCCCGCTGCCAGTCCGGCGTCCGCACCGCGAGCAGCTCCGCCATCGTCCCTGGATCGAGGTCGAGGCCGGCAAGGTTGATTGCGGCCTCAGTGGGCACTGCGCCGATCGGCGTCTCCAGCGCCGCGCCGCGCCCCTCGCAGCGCTCGATGATCCAGGCGAGCACGCGCAGGTTCTCACCGAAGCCGGGCCACAGGAAGCGACCGGCGGCATCGCGCCGGAACCAGTTGACATGAAAGATGCCAGGCGGCTTGCTGATGCTGCTGCCCATCGCCAGCCAATGCGCCCAGTAGTCGCCGAAGTTGTAGCCGGTGAAGGGCTGCATCGCCATCGGATCGCGGCGCACGACGCCGACCGCGCCGGTCGCGGCGGCGGTGGTCTCGGAAGCCATGCCGGCGCCGACCAGGACGCCGTGGCTCCAGTTCCGGGCCTGGTAGACCAGCGGCGCCAGCGATCGACGCCGGCCGCCGAACACCAGTGCGGAGATCGGCACACCGCCCGGCGCATCGGCCATCGGCGAATAGCTCGGGTTCTGGTGGGCGGATACCGTGAACCGGGAGTTCGGATGCGCGGCGGGGCCGTTCTTCGGGTCATAGGGGCGACCCTGCCAGTCGAAGGCCGGCTTGCCGTCCTCGAGACCTTCCCACCACGGTTCGCGACCGGCGGTCATCGCCACGTTGGTGAAGATGGTGTTGTGCTGGATCATGTCATTGGCGTGGCGATTCGTCTGCGCGTTCGTGCCCGGCACGACGCCGAAATAGCCCGCCTCGGGGTTGATCGCCCACAGCCGGCCGTCGGCGCCGGGGTGCAGCCAGGCGATGTCGTCGCCGATGGTCCAGATCTTCCAGCCGGGCATCGTCTCCGGTGGCACCAGCATCGCGAGATTGGTCTTGCCGCAGGCCGACGGGAAGGCGCAGGCGATGTAATGCGTCTGCCCGGCCGGATTCTCGACGCCGACCAGCAGCATGTGCTCGGCCATCCAGCCCTCGCTGCGGGCCTGCCAGCTGGCGATCCGCAGTGCGTGGCACTTCTTGCCGAGCAGCGCATTGCCGCCGTAGCCGGAGCCGTAGCTCTGGATCTCGAGCGTCTCGGGGAAATGCATGATGAAGCGGCGTTCCGGGTCCAGTTCGCCGGTCGAATGCAGGCCGCGGATAAAGGTGCCGTCGCGCCCGATGCGCTCGAGCGCGGCCGCGCCCATGCGCGTCATCAGCCGCATGCTGGCCGCGACATAGGGACTGTCGGTGATCTCGACACCGCAGCGTGCGAACGGTGAATCCAGCGGGCCCATGCAGTAGGGCACGACGTACAGCGTGCGGCCGCGCATGCAGCCGGCGAAGAGCGCGGCCATGCGCGCGCGGGCCTCGCCCGGTGCGATCCAGTTGTTGTTGGGTCCGGCATCCGCGGCCTGCTCGGTGCAGACGAAAGTCAGGTGCTCGACCCGGGCGACGTCTGAGGGATGCGAGTGATGCAGGTAACAGCCGGGGTGGGTCTGCTGGTTGAGTTGGAGCAGCACTCCGGAGCCCAGCATGCCCTGGATCAGGGCGCGATACTCGGCCTCGCTGCCGTCACACCAGTGAATACGCTCTGGCTGCGTGTGCGCGGCGACTTCCGCGACCCACTGCCGGACATTGCGGGGTGCACTCTGGGGCGCGTCCAGATGCTCGGGCGCTGTAGCCATGCCGACCTCACTGCTGGGAATGCGGCATTATAGACCGCTTTCCAGCGTTGTTCTCAGCGGCGATTGCGCCGGGATTCACGGAATCTGATGGCGACAGAACGATATTCGGTGCTGCTGGGGCCGCAGGGGCCGCTGGCGCGCGCGGTTGCGGGATTCGAGCCGCGCCGCGAGCAGCAGCTGATGGCCGAGTGGGTCGGCGAGACGCTCGACGCCCGCGGCATGCTGGCGGTCGAGGCCGGCACCGGCACCGGCAAGACCTTCGCCTACCTGGTCCCGGCGCTGCTCTCCGGGCGCCAGATCGTGCTGTCGACCGGCACGCGGACGCTGCAGGACCAGCTGTTTCACCGCGATCTGCCGGTCGTCGCCGGAGCGCTCGGCAGGCCGGTGCGGATCGCGCTGCTCAAGGGCCGCGCCAATTATCTGTGCCGGCACCGCCTCGAACTCGCCGGGTCGCAGGGCCAGCTGCCGGGGTTCGAGCGGACCAGCGGGCGGACGCTGGCGCGGATCCGGCGCTGGGCCCGCACCACGCAGAGCGGCGACCTGGCCGAACTCAGCGGCCTGCGCGACGCGGATCCGCTGCGGGATGCCGTGACCTCGACGCGGGAGAATTGCCTGGGGGCGGATTGCCCGGAATTCACGCGCTGCCATCTGGTCGCCGCGCGCCGCGCGGCTCAGGCCGCGGACCTCGTCGTCGTGAATCATCACTTGTTGCTGGCGGACCTGGCGATGAAGGACGAGGGCTTCGGCGAATTGCTGCCCGGCGCCGAAGCCGTCGTGCTCGATGAGGCTCACCAGGTGCCGGAGATCGCCGCGCAGTTCTTTGGCGCCTCGTTTACCACCCGGCAGGTCGCGATCCTGGCGCGCGATGCACTCGCGGAGCTTGGGCGCGCCGGGCTCGCCACGGAGCCGCTGCGGGCGCGACTCGCGGCGCCCGAGACGGCGGTCGCGGCGGCCCTCGCCGCGGTAGCCGGCCGCGGTGAGCGACTCGACTGGCCGGACCTTCCCGCGGCCTTCGGCGAGGCGCTGGCGACGCTCGGCGCCGCGCTGGCGGATGTGGCTGCTGCACTGGAAGCGGCCGATCCGGAGAATTCCGGCCTGCGGCAGTGCCGGCGGCGCGCGCTCAAGCTGGCGGAGACGCTGCAGGCCCTGCAGGATGCGGATGCCGAGAGCGGGATCCGCTGGGTGGAGACCACAGGCCGCTCGTTCACGCTGTCCTTCACGCCGTTCGAGGTCGCCGGCCGCCTCGGCGAGCTGATGCGTGCGCGTGGTTGTGCGTGGATCTTCACCTCGGCGACGCTCGCAGTCGGCAATGACTTCAGCCACTTCCTCTGGCGTATCGGCGCACCGGGTGCCGCGACGCTCGCGATCGGCAGTCCCTTCGATTTCGCGCGGCAGGCGCTCCTGTACCTGCCGGAGGGCCTGCCGGACCCCGCCAGCCCGCAGTTCACGGAGCGGGTGCTCGGGGCGGCGCTGCCGCTGATCGAGGCGGCGGGCGGACGGACTTTCCTGCTGTTCACGAGCCATCGGGCCCTGCGCGAGGCAACCGACCGGCTCGAAAGACTGCCCGGGTTCGCGGAGCGCTACCCGTTGCTGGTACAGGGTCGCGAGCCGCGCGAGGCACTGCTCGCGCGCTTCCGGACTCTCGGCAACGCCGTGCTGCTCGGCAGCGCGAGCTTCTGGGAGGGCGTAGACGTGCGCGGGGATGCGCTCGCGCTGGTGGTGATCGACCGCCTGCCGTTTGCCGCGCCCGAGGATCCGCTGCTGAAGGCGCGGCTCGAGGGCATCCGTCGCCGCGGTGGCAACCCGTTCCAGGACTTCCAGCTGCCGCAGGCCGTGCTGGCCCTCAAGCAGGGCTTCGGGCGACTGATCCGCGACCGCGCTGATCGCGGCGTGGTCGCGATCTGCGACCCGCGCCTGCGCACCCGCGGCTACGGCCGCAGCTTCCTCGCGGCCCTGCCACCCGCGCGCCGCGTCACCAGCGAGGCCGAGGCGGTGGACTTCCTGCGCGGCCGCTGTGCACCGGTGGCGGAATTGACGGAGGCCTGCGGGACATGAAGCTGCTGGCCCTCGATGCGGCGACCGAGGCCTGCTCCGTCGCTTTGCTCCAGGGAGAGGAACTCTGCGAGCGCTATGAGCTGATTGGCCGCGGGCATGCCGAGCGGCTGCTGCCCCTGGTCGATGAACTGCTCGTCGAAGCCGGCCTGCGGCTGGCCGGGCTCGATGCGATCGCCTTCGGGCGCGGGCCGGGAGGATTCACGGGGTTGCGCATCGCGGCTGGCATCACCCAGGGGCTCGCTGCCGGAGCCGGGCTGCCGGTGCTGCCGGTCAGCAATCTGGCGGCGCTGGCGGCGGCCGGGGCCAGCGAGTCCGGGGCGCGGCGGGTGCTGGCCTGCCTGGATGCACGCATGGGCGAGGTGTACTGGGCCGCTTTCGATTGTGGGGATGCTCAGCCACTCGCGCTGACGCCCGAGGCGGTCACGAAACCCGAGGCCGTACAACTGCCCGACGGTGAGCCGTGCTTCGGCGTGGGGCCTGGCCTCGCTGCCTGGCCGCTGCTGGTGGAGCGCCTCGGGCCAGGCCTGCGCGGCTGCAATCCGGCCTTGCTGCCGCGTGCGGCCTGGATCGCCCGGCTCGGCGCGCTCGATCTTGCGGCCGGCCGGGCCGTGGATGCCGCCTTCGCGCTGCCCCGTTACCTGCGTGACAATGTCATAATTTCACAACAATGATCCGGCACGCTTCCCGCCCGAATATGGCGGGCAAAAACATCCTGGTCGTGGAGGACGAGCCGTCAATCCGCGATCTCGTCGCCTTCGGCCTGCGCCGGGCCGGCTTCGAGGTCGGGCTCGCGGCGGACGCGCAGGCTGCGCGGACCCAGATCGCCGACCGGCGGCCCGATCTGCTGCTGATCGACTGGATGCTGCCGGACACCAGCGGCCTCGAGCTGACGCGCCAGTTGCGGCGCGATCCGGACACCCGCGAGATTCCGGTGATCATGCTGACTGCGCGCGCCGAGGAACAGGACAAGATCACTGGCCTCGAGGGCGGAGCCGACGACTACATTACCAAGCCGTTTTCAGCGCGCGAGCTGGTGGCGCGGATCCAGGCCGTGCTGCGACGCACTGGCCCGGGCAACGCCGACGAGCCGCTCGCGACGGGCGGCCTGACGCTCGACCAGGCCGGACACCGGGTGCTCGCCGGTGGCCGGCCGCTGTCGCTCGGCCCGACTGAATACCGGCTGGTGGCCTTCTTCATGACCCATCCCGAGCGCGTCTGGTCGCGCAGCCAGTTGCTGGACCGCGTCTGGGGCGGCAATGTGTACGTCGAGGAACGGACCGTGGACGTGCATATCCGGCGCCTGCGCAAGGCACTCGAACCTTCGGGCTGTGACCGCCTGATCCAGACGGTCCGGGGAGCCGGCTACCGGTTTTCGACGCAGGAGGGCTGAGCGGTGTCACCGGCCTGGTCCTTTGCGCTGGCGCGGCTCGCGCTGGCCCTGGCGGTGGCCATCGCGCTCGGCCTGATCTTCGGGCAGCTGGCGCTGTGGCTCGCGCTCGTGCTCGGGGGCACGCTCGCCTGGCAGTACGCCAACCTGTACCGGCTGCAGCGCTGGTTGCGTTTCCGGTCCCACGAGGATCCCCCGGACCTCAGCGGTGTCTGGGGTGACGTGATCGCGCTGGTCGGCCGCATCTACCGCCGCAAGCAGTTCCACAAGCGTCGCGTCCGGCAGTTGTTGCGCGAGTTCCGCCGGCTCTCAGCGGCGCTGCCGGACGGAGTCGTACTGCTCTCGGCGCGGCGCGAGATCCTGTGGTTCAACCGCGCCGCCGCGAGTCTGCTCGGCCTGCGGCGCAAGCTGGATTTCGGCATGCCGATCGCCAACCTGGTTCGCGATCCTGCGTTTGCGGGCTATCTGGAGGGGGCGGGCGGCGGCCCCGGAGTCGTGGTGCGCCTGCACGACCAGGGTGTGGATCGCAGCCTGGCGCTGATACTGGTCACGGCGGGCGCACAGCAGCTGCTGCTGGCCCGCGATGTGACCCGTGAGCTGGATGTGCTGGAAATGCGCAAGGATTTCGTCGCCAATGCCTCGCATGAACTGCGCTCACCGCTGACGGTCATTGCCGGTTACCTCGAAGCGCTCGAGGATGAGCCCGGCCTCGGTGCCGACTGGCAGGGGCCGCTGGCCGACATGCGCCGCCAGGCCGAGCGCATGCGCCGGATCGTCGACGATCTGCTGGAACTGTCGCGGCTCGAATCGCGTGGTGAAGAGGCGCCGCTCGAACCGGTCGACATGCCGGCCCTGCTCGCGCAGCTGGCCCGCGAGACGCAGGCCGCCGCCCCCGCCGGGCCACGCCTGGCCAGCGAGATCGAGGCTGGCTGCAAACTGCTGGGCAGCGCCCATGAACTGCAGTCGATTGCCGCCAACCTGCTGTCGAATGCGGTCAAGTACACGCCGGAGACGGGCACGGTCACGCTGCGCTGGTCGTGCGATGCCGCCGGCGCCCACCTGTCGGTGGCTGACACCGGCATCGGCATCGCTGCGGAGCACCTGCCGCGGTTGACCGAACGCTTCTACCGGGTGGACCGTGGACGCTCGCGGGACAGCGGCGGCTCCGGCCTCGGCCTGTCGATCGTCAAGCATGCGTTGCAGCGCCACGGCGGTCGCCTGGAAATCACCAGCGTCGAGGGCCAGGGAGCGACCTTCACGGCGCATTTCCCGGCGCGGCGATTGCAGCAAATCTGTAACAATCCCGGCCTACAGTACGCGCCAACCCCGGAGACGGGAACTGGAGGTGCAGCGTGTACAGAAAGAGACTGATCGCCGTCCTTGCGGCGCTGACCATGGGGCCGCCTGCGTTTGCGCAGACGGCACGGGACTACATCAACATCGTCGGTTCCTCGACCGTGTTCCCGTTCACGTCCGTCGTCGCCGAGCAGTTCGGCCGTTCGACCGCCTTCCGGACACCGAAGGTGGAGAGCACCGGTACCGGCGGTGGCATGAAGCTGTTCTGCGCCGGGGTTGGCGTCGCCCATCCGGACGTCACCAACGCCTCGCGCCGCATGAAGGCCTCGGAGCTCGCCGACTGCCGCAAGAACGGGGTCGCGGAGGTCATCGAGATCCGGATCGGCTTTGACGGCCTGGTGCTGGCGAATGCGAAGTCCGCACCGCGCTACAAGGTGGCCCGGAAGGATCTGTTCCTCGCGCTCGCGAAGCAGGTGCCGGATCCGGCCGCCCCGAACCAGTTGATCGATAACCCCAACCGGAGCTGGAAGCAGGTCAACCCGGCGCTGCCGGACGTCGCGATCGAAGTGCTCGGCCCGCCGCCGACCTCGGGCACGCGTGACTCCTTCCTGGAACAGGCGATGGAACCCGGCTGCAACAGCATCGCCTGGCTGAAGGCGCTGAAGGAAGTCGACGAGCGGCGGCACAAACAGGTCTGCACGACGCTGCGCGAGGACGGAGCCTTCGTCGAGGCCGGCGAGAACGACAACCTGATCGTGCAGAAGCTCATCGCCAATCCGCGGGCGCTCGGCGTGTTCGGGTACAGCTTCCTCGACCAGAACCGCGGCTCGCTGCAGGGCTCGCTGGTCGAGGGCGTCGCGCCGGAGTTCGAGACCATCGCCTCGGGGCAGTACCCGATTGCGCGGGCCATGTATGTCTATGTCAAGAAGGCACACGTGGATGTGATCCCGGGGCTGCGCGAGTTCATCGGTGAATACACCAGCGACAAGGCCCTGGGCGATGAGGGTTACCTGGCCGACAAGGGCCTGGTGCCGGCCCCGGCAGCCGAGCGCGCTGCGACGCGGCGCGATGCGCTGGCGCTGGTTACGCTCAAGAATCTCTAAGTATCAATAACAGGAACGACAAGACATGCGAGCACAAATCGCGGCGGTGGCGCTGGGCCTGAGCCTGTCCGCCATCGGTATCGGACTGCCGGCCACCGCAGCGGCGGAGGTCACGGAGATCGAGGCGCTGCAGAAGCAGGTCGCGGCCCTGCTGCAGCGGGTCGAGGAGCTGGAGCGGACCGTGGCCGGTGGCGCGGCGCTGACCGAGCGGGTCGCCGCGGTCGAGGCCACGAACGACCGGCAGACCGACCAGCTCGCGCAGGGGCTGGCCACGGCGACGGCCATGGGCTGGGCACGCAACGTGCGCTGGAAGGGCGACGTCCGCTACCGGCACGAGCAGTTCGACATCGAGGGCGTGGAGTCGGATCGCATCCGGCACCGGATCCGCGCGCGGCTCGGTCTCGACGCGAAGCTCTCGGACACGCTGGTGGCGGGCTTCCAGATCGCGACCGGCGAGTCCGGGAACCCGCGCAGCAGCAACGCGACGCTCGACGACGCGAGTCTCGGCAAGCAGATCCTGCTCGACCTCGCCTATGTGGACTGGCGGCCGCGCCCGGGAATGCTGCTGACAGCCGGCAAGCAGAAGCAGCCGTGGTTCCGCGCCGGAACTTCGATGTTCTTTGACAATGACGCCAACCCGGAAGGCCTGGCCTTCCAGTACGGTGGTACCAGCGGTCCGTTTGCGAAGGCCTGGGGGTTCTGGCTCGACGAGCGCTCCGCCGCAGCGGACGCCACAGTGATCGGCGCACAGGCTGGCTATGCCTTCACGCAGGGAGTCACCGTGGCCGCCGGCTTCTGGGACTACGCGGCGGTCCAGGGTGAGCCGCTGCTGGGCTTTTCCGGTTCTCCTGCCGGCAACAGCAGCTACACGGGCAGCGATTGCGGACCCGGTGCGCTGAAATGCTACACCTACGACTATGACGTCGTGGTGCTGGATGCGCAGTGGGCGGGCCGGGCCGGCCAGCGTCCGCTGGTGCTGTTCGGTGGCTACCTCGAGAACCTGCGTGCCGAGCACGAGTCGGATGGGTTCAACCTGGGCTTCGTGTTCGGCCGGGCCGCCGATCCGGGCAGCTGGGAGGCGGGCGCGCTGTACCAGGACGTCGGACGCGATGCCCAGTTCGGGGCGCTGTACGAATCGGACTTTGCCGACGGCCTCACGCAGGGGCGGGGGCTGGTACTGCACGGCGCCTGGGTGCCGGCGAAGAACGTGAACCTGCGGGCGACGTACTTCTACAATGAGCGCTCCTACAATACGGCCGCCGAGGCTGATTACCGGCGCCTGCAGCTAGACCTGAACCTGAAGTTCTGATTCCGGTACGCTGCGCTATGATGGACCGGCCGGCGCGGCCGGCTGGAGACGGGCACATGGAACCGGCGGATCTCGGCCAGCACATCTCGCGGCGCTTCAACGAGGACATGGAGCGGGTGCGTACCCGCGTCATGCAGATGGGCGGCTTCGTCGAGCAGCAGCTGCAGCAGGCGATCAACGCACTCGTCGCTGGCGACAGCGAGCTGGGCGAGCAGATCGCGCGTGACGACTACAAGGTCAACCAGATGGAGGTCGCGATCGACGAGGAGTGCGGGCGCATCCTGGCGACGCGCCAGCCCACCGCCTCTGACCTGCGGGTGATGGTCGCGATCATCAAGACCATCACCGATCTCGAGCGCATCGGCGACGAGGTCGAGAAGGTCGGTTTCATCGCCGCCCGGCTGGCGACGATGGAGACGCCGGCCGACCACTACCGGGCCATTCGCCACCTCGGACGGCTGGTCACCGAGATGCTGCACGATGCGCTGCACGCCTTCGCCCGGCTGGATGCCGAGGAGGCGATCGCCGTGGCCCGCCGCGACCGCAATGTCGATCTCGAGTATGAGGCGATCCAGCGCCAGAGCATCACGTTCATGATGGAAGACCCGCGGCAGATCCGCCGCGCGCTCGAGGTGATGTGGGTCGTGCGCGCGCTCGAGCGTATCGGCGACCACGCCAAGAACATCGGCGAATACACGGTCTACATGGTCCACGGCAAGGATATCCGGCACCTGTCGCTCGACGACGCGGAGCGCCAGATCCGCGAATCCGCGCAGGAGCGGCAGGGCTGAGCATGCCGACCCGGCGGCTGGCGAACGGGCTGGGTGCCGCGGCCTGCTTCGCGGCGCTCGGCTTCGCGCTGTGGTCGCAGTACGGCCTCGGGCTCGTGCCCTGTCACCTGTGTATCTTCCAGCGGGTGACGGTGCTGGCGATGGCGCTCGCGTTCCTGCCGGCGGCGGCTTTCTCCCGCGGGCCGCGCAGCGGCCGGCTGTTCGCCACGCTGATCGGGCTTGCGGGTTTCGCGACGCTGGCGACTTCGGGTCGCCATGTCTGGATCCAGATGCAGCCACCGGGCTCGGTGCCCGCCTGCGGCGCCGACCTCGACTTCATGCTCGAGATCTTTCCGCTGACCGAGGTGATCCTGAAGGTATTCCAGGCGGGCGGCGAGTGCGCGAGAGTGGACTTCCTGTTCCTTGGCCTCTCGATGCCGGCCTGGGTCTTCCTGTTCGCGCTGGTCGTGACGGCGGGAGGGATCTGGGCCAACCTGCGCCTGGACTCAGGCAAGCCGAACCCGCGCTGATCAGCGCTGCGATTCGCTGATACCTGTCCTTGTCGGTGGGTCCACCGGCAGCAGCCTGCGCAGCATCCCCAGCAGCGTCCGGTGCAGCAGGTCGATGTCCTCGACCCGGCAGCATTCGTTGACCTTGTGGATCGTATCGTTGACGACGCCGACTTCGGCGACCTGTGCGCCGAGCGGGGCGATGAAGCGGCCGTCGGAAGTGCCGCCGCCGGTCGAGAGTTCGGGTTCTCGGCCGGTGAGCTCGGCGATCACGCTGACCGCGGCGGCTGAGAGCTCCGCTGGCGGCGTGTAGAACGGCAGCCCGGAAACGAACCACTCGAGCGAGTAGGGCACGCCGTGGCGGTCGAGGATCCCGGTGACGGTCTGTTGCAGGCCCTCGAGCGTCTGCGCCGGGCACCAGCGCAGGTTGAAGCGGGCCTTGAGTTCCCCGGGGATCACGTTGGGTGCGCCGGTGCCGGCGTTCAGGTTGCTGACTTGGAAGGTGGTCGGGTCGAAATACTCCGAGCCCTGGTCCCAGGTCCGGCTCGTGAGCTCTGCAAGCGCCGGGGCGAAGCGGTGTACGGGATTGTCGGCGAGCTGCGGGTAGGCGACATGGCCCTGGATGCCGTGCACGGTGAGCCGGCCCGACAGGGAGCCCCGGCGGCCGATGCGCACGGTGTCGCCGAACGTGCGCTGGCTCGAGGGTTCGGCGACTACGCAGTAGTCGATGCGCTCGGCGCGGGCCTGCAGCACCTCGGCGACCCGGCGGGTGCCGTCCACCGACGGGCCCTCCTCGTCGCTGGTGATCAGGAAGGCGATGGTGCCCGCATGGGCTGGCCGCTCCCGGACGAAGGCCTCGGTGGCCGTGATCATCGCGGCGAGTCCGCTCTTCATGTCGGCCGTGCCGCGCCCGAACAGCAGTCCGTCGCGCAGCGTGGGCTGGAACGGGTCGGAGTGCCATTCCTCGAGCGGCCCCGGGGGCACGACATCGGTGTGGCCGGCGAAGCACAGCACCGGGCCGTCGCCGCCACGCCGGATGGCCCAGAAGTTGTCGACCTTGCCAAAGGGCATCGGCTCGATCGTGAAACCGAGCGCCGCGAGCCGCGCGGTCATGAGCGCCTGGCAGCCGGCGTCGTCAGGACTCACCGACGGGCGGGACACCAGCTCGCGCGTCAGGGCGAGGGTCGGCGACATCGTGACGGAACCTCCGGGAGCGTGGTTGGCGGGCGGCGGCCCTTTATACGGATGTGCTCCCCGCGCAGCAAGCCCGGTCGTGTAACAATTCAGTAATGTGCCGGGTGTAGAAGTCCCGGCTGGCCCCGGCGCCGGCCAGTACCGGCGGTTGCACCGCGGGCGGGGACAAGGCGGGGAGGCCGATGCAGACGTCCACACTGATTCTCGTGCTGCTGGTGCTGTCGGCGGTTGCCTGGCAGCTCGGGCGCGCGCGCGCGGTGCGGGTGGCGGGCGGCCCCCGGCGCAAGCGGGAACTGCATTCGTTGCCGTCCTACTACGGCCTGCTGACCGCGATCTGGTGCGGCCTGCCGGCACTCGCCGTTGTCGTCGGCTGGCACCTGCTGGACGATCACATCATCCAGGGCCTGGTGGTCGGCGCGATGCCGGCGGAGGTCCAGGCGCTCGAACCGGGCCGGCTGTCGCTCGTGATCAACGATGTGCGCAACGTGATCGCCGGCAATGTCAGCGCGGATGCGGTCGCGCCGGCGGTCGCCGCCGCGGCCGCCACCTGGAGCCGGCTCGAGTCGCTGAGTCGCCTCGGCGCCACTGGCCTCGCGTTCGCG
This sequence comes from Gammaproteobacteria bacterium, assembly GCA_004297335.1. Classification (GTDB taxonomy): domain Bacteria; phylum Pseudomonadota; class Gammaproteobacteria; order Steroidobacterales; family Steroidobacteraceae; genus SCUD01. The sequence continues at coordinate 31,352 of SCUD01000022.1, forward strand.
GTCGCCCTGGCCGGTGGCTGGTTCACGCTGCGGCGGATCACGCCGGCGCTGCGGGCCCGCAACCAGGTCGAGCGCGTGATCGAGCGCGTGCTGATGGGCTGTTCGCTGATCGCGATCCTGACGACCATCGGCATCGTGCTGTCGGTGCTCTGGGAATCGCTGCAGTTCTTCCGCATGGTCCCGGTCACCGAGTTCGTGTTCGGCACGCAGTGGAGCCCGCAGCTCGCGATCCGCGCGGACCAGGTCGGATCTTCGGGGGCCTTCGGGGCGGTGCCGCTCTTTGCCGGGACGCTGCTGATTTCCTTCATCGCGATGCTGATCGCGGTGCCGGTCGGCTTGTTCTCGGCCATCTACCTCGCTGAATACGCGAGCCGCGGCTTCCGCGCGGTCGCCAAGCCGACGCTCGAGGTGCTGGCCGGCATCCCGACAGTCGTCTACGGCTTCTTCGCGGCGCTGACAGTGGCGCCGCTGCTGCGGGCGGCGGGCGAGGGCATCGGGCTCGAGGTGGCCTCCGAAAGTGCGCTGGCTGCCGGCCTGGTGATGGGCATCATGATCATTCCGTTCGTGTCGTCGCTGACTGATGACATGATCACCGCCGTGCCGCAGTCGCTGCGGGACGGCTCCTACAGCCTCGGCGCGACCCGCTCCGAGACGATCCGCCGGGTCGTGCTGCGGGCGGCGCTGCCGGGCATCGTTGGTGGCGTGCTGCTGGCGATCTCCCGCGCCGTCGGCGAGACGATGATCGTCGTGATGGCCGCGGGGCTGTCGGCGAACCTGACGGCCAATCCGTTCGAGGCCGTGACCACCGTGACCGTGCAGATCGTAACGCTGCTGGTCGGTGACCAGGAGTTCGACAGCCCGAAGACCCTCGCGGCGTTCGCGCTCGGCCTGGTGCTGTTCCTGGCGACACTGCTGCTGAACATCATCGCGCTGCAGGTCGTGCGCCGTTACCGGGAGCAGTATGAATAGCCAGGCAACGCCGCAGGCCGTGATCGATGCCCAGGCGCGGGTGCGCGGCTGCGTGGAGCGCAGCCTGCGCCGTCGCTACCGGGCCGAGCAGCGGTTCCGGGCCTATGGCCTCGGCGCGACGCTCGCCGGCATGCTGTTCGTCGGCCTGCTGTTCTTCTCGCTGATCAGCACCGGCTACTCGGTGTTCTGGCAGACGCGGGTCACGCTCGACATCGATTTCGAGCCGGAAGCGCTCCAGGCCGGGGATTACACGGCGCTGGTGCGGGCGTCGCTGCGGCGGCTGTTTCCGGACGTGACCGGCCGGCAGAACCTGCGCGAGCTGTACGCACTCGTCAGTGATGGCGCCGGCTTCGAGCTGCAGGATCGGGTGCTCGCGGATCCGGGACTTGCCGGTACCCGTGCGAGCCTGGCGCTGCTGGCCGCGGACGACCTCGACCAGCTGGTGAAGGGCCGACTCGACCGCGAGCTGCCCGAGGGCGAGCGGGTGATCAGCGACCAGCAGCTCGCCTGGCTGGACGAGCTCGACCGGCAGGATCGGGTGCACCTGCGCTTCAATCGGGTGTTCTTCACGACCGGTGATTCCCGTGAACCGGAGCAGGCGGGGGTCTGGGGCGCCGTGGTTGGCTCGCTGCTGACGCTGGCCGTGACGCTCGTGCTGTCCTTTCCGATCGGCGTCGCCGCGGCCGTGTACCTCGAGGAGTTTGCCGCGCGCAACCGGCTGACCGACCTGATCGAGGTGAACATCAACAACCTGGCTGCGGTCCCGTCGATCGTCTTCGGCCTGCTGGGGCTCGCGGTATTCATCCAGTTCTTCGGCGTGCCGCGCTCGGCACCGCTGGTCGGCGGACTGGTGCTGACGCTGATGACCCTGCCGACGATCATCATCGCGAGCCGTGCCGCGATCAAGGCCGTGCCGCCGTCGATCCGCGAGGCGGCGCTCGGCATGGGCGCCTCGCAGCTGCAGATGGTCGCGCATCACGTGCTGCCACTGGCGCTGCCGGGCATGCTGACCGGCGCGATCATCGGCATGGCGCGCGCACTCGGCGAGTCGGCGCCGCTGCTGATGATCGGCATGGTGGCCTTCATCGCCGACATTCCTGGGAGTTTCACCGATCCGGCGACGGTGCTGCCGGTACAGGTCTACCTGTGGGCGGACAGCCCGGAGCGGGCCTTCCTCGAACGCACCTCCGGTGCGATCCTGGTGTTGCTGGCGTTCCTGCTGCTGATGAACGCGGCGGCAGTGATCCTGCGGCAGAAGTTCGAGCGGCGCTGGTGAGCACGATGGCTACGGGAGCCAACAGCATGATGGCGGAGACACAGCAGCCGCGACGCACGGTGGGCGACATCACGGTACCGGATCCGGTGATGAGCTGTCGTGGAGTCAACGTGCGCTACGGCGACAAGCATGCGATCCGCGATTTCAGCCTGGACATCGCCCACAACGAGGTCATTGCGATGATCGGCCCGTCGGGCTGCGGCAAGAGCACGCTGCTGCGCTGCCTGAACCGGCTGAACGACACGATCCCGGGCGCGGTGGTCACCGGTACGATCACGCTCGATGGCCAGGACATCTATGACCGGCGCCAGGACGTGGTGCAGTTGCGCGCACGCGTTGGCATGGTGTTCCAGAAGCCGAATCCGTTTCCGAAGTCGATCTACGAGAACGTGGCCTACGGGCCCCGCATCCATGGCCTCGCGGCGGATCGCGCGGAGCTCGACGAAATCGTGCAGACCAGCCTGCAGCGCGCCGGGCTGTGGGAGGAGGTCAAGGACCGGCTGGACCAGGCCGGCACGGCGCTGTCCGGCGGCCAGCAGCAGCGGCTGTGCATCGCGCGCACGATTGCGGTGAGCCCGGAGGTGATCCTGATGGACGAGCCCTGCTCGGCGCTCGATCCGATCGCCACCGCGCGCATCGAGGACCTGATCGACGAACTGCGCCAGAACTTCACGATCTGCATCGTCACGCACTCGATGCAGCAGGCGGCGCGGGTGTCGCAGCGCACGGCCTACTTCCATCTCGGCGACCTGATCGAGGTGGGCCCGACCGAGATGATCTTCACCAATCCGCGCCACCGGCTGACCGAGGACTACCTTACCGGCCGGTTCGGCTGAGGGCTCTCTTCCCGCCGCGTGGGCGGCTGCAGGCCGGGATCCCGCGCGCTCGTGCCGCCGGAACTTACGCACTCGCGCGCGGAATCCCGGCCTGCAGCCGCCCACGCGCGGAACGGGCGCGGCCGGGCAATAGCGTGTCACCGCGCTGGGCGAGGTGGGCGGGGCGCCGCGAGCGTGCGCGTAAGTTCCGGCGGCGCACGCGAGTGGTTGCCCCGACCACCTCGGCCAGCGCGGCGGGAGGAGCGCGCGGGCGTTACATCCGCAGCAGTTCGTTGATTGAGGTCTTGGCGCGGGTCTGCGCGTCGACGCGCTTGACGATCACCGCGCAGGCGAGCGAATGGCTGCCGTCCGCCGCTGGCAGGCTGCCGGGGACGACCACGGCGCCAGCCGGCACGCGGCCGTAGGAGATCGCGCCGGACTCGCGGTCGTAGATCCGCGTGCTGGCGCCGAGGAACACCCCCATCGACAGCACGGCGCCGCGCTCGACGACGACGCCCTCGACCACCTCCGAACGCGCACCGATGAAACAGTCGTCCTCGATGATCGTCGGCCGCGCCTGCAGCGGTTCGAGCACGCCGCCGATGCCGACTCCGCCCGACAGGTGCACATTGCGGCCGATCTGCGCACAGGAGCCGACCGTGGCCCAGGTGTCCACCATCGTGCCGGCGCCGATCCACGCGCCGACGTTGACGAAGCAGGGCATCAGCACCGCATCGGGGGCGATGTGGGCGCCGCGGCGCACGACGGCGCCGGGCACGACGCGCACGCCCTCGCTGCGGAAGCGTGCTGCGTCGTGCTCCGTGTAGCGCAGCGGCAGCTTGTCGTAGAAGCGCAGCACCCCGGCCTCCTGCAGCGCGTTGTCGTGGGTGCGGAACCACAGCAGCACGGCCTTTTTCAGCCATTCGTTGAGCTGCCAGCCGCCCGGGACCGGCTCGGCGACGCGTTCGCGACCGGCATCGAGCAACGCGAGCGTCGCCTCGAGCGCTGCGAGCAGCTCCGGTGGCGTGCGACCGGGCGCGAAGCTGGCCCGCTGTTCAAAAGCCTCATCAATCAATTGGCGCAGGGTGTCCATCGTGGCTCCGTGCTAGGCAGCGGCATCGCGCGCATCGAGCGCACGGGTCAGCGCCAGCGCGAGTGCGTCCCGGCGTGTCGGTTCGAGCGGACCGCCGCCCTCGTCCGTGACGTAGAAGACGTCCTCGGCGCGCTCGCCGACGGTCATGATCTTCGCGCCCCGCAGTTCGACGTGCTGGTCCCACAGCACCTTGCCGATCTCGGACAGCAGCCCGGGGCGGTCGCCCGCGACCAGTTCCAGGATCGTCCGGCGGCTGTCGGGATCGTCGCTGAAGGTCACCTGGGTCGGCGTAGTGAACATCCGGGCCTGGCGCGGAACGCGGCGGGCGACCGTTGGCGCGGCTCCGTCCGGTACGGCCAGTGCCTGGCCGAGCAGCCGCTCGATGCCGGCCATGCGCTGGGGGTCGTGGATCGGCAGTCCGGTGTCCTCGAGCACCAGGTAGCTGTCGAGGCTGGCGCCGTCCACGGTGGGCGTGATCCGCGCATCGACGATGCTGAGCCCGAGCTGGTCGAGCGCGGCCGTCGTGCGCGCAAAGCTGTGGCGCCGCCCGCGCGTGTGCACGAGGATCACGGTCGCGCCGCCACGGCCCGGCTGGTCGGCGACCGCAACGAGTGGCCTGGTGTCCGCCGGGTCGCGGGCCGCGAGCTCGGCGGTATGCCAGGCGACCTCGGCCGCGGAATGGCACAGGAAGTAGTCGTCGGTCAGCGCCGGCCAGACCCGGCCGGCGGCATCGACGCCGACGCGCGCAGCTGCCAGCAGCTCACGCGCGTGGGACTGGGTCTCGGCGATCAGCTGCTCGCGGTCGATCGGGCGCTCGAGGCCATGGCGCAGTGCCTGCCGGACCCGCTCGTGGAACTCGTCGAACAGCGAGGCCTTCCACGAGTTCCACAGCTTCGGGTTGGTGCCACGGACATCGGCGACCGTCAGGACGTAGAGATAATCGAGGTGGGTCTGGTCGCCGACCAGTCGGGCGAAGCTGTTGATCACCTGCGGGTCGGCGATGTCCTTCTTCTGCGCGGTGACCGACAGTGCCAGGTGGTTGCGCACCAGCCAGGCGGCGAGGCGCGCGTCATAGGGCGACAGGCCCTGTTCCAGGCAGAAGGCCTCGGCATCCACGGCACCGAGTTCGGAATGATCACCGCCGCGGCCCTTGGCGATGTCGTGGAACAGCGCCGCCAGGTAGGCGACCTCGGGCTTCGGCAGCGCGCGGAAGATCTGCGCGAGCCGCGGGAACTCGTGGTCGTAGCGCTCGAGCGCGAGGCGCCGCAGGTTGCTGACGACAAACAGCGTGTGCGCGTCCACGGTATAGGCGTGGAACAGGTCGTATTGCATGCGGCCGACGATGCGGCCGAAGGCCGGGATGTAGCGGCCGAGCACGCCATACAGGTTCATGCGGCGCAGCTCGTGGGTGACGCCGGCCGGCGCGCGCAGGATCTCGAGGAACAGCCGGTGGTTGCGCGGGTGCTGGCGGAACTCCTCGTCGATCAGCCACAGGTGCTCGGTGACCAGTCGCAGCGTGTTCGCGCGCACGCCGCGCAGCCGCGGGTTCTGCTGCAGCACGACGAACAGCTCGAGCAGCGCCCCGGGGTTGCGCACGAAGACCTCGGGCGAGGTCACCTCCAGGTATTCGTCGCGCTCCTGGAAGGATGGCGACAGCGGTACCGCCGGGGCGTCGCGGTCGGCGAGGATCTCCTCGCGGAACAGCTGCAGCAGCAGTTCGTTGAGCCAGGACACCGTCATCACGGTGCGGTAGTAACGCTGCATGAACTGCTCGACCGCGAGCGTGTAGGTCGCGTCCTCGTAGCCGAACATGCGCGCGAGCCGGATCTGGTGGTCGAACAGCAGCCGGTCCTCGCGGCGCTGGGTCACCAGGTGCAAGGCGAACCGGATCCGCCACAGGTGGGCCTGGGCGGCCGACAGCTGGGCCAGTTCACGCGCGGTCAGGAAGCCGTGGTCGGCGAGCTCCTGCAGGCTGCCGGCGCCGAAGTGCCGCTTGGCGACCCAGGCAATGGTCTGGATGTCGCGCAGTCCGCCGGGGCTCTGCTTGACGTTGGGTTCGAGGTTGTAGGCCGTATCGTGATAGCGGTGGTGGCGCTCCGTCTGCTCGCGGACCTTGGCGTCGAAGAAATCGCGCGATGACCAGAGGCGGTCCGGCGCGAGGGCCCGCCGCATCGCGTCGAACAGTGCCTCCGGCCCGGCCAGCAGCCGGGCCTCGATCAGCGTGGTCGCGACACTGACATCGGCCAGCGCCTCGCGCTGGCAGTCGTCGATCGTGCGCACGCTGTGTCCGATCTCGAGGCCGAGATCCCACAGGAAGGTGAAGAACTGCTCGAGCGCCGTGGTCCACGGTTCCTGGTTGCCCTGCGGCAGCAGGACCATGACGTCGAGGTCGGAACAGGGCAGCAGCTCGCCACGGCCATAGCCGCCGACAGCGACCAGCGCGAGTTCGGCCGCAGCCGCGCCAGCCCGAAGTTGCCAGGCCTGCCGCAGCAGTACGTCGACCAGGCTGGCCCGATCCCGCACCAGCGTTTCAACCGACTCGCCTGCCTCGAAGCGGCGGGCCAGCTCGGCATCGCCATCCTGGCGGGCTGACCGGAAGTCGCGCAGCGGGTCGCTGGAGGCGGCCAGCCGTGGCTGCAGCGTGGCGAGGAACTCCCAGGCCACCGGCGGCGGGGCCGCTACCGGGGTTCCGGAGGCCTCAGTGGGATCTGCGCGCATGGACCGGCCCGGTTGTCAGGACGGGGCCCGCTCGTCGGCACCGAGGGTCAGTACCTCGACGCCGTCCGCGGTGACCAGCAGCGTGTGTTCCCACTGCGCCGACAGGGAGTGGTCCCGGGTGACCACAGTCCAGCCGTCACCCAGCAGCTTGACCTGCCGGCGGCCGGCGTTGACCATCGGTTCGATCGTGAAGGTCATCCCCGGCTCGATCACCATGCCGGAGCCGGGCGTTCCATAGTGGAGTACCTGCGGGTCCTCGTGGAAGGCGCGACCGATGCCGTGGCCGCAGTATTCCTGCACGACCGAATAGCCTTCCGACTCGACGAACTGCTGGATCGCATGGCCCAGGTCCCCGAGCGTCCGGCCCGGCGCCACGATGCCGATGCCGCGCCACAGGGCCTGATAGGCCACCCGGCACAGCCGCCGGGCCTGGATGGAGCAGGCCCCGACCTGGAACATGCGACTGGTGTCGCCGTGAAAGCCGTCCTTGATGACGGTGATGTCGAGGTTGACGATGTCACCGGTGCGCAGCGTTCGTGGCCCCGGGATCCCATGGCAGACGACGTGGTTGACCGAGGTGCAGATCGATCGCGGAAAACCGCGATAATTGAGCGGCGCCGGAATTGCGTTGAGCTCGCCGACGATGTAATCGTGGCAGATCTGGTCGAGTTCCCCGGTCGTGATGCCAGGCACGACCCGCGGCCCGATCATGTCCAGGACCTGGGCCGCCAGGCGGCCGGCCGTCCGCATCGCCGCCTGCTCGGCGGGGGACTTGATGAAACCCTGCGGCTGGCGGGCCATCAGCATGGACCGGCGGCTCCCGTGGCTGGCGTTGTCCTGATCAACCAAAGATGGTATAAAGCGCGGCGTTTTTTCTCAACCTAATCCCCACGTCCATCGTCACCTGCGGCGGGGTGCCGGGTCCAGCGATCCGGTTGCCGCATGCGGATGGGCGGAGGTCCAAAACCCCGACAAGGAGTGAACATGTCCAGCGTGTCCATGCGGCAGATGCTGGAAGCGGGTGTCCATTTTGGCCACCAGACCCGCTTCTGGAACCCGAAGATGGCCCCTTTCATCTTCGGCGAACGCAACCAGATCCACATCATCAACCTCGAGAAGTCGCTGCCGATGTATCTCGAGGCGGTAGCCTTCGTGAAGGGCGTGGTCGGCGACGGCGGACGCGTGCTGTTCGTCGGTACCAAGCGCGGTGCCCGCGACGCGATCCAGACGGAGGCAGGCCGTTGCGGCATGCCCTACGTGAACCAGCGCTGGCTGGGCGGCATGCTGACCAACTTCAAGACGATCCGGCAGTCCGTCCGGCGCCTGCAGGAGCTCGAGGAGCTGCGGGACAGCGGCGCGCTCGACCGGCGTGGCAAGAAGGAAGCGCAGACGCTGCGCCGCGAGCTGGACAAGCTGGCGCGCAGTCTCGGCGGCATCAAGGACATGAACGCGCTGCCGGACGTCCTGTTCGTCGTCGACGTCGGCCACGAGGAAATCGCGGTGCGCGAGGCCCGCAAACTCGGTATCCCGGTCGTTGCCGTGGTGGACAGCAACTGCGCGCCGGACGGCATCGACTACGTGATTCCAGGCAACGACGACGCGATGCGGGCGATCCAGCTCTATGCGGCCGGCATCAGCGAGGCGGTGATCGAGGGCCGGGCGGCGGTACCGGCGGTACCGGCCGGCGAGGACGAGTTCGTCGAGCTCGACGAGGAAGGGCAGCCGCGGCGCAAGGCGGCGGCCCGTGCGCCCCGGCGCGCGGCCAGCCCGCGGAGAAAGCCGGCAGCACGCCCGCGCCCGGCAGCAGCCGCGCCGCAGCGGCCGGGGGAGACAGCCCAGGTGACCGGCGACGATGCCGGGGAAGATCTGGCCACGGACGGCGAAGGCTGAGGGAGCGATACCGATGACCGTGACCGCCGAAACCGTCCGGATCCTGCGCGAGCGCACCGGGGCCGGCATGATGGAGTGCAAGAAGGCCCTGGTCGAGACCGGCGGCGATCTCGATGCCGCCGCCGAGCTGATGCGCAAGGCGGGGCTCGCCAAGGCCGACCGCAAGGCCGCGCGGATCGCTGCGGAGGGCCTGATCGCCAGTGCCAGCACGCCGGACGGGCGTACTGCGCTCGTGGTCGAGGTCAACTGCGAGACCGACTTCGTGGCCCGCCAGGACGAGTTCAGGGCCTTTGCGGTGGCGGTCGCGCAGGCGGCGCTGGCCGCGGGGACTGCGGATGTCGCGGTGGTCGCCGGCCTGCCGCTCGCGGCTGGCGCGACGGTCGAGGACACGCGCCGTGGCCTGATCGCGCGCATCGGCGAGAACATCACCATCCGCCGCGTCGCCCCGCTGTCGGCGCCGACCGTGGTCGGCACTTATGTGCACGGGATCCGCATCGGCGCGCTGGTGGGGCTCGAGGGTGGCGATGCCGCGCTCGCGCGCGACCTGGCGATGCACGTGGCCGCGTCGAGCCCGCAGTTCATTACGCCCGCCGACGTGCCCGCGGCCTTTCTTGCGCATGAGCGCGAGATCCTGGCCGCGCAGGCCGCCACCGAGGGCAAGCCCGCGGAAATCGTCGCGAAGATGGTCGAGGGCCGGCTGCGCAAGCAACTGGCCGAGATCTGCCTGACCGGCCAGCCGTTCGTGAAGGATCCGGAGGTCACGGTCGGCAAGCTGCTCGACGGGGCTCGTGCCAAAGTCACCGGTTTCGCCCGCTTCGAGGTCGGCGAGGGCATCGAGAAGCGCAGCGAGGACTTTGCCGCCGAGGTCATGGCCCAGGTGAAGGCTGCCGAGGCGCGACGCTGAACTGCGTGCCCGACGGTTACCGAACCCCGCCACGGCGGGGTTCTTTATAATCACCGTGGCGCACTGGTGAAGGGGGTGGGCATGGCGGAAACCGCAACCCGACGGCCGCACCGGCGGATCCTGCTGAAGCTGAGCGGCGAGGCGCTGCTCGGCGAGGCCGACTACGGCATCGATCCGGCGATGCTGCGCCGGGTCGCGGGCGAGATCCGTGAGGTGATGGCTCGTGGCGTCCAGGTCGCGGTCGTGATCGGCGGCGGCAACATCTTCCGCGGTGCTGGTCTCGCCAGGGCCGGCATGGATCGCGTTACCGCCGACCACATGGGCATGCTGGCGACCGTCATGAACGCGCTGGCGCTGCAGGACGCGCTCGAGTCGCTGGGCAGCTGGGCCCGGGTCCTGTCGGCGCTCCGGGTCCAGCAGGTCTGCGAGGACTACATCCGTCGCCGTGCGGTGCGGCACCTCGAGAAGAACCGCTGCGTGATCTTCGCCGCCGGCACGGGCAACCCGTTCTTCACGACTGATACGGCCGCGGCTCTGCGGGCCACCGAGATCGGCGCCGACCTGCTGATCAAGGCGACCAAGGTCAACGGGGTCTACGACGATGACCCGGCCCGGAATCCGGACGCCCGGCGCTATCGGACGCTGTCGTTCGACAAGGTGCTCGACGACCGCCTTGGCGTGATGGATGCGACCGCAGTGGTCATGTGCCGCGACAACAACCTGCCGCTGCGGGTCTTCGACCTGCAGAACGAGGGCGACCTGCTGCGCATCGTCGACGGCGAGGACGTGGGTACGCTGGTCGCGAACGGCCTGTGAGCGGGAGCCCGGCGAGGAGCAGTTCATCATGATCGAGGAAATGAAGAACGATGCGGTCCAGCGCATGACCCGCTGCGTCACGGGGCTGCGGGAGCATTTCCGGCGGATGCGCACCGGCCGCGCCAGTACCGCCCTGCTCGACGGCATCCGCGTCGATTACTACGGCAGCGAGGTGCCGCTCACCCAGGTCGCCAACGTCACGGTGGAGGACGCGCGCACGCTGGTGGTGACCCCCTGGGACAAGTCCGCGGTCGCTGCGGTCGAGAAGGCGATCCACAAGTCAGACCTCGGGCTGACACCCAACACGGCCGGTCAAGTGATCCGCCTGCCGTTGCCGCCGATGACCGAGGAGCGGCGCCGGGAACTCACCAAGGTCGCGCGCCACGAGGCCGAGAATGCGCGCGTGGGCGTGCGCGCCGTACGCCGCGACCTGATGAACGAACTCAAGGAACTGTTGAAGGAGAAGCTGATCTCGGAGGATGACGACCGCCGCGCCCATGACGAGGTCCAGAAGCTGACCGACCGTTTCGTGCAGGAGGTCGACGCGGTGCTCGCCGAAAAAGAAAAAGAGCTGCTGCAGGTCTGAAACAGCATGACCGCTTCCGACCAGGCCCGCATGGCGCCGGTCCCGCGCCATGTCGCCGTGATCATGGACGGCAACGGTCGCTGGGCTGAGCGCCGGGCGTTGCCGCGTGCCGCCGGCCATCGGGCTGGCGCCCGTGCGGTGCGCGCGATCATCGAACATGCAGCCCGGTGCGGCATCGAGGCGCTGACCCTGTTTGCGTTCTCCAGCGAGAACTGGCGGCGGCCACCGGATGAGGTCGGCCTGCTGATGCAATTGCTGCTCGAGGCGCTCGACCGCGAAGTGACTGAACTCGCCACCAATGAAGTGCGGCTGCGCTTCGTGGGTGACCGCAGCCGGCTCACGCCGCTGCTGGCCGGACGCATGGCCGAGGCCGAGCGCCGCACGGCGGCGGGCCAACGGCTCGACCTGATGGTCGCCGTGGCCTACGGGGGCCGCTGGGACCTCGCACAGGCCGCGCGGCAACTGGCCCTGGAAACTGCAGCGGGCCGCATCGACCCGGCTGCCATCGACGAGGCGGCGCTGGCCGCGCGACTGGTCACTGCCGGCCGGCCCGAGCCGGACCTGTTCATCCGCACCGGTGGGGAGCGGAGAATCAGTAACTTCATGCTCTGGGATCTCGCCTATACCGAGCTCTGGTTCACCGACGCGCTGTGGCCGGACTTCGACGACAGCGCCCTCGATGCGGCGCTCGCGGACTTCGCGGGCCGACAGCGGCGATTCGGCCGCACGGCGGCGCAGCTGGGGCGCGCCTGATGCTCGGGCAGCGCATCCGCACCGCGCTGGTCATGCTCCTGGTGCTGGCTATCGTGTTGTTCGGACTGCCGCGAGCGGCGGCCATCGCGGGCCTCGCTGTGCTGATCCTGTTCGGAGCCTGGGAGTGGGCTGCGCTGGCGGGCATCAGCGGCTGGTTTGGGCGGTCCGGCTATGTAGCGACCTGTGCGGCGCTGATGGTCGCGCTGTGGACCGGTACTGGGGATCCGGTTCGCTTCCAGGCCGTGCTCGCCGTGGTCATGGCGGGCTGGATACTGATCTTCGGCTGGATTGTCTTTGCACCCCGCAGCGGGCCGCGCTGGCTCGCAGCGGCGACCGGACTCTGGGCGCTGGCACCGGCCTGGCTCGCGCTTGGACGCCTGCTGGTACAGGACGAACGTGGATACGAATGGGTCATCTTCGTGCTGCTGCTGGTCTGGGCGGCGGATATCGGTGCCTTTTTCGTCGGCCGTCGCTTCGGACGAGTGCACCTCGCCCCGCGGGTAAGCCCGAACAAGACCTGGGAGGGAGTCCTCGGCGGACTGCTGGGAGGGCTGTTGATCGCATTTGCGGCCCACGCCTGGTTCGGGCTGCCGGCGCTCGCCTTCCTGCCCTTGTGCGTGGCCGCGGTACTGGTATCGGTGGTCGGGGACCTGGCCGAGAGCATGTTCAAGCGCCAGCGGGGGCTGAAGGACAGCGGCCGGCTGCTGCCCGGACATGGCGGCGTGCTCGACCGGATCGACAGCCTGACTGCTGCGGCGCCACTGCTGGCGCTCGGTCTGTCGTGGCTTGGGCGCGTGACGTGAAGGGCCTGGTCGTACTCGGCGCGACCGGTTCGATCGGCGCGAGCACGCTCGAGGTGGCGGCGCTGCATCCGGACCGGTTCCAGGTCCTGGGTCTCGCTGCCCGCGCCAATGACGAGGGCCTCGCCACGCTCTGCCGGCGCTTCCGGCCACGGGTGGCCGCGATGCTGGATCCGGCCGCCGGCTTGCGGTTGCGGGAATGCCTCGCCCGGGAGGGCATCGCTACCGAGGTCCTGGGCGGCCCGGAGGCCCTGTGCACGGTCGCCGCCTTGCCGGATGCTGGAATCGTCGTGGCTGGCATTGTCGGCGCTGCGGGGCTCGCCCCGACGCTCGCGGCCGTGACCGCCGGCAAGCGGGTGCTGCTCGCCAACAAGGAAGCCCTGGTCCTGGCCGGTGCGCTGTTGCTCGAGGCAGCCCGACGCTCCGGCGCGGAACTGCTGCCCGTGGACAGTGAACATAATGCGATCTTCCAGTGCCTGCCAGCACCGACTCGCAGCGGGGAGGCTGCACCGGGCGTGCGCAAGATCCTGCTGACTGCTTCGGGTGGGCCGTTCCTCGCGACACCGCCGGAGCGGCTGGCGACGGTCACCCCGGAACAGGCCGTGGCGCATCCGAAATGGCGCATGGGCCGCAAGATCTCGGTGGATTCCGCGACACTGATGAACAAGGGCCTCGAGGTGATCGAGGCCTGTCACCTGTTCGCGGTAACCCCGGATCGGGTCCAGGTCATCATCCACCCGCAGAGCATCGTGCACTCCATGGTCGAGTTCGTGGACGGCTCGGTGCTGGCGCAGCTCGGCAATCCGGACATGCGGATCCCGATCGCGCATGCACTCGGCTGGCCCGATCGCATGGACTCGGGAGTCGCCTCCCTGGACTTCATTCAGATTGGCAGATTATCGTTCGAACATCCTGATTTAGAAAGATTTCCTTGCCTTGAAATTGCTGGGCGCGCGGCCCGTGCCGGTGGCACCGTGCCGGCCGTATTGAACGCGGCCAACGAGGTTGCCGTGCAGGCGTTCCTGGAGCGCCGGCTGAACTTTACGGGCATCGCCGCAGTCATTGACAGCGTGTTGCAGCGACATGCAGGGAGGGCTGTCGAGAGCCTCGAGGACGCGCTGGCCGCGGACGCCTGGGGTCGGGCCGAGGCCCGTCGGCAGCTGCTGTTGCCGAAGGCGGGTACCGCGTGACCTTCGGCCTCACCTCCCTGGTGGCGTTCATCGTGGCCATCGGCATCCTCGTGTCGGTGCACGAACTCGGTCACTTCCTGGTCGCGCGCCGGCTCGGCTTCAAGGTGCTCCGCTTTTCGATCGGCTTCGGCCGGCCGCTGTGGCGGCGTGCCGGCCGCCCGCCCGACCGCACCGAGTTCGTCATCGCAGCCATCCCGCTGGGCGGCTACGTCCGGATGCTCGACGAGCGCGAAGGTCCGGTGCCGCCCGCGGATGCCAGCCGTTCCTTCCAGAGCCGCCCGCCGCTGGCGCGTATCGCCGTGCTGCTCGCCGGTCCTGCCGCCAACCTGCTGTTTGCGGCCGCGGCCTACTGGCTGCTGTTCCTGGTCGGCGTGCCGGGACTCAAGCCCGTCGTCGGTCTGGTGGCGCCGGGTTCCTACGCGGCAACCGCCGGACTGCGCACTGAGGACGAATTGCTGCGCGTCGGCGAAACCGTCGCGACCACGCGGCAGTCAGCCATCCTTGCGATCCTGGACCAGGTCGTGGAATCGGGCGAAGTGTCGCTGCGGGTGCGTGGTGTCGATGGCGCGGACCGCGACCTGTGGCTGCGCGTGCCGGATGCCGGGCGGCGTGGGCTCACGGAGCCCGGCGAGCTGCTGCCTGGTCTCGGATTCTCGTTCTGGTTCCCGGCCCAGCCAGTCCTGGTCGCCGCGATCGAGCCCGGCAGTCCGGCCGGACGTGCCGGACTGGCCCCCGGCGACGAGGTCGTGGCGATGGATGGCCGGCCGGTGGCGGAATTCCGGGAGTTCGTCAGCTATATCCAGGGCCGCGCCGGCAGCAGCGTCGAACTTGTGGTCGAGCGCGGCGGTGTGGGCCGCACGGTACTGGTCGAACCCGAGCCATACACCGAGGGCGGCCGGACCATCGGCCGCATCGGGCTCAGCGTGGCCGGGCGGATCGAGTTCCCGGATCACATGCTGGTCGAGGAGCGTCACGGGCCGTTTGCGGCACTGGGCCCGGCGCTGGCCGAGACCTGGCAGAAGAGCGCGATGACCGTGCGCTTCCTGTGGCGGATGGTCACCGGCGACGTATCACCACGCAATATCTCCGGGCCGATCAACATTGCCCAGTACGCGGGGCTGACGGCGAACGAGGGCTTCATTTACTATCTCGGTTTCCTGGCGCTGGTATCGATCTCGCTCGCGATCCTGAACCTGCTGCCGGTACCGGTCCTCGACGGGGGGCAGGTGCTGTTCCAGCTGGTCGAGCTGGCCAGGGGGGGGCCGCTGTCGATGGAGGCCCAGGTCCTGGGACAGCGGCTGGGTATCGCGATGCTGGTCGCACTGATGGGATTCGCCTTCTACAACGACATCACGCGGCTCTTCGGCTGAGCGCGCAGAGGACACACCGGCCCATGCTTCGACGGCTCATAGGCAGCATTCTCCTGGCGCAGGCTCCGCTCGCGCTGGCGCAGACGGCAAGCGGCGACTTCGTGGTCGGCGATATCCGGGTCGAAGGACTGCAGCGGATCTCCGAGGGCACGGTCTACAACTACCTGCCGGTCAACATCGGTGATCGCCTCGACGCCCGGCGCACCCAGGAGGCGATCCGCGCGCTGTTTGCGACCGGTTTCTTCCGTGACATCGAGCTGCGGCGCGACGGTGGCACCCTGGTCGTCGTAGTGCTGGAGCGGCCGTCGATCGAGAGCTTCGAGCTCAATGGCAACAAGGACATCAAGACCGAGGACCTGCAGAAGTCACTGCGCAACGTCGGCCTCGCCACCGGCAAGACCTTCGATCGCTCGGTGCTCGAGGAGGTGCGCGGCTACCTGACCGACCAGTACTACAGCCGCGGCAAGTACGCGGTCACCGTCGATCCGCAGGTCGAGGAGGTGCCGGGCAACAAGGTGCGGATCAAGATCGAGATCGTCGAGGGCAAGCGCGCGCGGATCCGGCAGATCAACATCGTCGGCAATACGCAGTACTCGGACGAGGACCTGCTCGATGAACTCAAGCTGCGTACGCCGGGCTGGCTGTCCTGGTACAAGCAGGACGACCGTTACTCGCGTGAGTCGTTGCAGGGCGATCTCGAGACGCTGCGCTCCTGGTACCAGGACCGCGGTTATGCGGATTTCGACATCGAGTCGACCCAGGTCGCGCTCGCACCCGGCAAGGACGACGTGTTCATCACGGTCAACCTGCGCGAGGGCGAGGTCTATACGGTCGGCGAGGTGCGCCTGGCCGGCACGCTGAAGGTGCCCGAGCAGGAGCTCAAGGGGCTGCTGCAGGTGAAGCCGGGACAGACCTGGTCGCGCAAGCTGATCACGCAGTCCGAGGAGCTGCTCAAGCTGCGGCTCGGTGTCGAGGGCTACGCCTTTGCCAAGATCGACCCGGTGCCGCAGGCCGGGACCGGCGACAAGGTGATCAACCTGACTTTCTTCGTCGAGCCGGGCAACCGCGCCTACGTGCGCCGGATCAATTTCGAAAACACCAGTGCCATCGACGACGAGGTGCTGCGGCGCGAACTGCGGCAGATGGAGGGCTCCTACCTGTCGAACGCCCTGCTCGACCGCTCGAAGGAGCGGCTGCAGCGGCTGCCGTACATCGAGAAAGTCGAGTTCGAGACGGTGCCGGTGCCGGGGACGCCGGACCTCGTGGACGTCGAGTTCGACATCACCGAGGGCCTGCCCGGGCAGTTCAGCGGCGGCATCGGCTATTCGGAATCGCAGTCGCTGATGCTGAACGGCAGCTTCGTGCACTCCAACTTCATGGGCTCGGGCGAGCGCCTGGCGGTGGAGCTGCTCTCGGGGCGGTACTCGAAGTCCTACAGCATCATGCACACCGATCCGTATCGGACCATCGACGGCCTGTCGCGCACCATCGGCGTGCAGGTCCGGGACGTCACGCAGTTCGTGTCGGCGGCTTCCGACTTCTCGACCAAGAC
>SCUD01000005.1 GCA_004297335.1 Gammaproteobacteria bacterium
CCGATTAGCTACCCGGAAGGTGAGGCCAACCGGGCGCTCGACTTTTCGAACGGCATGCGTGCAGTCCAGGTCGCTGATCGCGACTCGCTGCATGCCAGCGCTGCGCTGACGATCGAAGGCTGGATCCGCCCGACCGGCCCGGGCAGCGACTGGCGCGACGGCGGCATCATCGCCGGCATGGATGGCGCTTACGCCGTGGCGCGCTTCGCCGACGGCACGATCCGCTGGATGTTCGCCAACGATGACCCGGGCTGGAACGAGTGGGTGGATACCGGGTACGTCGCGCCGCAGGGCGAGTGGACCCACATCGCAGTCGTATTCGACAACGGCAGCGTGAGCACTTACGCGAACGGCGAACTGGTGCACAGCTTCACCGGCTCTGGCGTGATCGAGGGCGATTACGAGGGCGACGGCCTGTTCATCGGCGACGATTACAACGGTAACCAGGGTTTCCAGGGCCAGCTCGACGAACTGCGGATCTGGACCGTTGCGCGCAGCGCCGCGGAGATCGCCGCGGCGTACCAGACGCTGCTGGCCGGCAACGAGGCTGGGCTCGCCGGCTACTGGCGGATGGACGAGGCAAGCGGTGCCGAGGTCGCCGATCTGTCGCCGCACGGCAACCATGGCACGCTCGCGCTCGCTGTAACCGAGAGCCGGCTATACCGCTTCACCGCGACAGCGGGGCAGCGCTTCTTCTTCGATGCCCAGCTGGTCGATGCGGCCTATTCGCTGCGGGTCTTCGACCCGGCCGGCGCCATCATTGCCTCGTCGTCCTGGTTCAGCGACATCGAGGTCTTCACCGCGCCGGCCAGCGGCGAGTACATCGTCGCCGTCGAAGCCAGCATCTGGAACGATGCCGAGAGCAGTGGCGGACTGCGCTTCAACCTGCAGCCGGTCACCGATGCAACCCAGGCGCTGACGGTCGGCGCACTGACCCAGGGCACGATCGCGCATGCGGGCCAGCGCCAGCAGTACACGTTTACGCTGGCCGCGGCGACGCGGATGATCCTTGATTCGCTGACCTCGAACTGGGCCCTCAGCTGGACGCTGACCGGCCCGCGCGGCACCGAGGTCAGTGCGCGCCGCCTTGCCTACTCCGACGGTTATAGCCTCAGCGGCAATCCGCTGCTCGACCTGCCGGCCGGCGACTATATGCTGACCGTGGACGGCGAGGGCGAGGCGATTGGGGATTACGCCTTCCGGCTCAGCGACATCGCGACCGCGACGCCGATCGCCTACGACACCGACATCAGCGGCACGCTCGACCCTGCCAATGCGACGCGGCTGTTCCGCTTCGCGGCGGCCGCCGGCGACGAGCTGCTGTTCGACCGGCTGTCGCCGGCTGGCGGCAACACCTACTGGCGACTGCTCGACCCGCTCGGGCAACTGGTCTTCGGTCCCGATTCCTTCGCCGACCGGGCCGTGCTGACGCTGGCGCTGGCCGGCGACTACACGCTGCTGCTCGAAGGCAGCAGCGAGGAAACCGGCACGCGCGACTTCAGCTTCAACCTGCATCTGCAGGGCAACACGCCACCGGCCACGCTCACCGGCACCGCGATCAGCACTGGCACGACGGTCAGCGGCGAGCTCTCGGTCGCCGATGAGACCGACGACTTCGTGTTCACGATCAGCGAACCGACCCGCATCGCAGTTGACGCGCTCACGCCGACCAGCGGCAGCAGCTTCGCCTGGACGCTCAGCGGGCCGCGTGGCGTCGAGGTGGCGAACCGCAGCTTCTACTACACGGATTCCTACAATTTCGGCGCCGGCAATCCGACCGTGGCACTGCTGCAGCCCGGCACCTACCAGATCCGGGTCAGCGCGACCAGCGGCGCGACCGGCGGCTATTCCTTCCGCGTGCTCGACCTGGCCAGTGCGACGGCCATAGATCTCGGCAGCCAGGTCAACGGCACGCTCAATCCAGGCAACACCACGGCGATCTACAGCTTCGACGCCACGGCCGGCGAACCGCTGTATTTCGACATCCGGGCGTTGTACCCGAACGCCAGCTACCGGGTGGACTGGCGTTTGCTGGATCCATATGGCCGGCAGGTGTTTGGCCCGCGCCTCTTCTACAACAGCGGCTCGACCTCGGGCAATCCGGACATCGAGGGCCTGATGCCGGAGGTCACGGGCCGGTACACGCTGCTGATCGAGGGCGTCATTTACAACCCGCCCACGTATGCGTCGTTCAGTTATGGCTTCAGCGTCTCGACCTACACACTCGGCGCACCGGAGGCACTGACGATCGGGGAGGCCGTCAGCGGGACGATCGGCGCGGCCGGCGAGCAGGACCGCTACACCTTCACGCTGGACGAGGCACAGGCGCTCTTTTTCGACGCCCGCAGCCAGAGCAACGGCCTGACCTGGTCGCTGCTCGGACCGCTGCGGACCGAGGTGTCGAACCGCAATTTCTATTCCAGCGACTATTCGAATGACAGCGTGCTGCGACTGGCCGCCGGCACCTACACGCTGGTCGTCGATGGCACGCTGGCCTCGACCGGCGACTATGCCTTCCGCCTGGCGACGCTCGCTTCCGCGACGCCGATTACGCCGGGCGAGGCCGTGTCCGGCACCCTGGACCCGGCCAGCGGCACTCAGGCCTGGAGCTTCGAAGTCCAGGCCGGTGAGCGATTCTTCTGCGAGATCACCGAGCAGGCCGGCGACAGTTTCCGCTTCAACCTGATCGATCCCAATGGCCAGCGCGTGTCCGCGAGTGATTTCGCCAATCGGGCCTGGGATCCGCTGCCGTATTCCGGGATCTACACACTGCTGGTCGAGGGCGGGTCCTGGGCTGCGGCCGGCAGTACGACGACCTATGTCTTCGTGCTGCATCCGCTCGCCGACCCGGTGCCGGCCGCACTCGAGCTGGGCGCGGTCACGAGCGGCACGATCGAGGGCGCCGGCATACAGGACATCTGGACGTTCACGCTCGACAGCGACCGGCTGCTGGCTTTCGACTCCCTGGGCGCCAACTGGGATCTCGCCTGGTCGCTGGTCGGGCCACGCGGCACGGTCGTACCGGTGGGCGAGTTCGTTGGCAGCGAAATCGAAAATGGCTACCGCGCGTTCGATCTGCCGGCCGGTGACTACCGGCTCATCGTCGCGGCAAACTGGCAAACCGGTGGTGATTACAGCTTCGTGCTGCGTGATCTCACCGCGGCGGAGCCGCTGACTCCGGGAACGGAAGTCTCCGGAGCGCTGGATCCGGCCCAGGCGATTGCTGCCTATCGCTTCGACGCGGTCGCCGGTCAGCGGTTGTACTTCGACGCGATTGCGGTCAGCGGTGAAATGTACTGGCAACTGATCGACCCGTACGGCCAGCGCGTGTTCGGCCCGAACTACGTCGGTCATGAAAGCCACGACGTCGACGCCATTACGCTGGAACGGACCGGCAGCTATCTTCTGTTGCTGGAGGGTGGCAGCTGGACCAGCGGTACGCAGACCTTCAGTTTTAACGTGCGGCCGGTCCCGGACCTGACACTGCCGCTGGCGATCGGCACGACGGTGTCGTCGACCATCGACCAGCCCGGACAGCGACACATCTACGAGTTCACGCTGGCGGCGCCGGATGTACTGCTGTTCGACTCGCTGACCTACGACAACAGCCTCCGCTGGATCCTGGCCGACAGTGCCGGGACGATCGTCGCCGAGCGGCTGTTCGGCGCCAGCGATTCGGCTGGCTGGACCGCGAACCCGTTGCTCGACCTGCCGGCGGGCGATTACACGCTGACCGTGGATGCGGATGGCGCCTACACCGGTGGCTATGCCTTCCGGCTGCTCGACCGCAGCGCGGCGACGACGATCGCCTTCGGTGCAACGGTGAACGCGACGCTGCCCACGGGACGGGAGACGCTCGCGTACCGGATCGATGCCGCCGGCGGCGAACGGCTGTTCCTCGACCTGCAGAACGAGAACCGGGACAGCGTGAGCTGGCGCCTGCTCGACCCGTTCGGCCAGGTCGTGTTCGGGCCGACGAACGTCAACGATCTGATGACTACACTGACCTTCGCGGGGTCCTACTACCTGCTGGTCGAGGGCAGCGTCAGCGAGACGGACGCGGTCGAGTTGAGCTTCAACGTCGTGAACACCGCGCCGGCGAATCCGGACGGCTACACCAGCCAGGACTTCGACGCGCCTGGCCTGCCCTGGGTTGACGCGCGCTACGGCAGCGCCGGGGCGCCGGCGGTCGTCGCTGGCGGGCCGACCGGCAACTTCCTGCGGCTGCTGCCCGGTGACGCCAGCGGCACGAACACGATCGGCTTCACCAGCACGCATCCGGCGGGCGGCGCCGCGACGGTCACCGTCGAGTTCGACCTGCGGATCACCCCGGTCAGCAACCAGGGCGACGGCCTCGGCTTCGCCTGGCTCGGCACCGACCGCTGGGGCAATGGCGGGGACGCCCCGCAATTCGGCGAGGAGCCGAATGTCGGCGGCAGCTTCGGCGTCGGCTTCGATCCGAGCAACAACAGCGAAGTCAGCGACAACCACGTGTCGCTGCACTACGACGGCATTGAGCTGACCGAGATCGACCTGACGCCGCTGATCGGCGGGTTCCGGCTCGACAGCGGGCTGTTCCACCATGCCCGGATCGTCCTGCAGTCGGTCGAGGGCGGCAGCGCGGTGTCGGTGTACCTGACCCCGAACGGCGGCAGCGAGGTCGCGGTCGTCGAGAACTATTTCATCGGCGGCATGTACGCCTATGCCGGGCGCGCGGCCTTCGGCGCGCGCAACGGCAGCGGCACCTGGCGGGGCGACTACGATCTCGACAACGTCGCGATCAGCGTCGTCGCGGGCAGCCCGACGGTGCCGCCGGCGCTGCTCGGAACGACCGTCAGCGGCACGCTGGCGACCGCGAGCGAGCGGGCCGTGCACGCGTTCACGCTGACCGAGGCGACGCGCGTGTACTTCGACGCGCTGATCGCCAGTTACAGCCTGAATTGGTCGCTGGCCGGTCCGACCGGGACTGTCGTCGCGCAGCGGTCCTTTGCCGAGAGCGATTCGGCGAACGGCTGGAGCGGCTTCGACCTGCCGCCGGGCAATTATCGCGTCACGGTCTGGGGTGCGGCGTCGGCCTACAGCTTCCGGCTGCTCGACCTGGATGCGGGCCAGCAGCTTAGCCCGGGCACGCCGGTCAGCGACACGCTGAGCCCGGCGAATGCGACCAATATCTACCGCTTCGACGCCGAGGCCGGGCAGCGCTTCTATTTCGACGTTACCGAGCGCAGCGGCGGCACCGTGTACTGGCGCCTGCTCGATCCGGCGGGCGGCACGGTGTTCTCGCCGCGCAACATGGGTTCCAGCTCGGACATCGACGCGCTGACGCTGGAGCGGACCGGCACCTACACGCTGCTGATCGAGGGCTACGTCTGGAGCAGCGGCACCTCCGGCTACGGCTTCAACGTCAGTGAAGTGACGCCGTCAGCGCCGGTCGAGATCGTGTTCGGCACGCGCGCCGGGCCGGATCTCGTGCCGCAGAACCTGTCGGTCACGCCGACCGGCGGCACGCTGGAATCCGGCGCCGAGATCACCGTGCAGTGGGATACGGCCAACGCCGGCAACGAGCCGGCCGCCGGGCCGTGGCAGGAGCGGGTCATCATCCGCAACCTCGATCGCGGTGACGAGGTCATCGCCACCGTGCTGGTGCCGTTCGACGAAGCGACGCTCGCGGCCGGGGCCACGGCCGCGAGCAGCCTCACCCTGCGACTGCCGGAGGGCAGCGCCGGCGCCGGGCGGCTCAGCGTCGAAGTCATCACCGACGTCGCCAACGTCGTGGCCGAACAGGGCGCCGGCACGCAAGCCGAGAGCAACAACAGCGCGACGGTGACGGTGAACTCCTCACTGGCGTTGTATCCGGACCTGGCGATCTCGAATGTCGTCGTTGAGCCGACCTCCGGCTGGGCGCCGGGGAGCACGGTCACGCTGCGCTGGCGCGTGACGAACGCCGGCAATGAGGCGGTCACGGTGCCGTGGAGCGACGGCATCCAGGTGCGCAACCTGGCGAGCGGCGTGCTGATCTCCAATACGACGGCGCCGCAGGCGATTGCGCCGGGCGCCACGCTCGAGCCAGGCGCCTTCGTCGATCGCAGCGTGACGATCACCTGGCCCGGTGGCGCGGAGGCGGTCGGGCGCTTCCAGTTCCTGGTCACGGCCGACGCCGGCGGCGAGATCACCGAAGCCAATGGCGACGGCACCGGCGAGTCGAACAACAACGCAGAACTGACCATCACCTCGGCGCCCGACCTGCGGGTCGAGAACCTTGCTGCCACGCTCGAGCTGCGCGCCGGCGCCACGATCACCGTGAGCTGGGAGGACCGGAATTCCGGGACCGCGGCGCCGACCGGCGGCTGGTCCGACCATGTCTATGTACAGAACCTGAGCACCGGCGAGGTGCTGGCCAACGTGTTGCTGCCGTTCGACCCGGCGACTCCCGGCAGCGGCGGCCTGCCGCAACCCGGGCAGTCGCGGCTGCGGCAGTTCGTGTTCACGCTGCCGCACGGCGAGCGCGGCGTCGGCGAGATCCGCATCACGGTGGTGACCGATGCCGTCGGCAACGTCCGCGAGGTCGCCGACGACCTCTCCGCCGAGGGCAACAACACCAGCGTGCTGACGCTGAACTCGGTTGAGGCGGACTACGCCGACCTGCTGGTCACCGCGGTCAGCGCACCGGCGACCGGCCGTGGTGGCGACACGATCGAAGTCGGTTGGACCGTGCGCAACCAGGGCCCGGTGCTGGCCGCGGGCAACTGGTCGGACCGCATCGTGCTGAGCCGCGACAACCTGATCGGCAACGCCGACGACATCGTGCTGGCGACGGTCGCGCGCAGCGGCGGACTCGAATCCGCCGCCGAGTACCAGGGCTCGCAGGCGGTCACTGTACCGCTGCACCTCGAAGGTACCTGGTACATCAGTGTCATCGCCGACGCGCTCGGGCAGGTGCTCGAGCCGGATACGCGCGCCGACAATGTCTTCCAGCCGGCCCGCACGATCGAGCTGGTCGCGCCCTTTGCCGACCTGCAGGTCGAAGTCGTCGTCGGTCCGGAGAGCGTCGCCGAGGGCGGCAACGCGGCGGTCGCCTGGCGGGTGCGCAAC
>SCUD01000023.1 GCA_004297335.1 Gammaproteobacteria bacterium
GCCAAGCTCTACGAGCCCACAGAGGAGGTGATACCCTTGCCACTGCCCGCCGTCGGCTGAGCGCCGATGGCCGCGCGGACCGCGCACCCGCTTCTACACACGTCCAGGGACACGACCCGCGCTAGATACGTCCTATGTCGACGGAACGCGGGATTGGCTAAAGGGCGAGAGCCCTAAGAGTCGCTGTTACGCGCGTCACTCGACTGGCCGCTTGAAATACAGCGTGTGGTACTGCCTCTCACCCACCGCCGCCACTAGCTCCCATCCCTCGATTCCATACCGCTTCAACGTCGACGTCAGGTTTGCGTACTCCTTCCCCCCTAAATACACCCTGTCACCTTCCCACGCCATTAGCTGCGTGTACTCCCACTTCTGCATGACGACCTCCGACTCTCCTACTTCTTCGGTGAAGACTCAGGCAGTAACCGCCGCTTAAACGACGCGACATACTCGCTGTCCTTGCTCCGACCCGGAACGAAACTCACTAACTCCCACCCATCCGCACCATGGTCGTCCAGGATTTCCATCAGATTCTTCGTCGCCCCTCCCCCTAACGACTCCCACCGCTCGGTAGCCGTATTCCACGAGATAAAGAGAACTTGGTACTCCCAACGCTCAGCACCCCACGGCTTCGGCGGACCCCAACGCTCCCTCGCGTCCCTGTATCGGGCAGCAGATGACTCATCGTACGGCTCCAGCATGCGCCAACCTCCACCCCAATGGCTCCGGGGCAACAGACCAAGCAGGCGACCAGTCTACTAGACACACGCGTGCAAGCAGCGACCTGGCAACGGAGCCCCCGTAGTAGTCCGCGGACGGGAAAGCCGTCCACATGGCGAAGGGGGGCAGGTGATCTCGACTCCCAAAACCAGTGAGGTACTCGTGATGAGGAACACCAAAGCTGTCCTGGGCGTCATTCGGGACCGCGGCACGCGAGACTTGCCGCTGGAAGACATCTACCGGGAACTGTTCAACCCGGACCTGTACCTGCGCGCCTACGCCAAGCTGTCCAAGAACAGCGGGGCGCTGACGCCGGGCACAACCGCGGAAACCGCGGACGGGATGACACTGGCGAAGATCGACACCATCACCGAAGCCTTGCGCTTCGAGCGGTATCGGTGGACGCCGGTGCGGCGGACGCACATTGCCAAATCAGACGGGAAGACGCGCCCGCTCGGCATCCCCACGTGGTCGGACAAGCTGCTCCAGGAGGTGATCCGGATGATCCTGGACGCCTACTACGAGCCGCAGTTCTCCGACCACTCCCACGGCTTCCGCCCCGGTCAAGGCTGCCACACCGCCCTGACAGCGGTGATGAACGGCTGGACCGGGATACGGTGGTTCGTCGAAGGAGGCATCAAAGGGTGTTTCGACAACATCGACCACGAGGTCTTGCTGTCGATCCTCCGCGAGAAGCTCCACGACGGCCGGTTCATCAGGTTGATCGCCAACCTGCTCAGGCAGGGTATCTCGAGAATTGGCGTTACGGCGCAACGCTAAGCGGTGCACCGCAGGGCGGCGTCGTCAGCCCGATCCTCGCGAACATCTACCTCGACAGGTTGGACCAGTTCGTCGAACAGGTGCTCATACCAGCGAACACGCGCGGTGAAGCCCGCCGCATCAACCACCGCTGGGCGGCCGTCAAGCAAGGCGCTACGTACCACCGACGCCAGGGTCACTGGGAAAAGGCGCACGCCCTCCGCAAGGAGGCGCACTGGAGTTGACCCGTTTTCGTAGACACGGGAGACTTGGTGTCACGAAGACCTGCGGTGAAAAGTCAAGGGGCGAATCTTGAAGGGTGACAGGGCCATGGGGCGGCGTTCCCCGGCAGCACGAAACAGGTGCGGCGACGGGTGGTCGCGCGCCGGTGCTGCGGGGGAGCGTCGGGCTATTCGGTTAGACTACGGCGCCTTCGGCGATACCGAGCGCGGCCCGACGACTGCCCGTCCAGCGAGCCAGCAGGACGTACGCCGTCACCGCCAGCAGCAGCAGGAGCGCGACCGGCAGCAGCGACTCAACGCTCACTGGAGTCCTTTCAGGACCAGCATCGCCAGCACCAGCAGCAGCGCGCCTATGGCGACGAGCAGCACCGCTTGGGCGCCGCCAGCGGCCCTCACCAGGTCGGTCTGCCGCCCGATTTCGTGATGCGCACGGCTGCCCTGCTCGCGGCGCGCGTCGGCCTCGGGCGTGACAGGTACGCGGCAGCGCTGGAGCCACCAGGCTTGCGGGCAGAAAGTGTACGCGCCGATCTCGGAGGCCGATAGTGTCCACGAGGGACCGGGCGCCAGCTCTCCGCGCAGCTGCTCGGCCCGTCATCGCCACCCGATGCTCGTGACCTTCGCCGCGCGCGCGTTCACGCCGCCACCATGCAGCAAACTGATGCGGACAGCCGACATTCGCGAGGGGAGGTCACGGCTCGATCTCCAGAAGATCAGCCGCCTCGGCTAGGGCGCGGATGATCCCTTCGTCCAGGATGCTGTATTCACTATGGGTAGGGATGCCTGTTCGGGAACTCGCCGCCGGAGTTGCGGATCGCCGCGCGGACACGCTCGCGCGATTCCTGAATCGCGGTGTCACCGAGGCCGACGAGATTGAACGCTGGCAACCCGGGGCCGATGTCGACCTCGACCTCGACGAGCGCGCCGTCCAGCCCGACAACCGCGCACGTCAACGCTCGGGCCAGCACGCCGCGATTCTACGGGCGATGGTCACCGGCGCGGGCCGCGACGGCGGCCAGGCGCGAGAGCGCGAGCACCGCAATCGCGTCGACGTTCATCGTGCCGCCGAGACGCGCGCGCCACCCAGGCCGCTTGCGGAAATCCCGGCAGCTTGCGGATCTCGGCCGGGCGCCTCCCTGTTGCGGGACGCGTGCGCGCGATGCCC
>SCUD01000024.1 GCA_004297335.1 Gammaproteobacteria bacterium
GCTCCTTCTTCTGGGCCGTGACCACGATGTCTTCGAGCTTGTGGACGCCCTGCTGCTCTGCAGCAGCCGTACCCGCCGGCGCCGACAGCCAGATGGCCGTCGCCACCGCAAGAATCCGTGAGCTGGTCATATCGTACCCCCAAGTGACGTGAGACCGGTTGGCGACTCAGTTCCGAAACGGACAGCATCCGCTTTGTCGTATATATGCCGGCCGTAGTATATATGTTCTTTGTTTGATGTCAACGGCGTATGCAGGCATGACCAGCGCCGTACATTGCTCATCAGCAACATTCCGGATATAGTTTGTTCTCCATATGTACGATTATGGGTCGGCAGCCGACCCTGGAGCAACCGGATGAGTCTCACCAACGAGCATGTGTTCTTCCGCGGCATCAGCGACACGGAGGGGCCGATCATCGAGCGCGCATCCGGTGTCTATTACTTCGACCAGAGCGGCCGGCGTTACATCGACGGGCTCAGCGGTGTCGGCAATGTCTGCATCGGTCAGGGCGTGCCGGAAATCATTGAAGTCGCGAAGGAGCAGATGGAGCGGGTCAGCTTTGCGCATCCGCTGCAGTGGCAGAACGAGCCGCAGATGAGGCTGGCGCAGACGATTGCCGGGATGGCCCCCGCTGGACTATCGAAGGTGTTCCTGTGCTCCGGCGGATCGGAGGCCACCGACACCGCCATCAAGATGGTGCGCCAGTACCAGGTGGAGCGAGGCCGGGCGTCCAAGTACAAGGTCATCGGGCGCTGGCACGGCTACCACGGCAATACGCTGGGTGCGCTGGCGGCGTCGGGCATGGCCGTGCGGCGCGCATTCTTCACTCCCCTGCTGGCGGATTTCCCGCATATCGCTGCGTGCAACTGCTATCACTGTCCATTCGCTAAGTCCTACCCGGGCTGCAATGTGGCCTGCGCCCATGAGCTCGAGGCCGAGTTGCTGCGCCAGGGGCCGGACAGCATCGCCGCGTTCATCGCCGAGCCGCTGGTCGGCACGGCGGGCGGCGCGCTGGGCGCCCCGCCGGAGTATTTCCGCATCATCCGGGATATCTGCGACCGGTATGACATTCTGCTGATCGTCGACGAGGTCATCACCGGGTTCGGGCGGACCGGGCGCAATTTCGCCATTGAGCACTGGGACGTGAGCCCGGATCTCATCTGCACCGGCAAAGGCATGAGTGGCGGCTACACACCGCTTGGCGGCGTGATCGCCAGGCCCGAGATCCTGGAGGTCTTCCAGCACGGGCACGGTTTCGAGCACGGTTACACCTACGGCGGCAATCCGCTGTCCTGCGCCGTGGGCAACGCGGTGCTCGAGTACATCATCCGCCACCGGCTGGTGGAGCGCGTGGCCGCGCTGGAGGGCCACCTGTTCGGCGCGGCCCGAAGCCTGGAGAACCTGGATATCGTCGGCGACGTCCGCGGCAAGGGCTTCATGCTGGGCGTGGAACTCGTCGCGGACAAGGGCTCACGCCAGCCGTTTGCACCGACAGCGAACGTCTCGGCCCAGATCGTCAGGGAAGCCAGGCGGCGAGGCCTGATCATCGGCCGCTTCTGGGGCCAGATCGACGGCCGCCATGGTGAAGGCATCATGCTGATGCCTGCGTACGTGTGCGACGAGGACACGCTAACGGAAATCGTCGACATCCTGAGGGCATCCATTCTCGAGGTGCAGGGCCGCATCTGACGGCGAGCGGAAGACAGAGATGACTACCAGGGGCGAAACGGAAGGCGCCGGGCAGGTGACGGCAGCCGCCGCCGGAATCCGGGTGCGCGAGGTCATCCGTCCGGATCCCGTGATGCGCCTGACTGCGCGGCACATGCTCGCCAGCCATTCCGGCACGGCGCCGGTCACCGTCCACGCCGAGGCGGAAGCGAATGGTCTGGTCGAGGCGCGGCGCCGCCTGCTGGCGGTACCCGGAGCTCCACGGGTGAGCTACTCGCAGCTGCTGGTCAAGATCCTCGCCGAGGCGCTGCTGCGTCATCCACGCCTGAACGCGGCGTTCGGGGAGGATGGCGTCACGGTGTTCGACGAGATCAATATTGGCGTAGCCATGGCCATGCCGGACGGCAACCTGGTCGTCCCGGTGGTCCACCAGGCCGACCGGCTCGGGCTCCTGGAGATCGTAGCCCGCCTGGACGAGCTGCAGGCGCGGGGCCGCGCCGGCAAGCTCAGGACGGCCGACGTCCGCAATGGGACGTTCACGCTCAGCAATGCGGGGATGGTCGCCGGCGTACGCTGGACCACGCCGCTGCTCAATCTGCCTCAGTGCGCAATCCTCGCCACCGGCACCCTGGCGGAGCGCGCTGTGGTGCGCGAAGGCGCGGTCGTCCCGCGGTGGATCCTGGACCTGAGTGTGACTTTCGATCATCGCGCGATCAACGGCTTTGCGGTCGCTGAGTTCGCCGGCACCCTGGCCGGGCTGATCGCCGCGCCGGATGGAACGCTTGGCCTGGCGTGAGCCGCTGGCTGACGGCACCGCAGCACTGACAAAGGAGGAACTGATGGACCTGGAGATTACCGTACCCGATCTGGGAGAAGAGTCGCCGGAGGCGACCTTCGTCGGCTGGCTGAAGTCCGTCGGTGAGCCGGTGCGCGCCGGCGAGGCCATTGCCGAAGTGATGACCCAGAAGGTCAACCTGGAGGTCGCAAGCCCGGCCGACGGCGTGCTCCACGCACAACTGGTCGAGCCGGAACAGACGGTAGCGCCCGGCGCGGTAATCGGCACCGTCCGCACGCCCTGAATCCGGAGAGGCAATGACACACGAGATCGCAGTGCAGACGGTGAGCGCCTCCGGTGCGACCGACCAGCGCGTGGACCTGCTGCGCCTGATGGTGCTGGGTCGGGAGCTCGAGCAGACGATCAGCAGGGTCGATCATCACTGGCATGCCAGCCTCGGCGAGGAGGCAGTGATCGTCGGCAGTTTCGCGGCCCTCGAGGCGATCGACGTCGGCGTCCCCCACTACCGGGGCCCGCTGATCGCATCCCTGGTGCGGGGCTCGGACCCGTACCGGCTGATCGCGGGTGTGCTGGGCAAGGCGACCGGGCAAAGCCGGGGTCGCTGGCGCGGCGACGTCACGGGTGAGGTGAAGGCGAACCAGTTCGGCTCGTTCTCCGGAAGCCTCGGGCCGCCACTCAGCTACGCGACCGGCGCGGCGCTGGCGGCGAAACTGCAGCGCAGCGGCGGCGTATCGCTGGTGCTCTTCGGCGACGGCACCGTCAACTCCGGGCTGTTCCACGAGTCGCTGAGTCTCGCCTCGATGCTCAGGCTCGCGGCAATCTTCGTCTGCCAGAACAACCAGTATGCAATCTCGACCCCGGCCAGCGTGGCCGTTCCGGGATCCGTCCTCAAGCGCGGACAGGGTTACGGCATGGTGGCCGTCCAGGTCGACGGCAACGATGTGCTGGCCGTCAACGAGGCGGTCCGCGAGGCGGCCGACCGCGGCCGCAAAGGCGAGGGACCAACCTTCATCGATGCGCTGACCTACCGCGTCGGCGGGCACTGGATCACGGACCGCAGTCCCTATCGAGACGCCGAGGAGGTCAAGGCCTGGGCCGCCAGGGATCCCATACAGCGCCTGACTCGGCTCCTGATCGGCGAGGGCGCCCTTAGCGAGGACGACATTGCCGCCATGACACTCGAAGCAGCGAGCCGGACCGAGGCTGCGCTTGCGCAGGCGATGACGGATCCATGGCCCGATGCCAGCGCTCTCACCGCGAACGCGTACGCAGCGGATTGATCACAACGGGGACAAACGACGATGGCAAGACTGTCCATGAGCGAGGCGATTGTGGCGGGGCTGCGCGAGGAACTCGCAGCCGACGAGCGCGTGTTCTGCCTGGGGCAGAACATCGGCAGCTTCGGCGGCGCGCTGCAGTCACACCGCGGACTGTGGCAGGAGTTCGGCCAGACCGGGCGGATCATCGAGGCTCCGATCTCCGAAGAGGGCATGGTCGGTATGTCCGTCGGCGCGGCCCTGTGCGGAATGCGGCCGGTGGTCGAGATCATGTTCTCCGAGTTTCTGAACCTGACGATGGTGCCGCTCGCCAACGAGGCCGGGCAGATCCACTTCAAGACCGACGGCCTGCTCAGGGTACCCATGGTCGTGCGTACGATGTTCGGGACCAGTGCGGGGGGCCACCCTGAGGACTACCACTCCATGCTCGCGCACGCGCCCGGACTCAAGGTCGTCATGCCCTCGGGCCCACGGGACGCGAAGGGACTGATCAAGTCCGCGATCCGCGACAACAACCCGGTCGTCTTCTGCGAGCACATGGGGCTGCTGCATGCACGGCGGGAAGAAGTCCCGGACGAGGACTACCGGATCCCGATCGGAGTGGCCGATGTGAAGCGGCCGGGCCGGGACGTGACCATCGTGGCGACCGCGCTGATGCTGCATCGGACACTGAAGGCGGCCGAGCAGCTGGCCCGGGAGGACGGAATCGACGCGGAGGTAATCGACCCACGCACGATTCTGCCGCTGGATCGCGAGACCATTCTGGCGTCCGTCAGAAAAACCGGGCGGCTGGTCATCGTCCACGAGGCCTGGAAGACCGGCGGCTCTGGCGCGGAAATAGCGGCGGTTGTGGCCGAAGAAGGATTCTCAGCCCTCCGCGCGCCCATCGTCCGGGTAGCGCCGGCCCACATACCGATTCCGTTCGGCGCGCCGCTGCAGAAGTTGTTTTTCCCGGACGAGGCCAGCATCGTGGCAGCAGTCCGGCGCGCCGCAAGCTAATCCCGGATCGGCTCCGGGCGGCAAAGCCGCCGATGGTCCATACGCGAGGGCGGACAGATAACCCTGCCCAAGGCGCTGCGCGAGGCGCTGCGCCGGGAAGTCCAGCGCCTGATGAGGTTGCACAATGTCAGCGCCGATGACCTGTTGAACGAGCTGTGAGCAGCCGGCCCAACCTCGCAGATGAAACGGGCGGAGCTGCCGGCGCTCGTCGCCGTGACCCCGCGGGAAATGCTCGACCGGCTGCTGGCGCCGTAGCGGGAAAAGGGGACTGTCCCCTTTCTCAGGCAGCGCACAACTCGTCGCCTCAGACTGACCGTCGATCCAGGAAATCGCTGGCGCTGTGACGCTCGACCACTCGGGCTTCTTCCGGCCCCCAGTTGCAGTTGACGCGACGGCCTCTGGCAACGGCCGGCCGCGCCTCGATCTGCCGGGCCCAGCGAACCACGTGGGTATACGACGCCGCCTGCAGGAATTCGGCGCCGTCGTAGAGGTTGTGCAGCACCACGGCACCGTACCAGGCGTAGCTCGCCATGTCGGCGATGGTGTATTCATCACCGCAGAGGTAGGTCCGCGCCGCCAGATTGCGATCCAGTACATCCAGCTGGCGCTTGACTTCCATCGTGTATCGATTGATCGGGTACTGGTATTTTTCCGGTGCATAGGCGTAGAAGTGGCCGAAGCCACCACCCAGATAGGGCGCGCTGCCTATCTGCCAGAACAGCCACGACAGGCACTCGGCCCGGTCCGCGGCAGACCTTGGCAGGAACGCACCGAACTTCTCGGCCAGGTAGACCAGGATCGCACCGGATTCAAAAACCCGGATCGGTGGCGTGGTGCCCCGATCCAGCAACGCCGGAATCTTCGAGTTGGGATTGATGGCGACGAAACCGCTGCCGAACTGCTGGCCTTTGCCAATCTCGATCAACCAGGCGTCGTACTCGGCTTCCTTGACTCCCAGTTCCAGCAACTCCTCCAGCAGGATCGTCACCTTGACGCCGTTCGGGGTGGCCAGCGAATACAGCTGCAGCGCATGCTCCCCGACCGGTAGTGCCTGTTCATGGGTCGCACCCGCGACCGGACGGTTGATGTGCGCAAAGCGACCGCCGCTGTCCTTATCCCATTGCCATACCGCCGGAGGCGTGTAGGCTGGATCACTGCTCATGGGACCTCCACTGTTCGGAACGTCGTTATCAATGCCTGATCATCACCCGTCCAGGACTCGCGAACCTGCACCTGCTGTCGCCCGTGCCTGGCCACAGCGTTTCAGCGTGATCGGCCTGTGCGCGCTCGCCACCTTCATCTGTTTCCTCGACCGGGTCAACATCTCGGTCGCGATCATCCCGATGGCCGGGGAGCTGGGCTGGAGCCTCTCGACCCAGGGCCTGGTGCTGTCGGCGTTCTTCTGGGGCTACCTCGCCACACAGGTGCTCGGCGGCTGGCTGGCGGACCGCTACGGTGGGGCTCGCGTTCTCGGCCTGGCGGTCGTGTGGTGGTCGGCCGCAACGCTGCTCACGCCGCCCCTGGCCAGCTCGCTGCTGCTGCTGTTCGCGGCACGGGTCGCCCTGGGGATGGGCGAAGGCGTCGCGTTCCCCGCGACCTACAGCATCATCGCGCGCTGGATTCCACTGCCTGAGCGCACGCGCTCGATCGCGTTGCTCGGCAGTGGCATTCCTCTCGGGACTGCCGCTGCGCTGCTTGCATCCCCGTGGATCGTGCAGCATTTCGGCTGGCCGGTGGCGTTCTACTCATTCGCGCTGCTGGGCTTCGCCTGGTATGCGATCTGGCGGGCGCAAGTCAGCGATGATCCGGCGACGGATCCCCGCATCGATCCAGGCGAGCGCGAGTACATCCTGTCGCACCGCCCGCCGCTGGAGGGAGGACCTCCCGTTTCCTGGCGGCGGCTGCTCGCCCACCGCGCAACCTGGGCGGTGATCATCGCCCACTTCGCCAACAACTGGGGCATCTACGTGATCCTCAGCTGGCTGCCGACTTACTTCGTACGCGAACTCGGCGTCGATGTGAGCCAGGTTGGCGGCTACGCGATGCTGCCCTGGCTGACCATGTTCGTGATGAACAACGTCGTCGGCTGGATTGCCGATGCGCTGCTGAATCGCGGGGTCGGCGTGACCCGGGTGCGCAAGCTGATGCAGTGCGTGGGCTTCGCCGGGCCAGCGGCCTTCCTGCTGGCGGTCGGCGACCTCAGCTCGGCGCCGCAGGCCGCACTGTACATCGCCTGCGCGCTCGGCCTGGCTTCGTTCTCGCTGGCCGGCTACGGCGTCAACCACCTCGACATCGGGCCGCGCTACGCCGGCGTCCTGCTCGGGTTCTCGAACACCGCCGCCACGATCCCCGGCATCGTCGGCGTCGCGCTCACCGGCTGGATTCTCGAAACAACGGGTTCCTGGAGCATGGTCTTCGGCCTGGCTGCCGGCATGTACGCGCTGGGGCTGATTTGCTGGCTTGCGATGGCGACGGGGGAACGGATCTTCGAGTGAGGTGCGGCACACGCTATGTCATGATGCCGGCCTATGTTCCGGGTATGGCTCGCATTGGACATGAACCTCCCGCTCGCGGAGGTGGGCCGGCAGGCGCGTCGTGCCGAGGCCCTCGGTTGCGACGTCGTCACGCTCGCGGACGTGGCCTGCGACGCGTTTCTCGGCGCGCAGGCGGCGATCGAAGCGACAAGCCGCGTCCAGGTCGCGACCAGCGGGCTGGTGTGCTTTGCGCGCAGCCCGATGGTCACCGCGGTCGCCTCGTGGAACCTCGCCGCGCTCTCGGCGGGCCGGTTCCGACTGGGCCTGAGCTCGCTCGTCGCACCGATGCTGACCGGCAAGTACGGCATGCCCTGGCATCCGCCTGCGCCGCGCATGCGGGAGTACCTCGGCGCACTGCGGGCTATCTATGAGTCCTGGCAGGCCGACGTGCCCCTGCGCTACGAAGGCCGGTATTACCGTCTCACGCGGCAGAACTGGTGGACCCGCCCGGCGCCGCACGAGCACGCCGACATCCCGATTCACATCGGCGCGATCGGCCCGCAGATGAGCGCCGTGGCCGGCGAGTGTGCGCGCGGTCTGCTCACCCATCCGACCAACAGTGCGCCGCGTTACCTGCGTGAGGTAACGCTCGAGCGCATCGAATCCGGCGCGCAGCGCGCCGGACGGTCCCTGCAGGGCTTCGAACTGGTGGCCGTGCCCTTCTGCGCCACCGGCACGACCGCGGCAGAAGTCGACGCGCAGCGGGAGAAGTATCGGGAATTGATGGCCATCAACCTTTCGACGCCGAACTACTGGCCGACGCTCGAGCTGTACGGCTGGCAGGCGACCGGCGAGCGGCTGCGCGCGCTCGTGCGCGAGGGACACTGGGACCAGCTCGCCGCACAGATCAACGACGAGATGCTCGAGGTCCTGATGCCGGTGGCGCCGTGGCCGCGGCTCGCGCGGGAGCTGCGCGAGCGCTTCCAGGGGCTCGCGCAGGGCGTGTGCCTGCTGCTGCCCGTGGATCCCCGGCAGGACGCCGAGCTCGGGCGCGTCATCCGCGAGCTGCAGGAGTAAGGAAGGCGACCGACCGCCAGGACGCCCATTGCCCGCCCGCTCGCGTTGGGAGATACTCGCCGGCAATCCGGAGGCATTTGTGCCGGCCACGCGTCGTTCCAGGCTGATCGCCCGCGTCCTTGCGGTCGCATTGCTCATCGGGCAGATGGGTGCCGCGGCGCACGCCTTTTCGCATCAGGTCGACGACCCGCAAGGTATCCCGGACACCACCCAGGGTTGCCGGACCTGTCATTCGTTCGCACCACTGCTTTTCGCCGTTGGCGGTTCGCCGTCCGCCGCGCTGGTGATCCCGCACGCAACGTACGCTTTCGCTCCCGTCGCCCGCACCCCGGCCGCTCTCAACCCGCACCATCCGGCTTTTCGCTCGCGCGCGCCGCCTGCCTTCCTCTGATTCGTGCAATGACCACACGTTCGCGCGCACGCGCGATCGTGACCGTTGACACCAGAGGAGGAATTCCTGATGACGAGTTACCAGCACGTTCTGGCGTCCATGACGCTGGCTTGCAGCCTGTTGCCTGCGATCAGCCGTGCCGACGATCAGGTCGCGGCCCTGCGCGCCGAACTCGAAGCGTTGAGGAGTGATTACGCGGCCCGCATCGGCGCGCTCGAGGCCCGGATTGAGCTGCTGGCTGCGGCGCCAGCCGTGCCCGCCGCAGCCTCTCCCAGCCCGGTCACCGCCTTCAATCCGGCGATCTCGCTGGTCCTGGCCGGCAACTACGCGAACCTGTCGCAGGACCCCGGGAGCTGGCGGATCGCCGGCTTCATGCCGAGTGGAGGCGAAGTCGGCCCGGGCGAGCGCGGCTTCAATCTCGCCGAGTCGGAGCTCGTGCTCAGCGCGAACGTCGACCCGTACTTCTCGGCGACCCTGATCGTCGCCATCACCGCTGAGGACGAGATCGAGGTCGAGGAGGCATTCTTCCGGACGCTGGCCCTGCCATCGGGCTTCACTGCCAGGGGCGGGCGTTTCTTCTCGGGCTTCGGCTACCTGAATGAAGTGCACGCTCACGCCTGGGATTTCATTGACCAGCCGCTGGTCTATCAGGCGTTTTTCGGCAATCAGATGGCACAGGACGGCGTGCAGCTCAAGTGGCTCGCGCCGACCGACCTGTTCATCGAACTGGGAGCCGAGACCGGCAACGGCCAGGCATTCCCGGCCACGCGTCGCAATCGCAATGGCCTGAGCGGCGCGACACTCTTTGCGCACCTCGGTGGCGACCTGGGCCAGTCCACGAGCTGGCGCGCCGGGCTCTCGTGGCTCGATCTTCGCG
The DNA here is from genome assembly GCA_004297335.1 of Gammaproteobacteria bacterium. Taxonomy (GTDB): domain Bacteria; phylum Pseudomonadota; class Gammaproteobacteria; order Steroidobacterales; family Steroidobacteraceae; genus SCUD01. Next base: position 9,561 of record SCUD01000024.1, read on the forward strand.
CTGCCGATCGCACCTGGGAGGACGTCGACGGCCAGGGCGAACCGGTGCTCAATGCCTTCAGAGGCAGCTCGCGCACCTGGGCGGTGGATGCCGTGTTGAAGTGGCGGCCCTACGGCGACAGCTCCCGCCGGGAGCTCAGGCTACAGGGCGAGTACTTCCGCCGCCAGGAGCGCGGACAACTGGCCTTCGATGTGGAGGGGCTCGGGCTGCGCGATGCATTTCGCAGCGAGCAGTCCGGCTGGTACCTGCAGGGCGTGTACCAGTTCCAGCCGCGCTGGCGGGCGGGGCTGCGCTATGACGCACTGGACTCCGGCACACCGGGCATCGGGCTGGTCGACGCGGGCACGCTGCCGCTCGAGTCGTTCCCCATACTCGCTGTCGCGAGTCCGGAACGCATCACGATGATGCTGGACTGGAGCCCAAGCGAATTCTCGCGGCTGCGGGCGCAATACGCCTGGGACGACGCGCGCGACAGCGGCCGGCGTGACCGGCAGTTCCAGCTGCAGTACCTCCATGGCATCGGCGCCCACGCCGCCCACAAGTATTAGGAACAGCCGTCATGCATCACTTCATTCGCAGCATCATTGCCGTGCTGTTGCTGGCTGCAGCCGTTCCCGCGCAGGCCGGGCTCCGGGTGCTGGCGACCACGGCCGACTGGGGGGCGCTCGCAATCGAACTCGGAGGGGATCGCGTCAATGTGTACACCGCGACCGGCGCGTTGCAGGACGTCCACCGCGTGGATGCCAGGCCCAGCCTGGTGGCCCGCGCGCGGACTGCGGACCTCCTGATCGCGAACGGAGGCGAGCTCGAAATCGGCTGGTTGCCGGTGCTGCTGCGGGAGTCCGGCAACCGGCACATTCAGCCGGGCAGCCCCGGCTACTTCGAGGCCGCAGCACAGATCACGCTCCTCGAGGTTCCGACGCAACTCGATCGCGCACTCGGGGACATTCATCCGCAGGGCAACCCACACCTGCAACTGGATCCCCGCAACATTGCCATCGTCGCAAATGCCCTCACTGCGCGGCTCGCTGCGCTCGATGCCGGCAATGCCGCGTACTACCAGCAGCGCGGAGCGGACTTCTCCGCGCGCTGGGCCGAGGCCATGGCCCGCTGGGACAGACAGGCGGCACCGCTCAGGGGGTTGCCCGTAGTCGTCATGCACCGCGACCAAGTGTATCTCTCTCACTGGCTCGGTCTGCGGGAAATCGCGGCCATCGAGCCAAAGCCCGGTGTGCCACCGAGTGCCGGTCACCTTGGCCAGCTGGTGACGAAGCTGTCCGGGACGCCTGCCCGCATGATCCTGCGCAATGCCTACAACGATCCGAAGGCGGCGAACTGGCTCTCGGAGCGCGTCAATATCCCGGTGGTGCAGCTGCCGTTCTCGGTCGGTGGCACACCGCGCGCCAATGATCTTTTCGGGCTGTTCGACGACGCGCTCGACCGGCTGCTGGAGGCCGTGCAATGAACCTCCTCAGCACCGACCTCAGCATTCTCTGGCCGGCGCTGATCGCCGGCATCCTGGTTGCGATTTCGCACGTGCCGCTCGGCCAGCAGGTGCTGGCGCGCGGCATCGTGTTCATCGACCTCGCCATCGCCCAGGTCGCGGGACTCGGGGTGATCGCGGCCGCGAGCTTCGGCCTGCCGATCGAGGGCTGGGGCGCGCAGGCAGCAGCCGGCGCGGCGGCGCTCGCGGGCGCATTGCTGCTGACCTGGACCGAACGCCGCCGTCCGGAAATCCAGGAAGCGCTCATCGGCATCCTGTTCATCCTGGCGTCGACGGCGCAGATCCTGGTGCTCGCGAACGATCCGCATGGTGGCGAGAACCTGAAGGACCTGCTCGCGGGCCAGATCCTGTGGGTATCCGGCGCCCAGCTCTTCCGCACCGCCGTGCTGACCGCTGTCTTTGCCCTCGTCTGGTTCCTGTGGCGCGAACGGATCGGCCGCGTGGGCTTCTATGTCCTGTTTGCGCTGGTCGTCACCGCCTCGGTGCAGCTGGTGGGCGTGTACCTCGTATTCACGACACTGATCGTGCCGGCGGTCGCGACTTACCGATATGCCGCCCGTTGGCAGCTGACGCTCGGCTACGCGCTGGCAATCGGAAGTTATCTCGCAGGGCTCGCCGCCTCGGTCGTCACGGACCTGCCCTCGAGCGCAGTCATCGTGTGGATGATGGCGGTGCTGGGATTGCTCGTGCACCTCGGCTGGTCGGTCAGGCCCTCCTCCGGACCACAGGGCGCTAACTGACCAGCCGCAGCCTTCCGGGCTCAGGCCGGCGGCATTTCCGCTGCTGTCTCCAAGACGGGAGCATCTGCGGCTGGCTCGTCAACGACCGGCGCCTCCGGCACGTCGACCGGCATCGGCGTGACGTCGCTCGCGGATTTCTGTCCGGTCCTTGCCACCTTCGCCAGTTGTTCCTGCTCGCGCGCTGAGCGGTCCACCTCGGCCTGATACGGACACATCGCGCGCCCCTTGCACTCATCCATGCCGTCGGGCCCGACGATGCTGACCAGCACGAACTCCCATTCCTTGCCCCTGCCTCGATCAAATACCGCCCACGCGCTCTTGAGGCCCATCCACTTCTGGTCGCGAAAACGCAGTGTCGCTGTCTTGCCGACCCATTCGTCGCGCATCGGCTTGTAACCCATCTGCAGCAGGGTTTCGTCCCTCCGCGCCTGGTAGAGCGTCTCGCCGACCTTGAACCAGATGTACCAGACCCGCGTCGTGTCCAGCGTTCCGTGTACGAAACCCGGGCCGACTTCATAGACCTCGGTCTGGCTGCCACTGATGTTCAGGACCAGAGCCTCCATCTCCTCGCCGTACTTCTTCTTCGGCTTGAGGCAGGCCATCGGAAACAGCAGGCAGCTCACTGCATACGCTGGAATCGTGAAAGTGAGCAGGCAGACGGCAATCAGGCCTGCCGCCTTGCGGGAGGTCGCAACCATGAATCATTTGTCCTGCGTTGGAAACTCGTGTGATCTTATCGAAGGCGGATGGGACATTCAAAGGCTGTCGAAGTAGCGCCGGTACTCGAATTCGGTGACGTGAGAATCGAGCCAGCCGAGCCATGCCTGCCACTCGGCATCTCGCCCCAGAGCGTAATGCTCGACAAACTCATCGCCGAAGGTCGCCCGGGCAAAGGCCGAGCTGCGAAAGTGCGCCGTCGAGTCCGGCAGTGTGCGCGGCAGTCGCTCGAAGGATCCTTCGACCATCGGATCACCGCGGCAGGGTGGGCCCGGGTCGATGCGCTCCCTGATCCCGTACAGCCCGCCCGCCAGCATCCCGGCGATCGTCAGGTAGGGATTCACGTCGGCACCGGGAACACGGTGCTCGATCCGCGCGCTGGTCGCACTGGGTATCGTGATGCCACGGAGGGCCGTACAGCGGTTTTCCATACCCCAGGAGACGTCCTCGGGCGACCAGGCCTGCCGGTCCATGCGCCGGTACGAGTTGATGGTCGGTCGAAACAGGACGTGCAGCTCGCGCATCGTGTGCAGCAAGCCGCCGGCGTAGTGGCGACCAGTCTCTGACAGCATCGCCGACCCAGGTTCGTTGAAAACGTTACGGCCGTCGCGACGCAGGCTCTGGTGGTGGTGCGCTCCGCTCGCGCTTTCGCTGCCGACCGGCCGGCAGCGCGCCATGAACGTGGCGACCAGGCCTTGTTCCTCGCACAGTTGCTTGAGATAGAGCTTGGAACGGACGGCCGCATCGGCCGCAGCCAGCGCCGGCAGCGGCGCCAGCGCGTACTCGATCATGCCGCGCCCGTATTCAGTATGCACCGCGGCGGTGCCGATGCCGATGCCGTCGAGCCGGGCGATGAGTTCGCGGGCGAGGCTCTCGAACCCGGGCGCGCGGAGCAGATCGTAGTTCAGCAGCGAACGCCCCCAGGGCTTCAGCAGCGCGTGCCGGCCCTGCCGGTGCAGCTCGTCGTCGGCAGCGAAGATGCACAGCTCGTATTCGAGTGCGAACCTCGTTTCGAAGCCCATCGCCGCGGCCTGCTGCTCGATGGCGGCAAGCTGCGCACGCGCATCGAGAGGACAGGCCTCACCGTCGGTACGCGTGGCATTGGTGATCACCGCTGCGGTGTCGGGCTGCCACGGCAGGCGTATCACCGTCGCTGGATCGGCGATGGAAATGTAGTTCGGAAAGCCGTTCGCGAATCCGCCGACCGGGGCCTCGAATACCGGCACGCCGATCGGCTCACCGTCGCCATGGCAGCAACTGAACAGCGCCGTATTGAGGCCATCGCCCTCCGGAGCGAGACCCTTGGCGAGCGGACAGATTTTGGTGCGCAACGAGCCGAGCAGATCCGGGAACTGCACCTGGATGTAACGGACGCCATCCGCGCCGAGCTCCCGGGCCCATCGCTCCAGTTCCGGACGGCGTGCGGTCACATACTCGTGGTGGGTGTGCATGGCGACAACTTCCTCCTCGGTGGCGATCCCGTCAGGTCCAGGTCGCGAACCAGCGGTCATAGAGATGCTCTGCGAGTCGTGTGCTTGCTGCTATCTGGTCCCAGGTGCCGGCCAGGATCGTTGCGACCGACTGCACGCTGGCGGACGGCGGTGGCAGCCGGTCGACTCCCAGATCCAGCCATTCACGCACGATCGCCGGCGTGATTTCGACGTGAAACTGCATCGCCAGCGTGCGGCCCAGCAGAAAGGCCTGCTCCGGGCAGTCATCCCCGACCAGCAGACGCGTCGCTCCGTCAGGCAGTTCGAAGCGGTCCTCGTGCCACTGGAAGACGTGGACCGTCTCCGCCAGGCCGGAAAGCCACTGCTGCGCGGATGGGTTCTCCGCCCGGTGAACCGGATGCCATCCGATCTCCGGCTGCGCGGCCCGCCGAACCTTTCCACCACAGGCCGCGCTCACCAGTTGCGCACCCAGGCAGTGGGCGACGATCGGCACGTTCGCATCCTGGGCAGCGCGGATGAACTGAAGCTCGTCCTGGATCCACGCTTGTCCGTCGTAGACATGCTGGGGCCCGCCCATCAGGCATAGCGCCGACCAGCGACGGAGATCGTCGGGCACGGGGACCGGGGCGCCATCGCCGACCTGGACGATCTCGCTGGCGAGCCCGCGTCGCGCGAGAACCTCAGCGAAGTAGCCGGGCCTGCCCGCGCCGAAATGCTGGAGGATCAGGACCGGGCGAATCACGCCTGGGTCCGGGACCGGCGTCGCGGCGCATGGGTCCTGCCAGTCTCGAGGAACGCGCGGAAGTTCTCGGGCTTGCAGTCCGGCGCGGTGTTGCATGCCACTCCGAGTATCAGGCCGCCGTTGTAACCGACTTCGTCGATCAGCTTCTCCACGTAGGCGGCGACATCCCCGGGTCGGCCGATCGACTGCAGGGCCGCCGGCAGGTCGCCGTGCAGGATGCCATGGCCATCGAGCAGTTCCTTGGCCGCGAAGATATCGGTCGTGTGGTCGAGCTGCAGTACGTACGAGCCCCGCGGCAGATGCTGGCGGAAATACGGCAGATTCTTGCCGAAATCGGTGTCCAGGTGGAAGGTCGTGACGACCCCCATGGACCACATCGCCTCGACGATCTGGATGGTGTACGGCAACCAGAAGCGCTCGAAGATCCGCGGCGGATAATGGAAGGCCGATACGCGTTCCTCCCCCAGCAGCACGCCCCGGATGCCGCTCGCAGTGACCTTGCGGCTGAACCGCTCGATGAGCTCACGGGTCATCGCCGGCAGCACGCGCTCGACCACCTTCGGCCGGTAGTAGAGATCCTCGGTGAAGCGGACCAGCGAACGGCCGAGGCTGAGGGCGAAGAAGGGATGCGCATCCATCGCCGCGTACATGGGCTGCACACCCCGGGCCGCCCAGTCGGGTGCGCAGCGATCGCGGGCCAGCTTCTCCAGAGGAGCGATCCGCGCTTCGACCTGGGCGCGGTCACCATCAATCAGGCGGCAGGCAAGGACCTCGTCGAAGAACCGCGCCCAGCCCATGTCCGCGATCAGGTCATAGTCGGCGAGCGTGATGACCTCGGCCTCGTGTACCTGCAGCGCGGCGTCGTCGGGAAGATCCCGCCCTGGCGCCAGGAAGCGCAAGGGTTGGCGCGAGGCCAGGCCGGAGTCCGCCACGTCGGGTGAGGTTTCGTAGAGGGCATCCCAGCCACCGTACTCGTCGAAGACACGCAGCATGCAGGTGTGCGCGAGCTCCGGATCCGAATAGCCGCGCCCCGGGGACACGCCACACAGGTGCAGCGCCGTACCCATCACGAACTGGGGCACGATCGGTACGCGATCCGGCTGCTCCATGGCCAGCACCGCGGCGACACGTTCCTGGCGCGTCATCGTTTCATTGACCACGGCGCACCCTCTGTGCCACCTGCGTGCACCAGGCCACGCCTTCCATCGCGTCGCGCGTCTGGAAATCAGCACCAACGTAATCACGTACATCCGAGGTCGTGACTCCACCACCGATCAGGATCCTGGGTGCTTCGCCGAAACCCGCACCCCGAAGCAGGCCGGTCGCCTCCTTCATGACCTCGAAGGTCGTGGTCAGCAGTCCGGAGAAGCCGACGAACTCGGCGTCAACGGCCCGGGCCGCTGTCACCACGCGTTCCGGCGACACGTCGACACCCAGGTTGTGAACCGTGAACCCGGCCGCCTCGAGCAGCGTCGCAAAGATATCCTTGCCGATGTAGTGGACATCCCCGCGCAGCGTCGCTAGCACGACCGTCCCCTGGCTGTCACCCGCTCCTGCCAGCTGGAGCCGTGGGCGCAGCAGCTCGACGACTCGCTTGAAGATTTCCCCCGCGAGAATGAGCTCAGCCAGGAAATACTCACCGGTGGCGTAGCGGTCGCCGACGATCTTCATGGCCGCGCGACAGTCATCGATGATGAGCGCCGGCGCTTCTCCAGCGTCCAGGCGTGCGAGGCTGAGCCGCAGGGTCTCGTCGCTGTCAAAGTCCAGGATTGCCTGGCACAGGCTTGCCGTCGCTTCGCCCGTGCCGCTGTGTGCGCCTGCACCAGCGTTCATACGCAGCACCCCCTCGCCTCAATCCGGGTACCTCTGTTTCGAGGCATCCTCTGGGGCGGAAAGATATTCGCCATAACCCATTTACGCAAGCATTAGTTGCGATTTATTCAATTTGAATTGTAATATTCGAATATTCTGAGGCCGATGGCATCAACGAGGGGAGAGATGCGATGGATCAATTTCGACAGATCGGGCAAAGCATCCGGCAGCAGCGCAAGCTTAAGGGTCTCACGCTGATGCAGCTCGCCGGTGTCGTCGGCATCTCCCAGGCGACGCTGTCAAAGATCGAGAATGGGCAGACCCGCCTCAGCTACGACTACGTCAAGCGGCTGGCCGCAAGCCTGGAGACGCCGGTTGCCACGCTGCTCGGCACCGCTGAAATCGGCACTGCGACGTTCGACGAACGTCCGCCGGTGGCGCGGCGCGCGTTCACCGCCAGCGGCACCGGCAGCCGGCACGACACCGCCCGCCTGGAGTTCGAGTCGCTGTGCGACGAGCTGAAGATCACCTCCAACGTCTACTTCAAGGTCCTGGTGAGGGCCAGAAGCCTCGAGGAATTCGGCGCGCTGAGCCAACACCCCGGCGAGGAGTTCTTCATGGTGCTGCGGGGAGAAGTCCTGTTCCACTCCGAGTATTACAAGGACCTCCCGATGAAGACCGGCGACAGCGTGTGCTTCGACGCGATGATGGGCCATGCCTACGTCGCGACCAGTGCGGATACGCCGCAGCTCCTGATGGTCAACACGCTGCCCGGTCGTGCTGCCGGCACGCTGAAGATGCTGTCCCAGGCTCGCTGACGCGCATGGATCCGCTGCGATGGCCCACAGTCAATTCCAATTGAGGTTTGAGTCTGAGCGGGTGGGACTTACCCACGCCTTGTCCACGGGGCCGCGCGCCCTGGAACGCTGGCGGCACGGTGGACCAAGGGGTGGGTAAGTCCC
>SCUD01000025.1 GCA_004297335.1 Gammaproteobacteria bacterium
GCCGACGGCGCGCTGCTGCCCGCCTTCATCGCCGTCGCCAACATCGACAGCCGCGAGCCGGAGCGCGTGCGTGCCGGCAACGAGCGCGTCGTGCGGCCACGCCTGAGCGACGCGGCGTTCTTCCATGCCGAGGACCGCAAGCAGCCGCTGGCGGCGCGCGTCCCGGCACTCCAGGCGGTGACTTTCCAGGCCAGGCTCGGCTCGCTGGCCGATCGCACGCTGCGGGTGGCGGCTGTCGCCACGCAGATTGCGAGCCAGCTCGGCCTGGATCCCGCCAGCGTCGAACGCGCCGCCGCGCTCGCCAAGTGCGATCTGCTGACCGCGATGGTCGGCGAGTTCCCCGAGCTGCAGGGCATCATGGGTCGCTACTACGCACTGCATGACGGCGAGCCACCGGCGGTCGCGACTGCGCTCGCGGAGCAATACCTGCCGCGATTCGCCGGAGACGTGCTGCCAGCCAGCGGACCCGGGCGCGCGCTGGCGCTGGCTGACCGGCTGGACACGATTGCGGGCGGTTTCGCGATTGGGCAGAAGCCGACCGGCACGCGCGATCCCTTCGGGCTGCGCCGCGCCGCGCTTGGTGTCCTGCGCATCCTGGTCGAAGGCCGGCTGCCACTGAATCTGCGCGAGCTGATCGCGAGCACGCTCACTGCCGTGCGCGCCGACCTCGGCCGCATCGCCGGTGGCGCCGCTCCCGAGCTGCCAGAGACGCTCCCCGAGGAGATCTACGACTACATGATGGAGCGGCTGCGCGCCTGGTGGCTCGAGGGCGGCCGGGTGACCACCGAGATGTTCGATGCGGTGCTCGACACGCGCCCCGATTCGCCGCTCGATTTCGACGCACGCCTGCAGGCCCTCAGCTCGTTCCTCGCCTTGCCTGAAGCCGTGAGCCTGACCGCTGCCTACAAGCGCATCGCCAACATCCTGCGCAAGTCGGGCGCCGAAGCTGCGCCGCGCGTGGATCCCGGCTTGCTGGTCGAGCCGGCCGAGCGCCGGCTGGCCACGGCCTTCGAGGAACTGCGCGGGGACGTGCAGCGGCTGCTGGAGGCCGGCCGCTATGGCGAGGCGTTGCACCGCCTCGCGGCGCTGCGCCCGGAAGTGGATGCGTTTTTTGATGCGGTCCTGGTGATGGCCCCCGAGCCAGCCGTGCGGGCCAACCGGCTCGCACTGCTCGCCGCGCTGCAGCGCCAGCTGCAGCACACGGCCAATCTCTCGCGGCTGCCCGGCCAGGCATGACGGCGGCAAGCTGGCGGCAGCGATGGGCGGCCCTGCAGTGGGCCGCATCGCTGCTGTACACGACAGTCCTGTTCATCAGCGCGCTCGCCTGGGCGATCGTGATCGTGCTCGTCGGATGGCTGCCGGTGGCGCGGCTGCACGCCCTCGCGCGCAGCTGGGCGCGCTTCAACCTGTGGCTGCTGCGCTTCCTGTGCGGGCTCGACTGGGTTGTCGAGGGCCGCGAGAACATTCCGCGCGAGGGCGCGCATATCACCATGTGGAAGCACAGCTCGAGCTGGGAGACCATCGCGCAGATGCTGGTGTTCCCGGCACAGGCCTGGGTCCTCAAGCGCGAGCTGTACTGGATCCCGGTGGTCGGCTGGGCGATCTGGCTGCTGCGCTGCATCGGCATCGACCGCGGCGCCGGCCATCGCGCCGTAAAACAGGTTCTTGACCAGGGCACTGCCCGCCTGGCAGCCGGCACCTGGGTCCTGATCTTCCCGGAGGGCACGCGGGTCGCACCTGGCGAGACCCGCCGCTATGGCGTCTCGGGCGCGCTGCTCGCCTCGCAGACCGGCGCCATGCTCGTGCCGGTGGCCCATAATGCGGGCGACTTCTGGCCGCGGCGCGGGTTGTTGAAGAAGCCCGGCCTGATCCGAGTCGTCATCGGACCGCCGATCGAGGCCCTGGGGCGCGACCCGCGCGAGCTCACCGCCGTGCTGCAGGAGTGGATCGAGGCAAGAACGCAGGAATTAAGCCGGCAGTAGCCAGCATGGAACTGCGGCACCCGCTGGCCGCCGCTAGACGTCGAGGTTCTCGACCGCCAGCGCGTTCTTCTCGATGAACTCGCGCCGCGGTTCGACCGCATCACCCATCAGCGTCGTGAAGATGTCGTCCGCGGCGACGGCGTCCTCGATGCGCACCTGGAGCACGCGTCGTACCTCGGGATTGATCGTCGTTTCCCAGAGCTGGCTCGGGTTCATCTCGCCGAGCCCCTTGTAGCGCTGGATCACCTGGCCCTTGCGAGCCTGGTCGAAGAGCCAGCTCATCGCCTCG
>SCUD01000026.1 GCA_004297335.1 Gammaproteobacteria bacterium
ACGGCATTGCCGTACAACCTGCCTACGAGGCCGTGCGCAGGGAAGCCTTGCAGTTCTCCCCTGAATCCACCGCCACCATCACCGGGATCGATCCCGACCTCCTCTATCAGGAGGCCCGCCTCATCGCCAGGGCGGAGGTCGTCAAGATACTCGGCGGCTTCGTGATCACCAAGTACAGCAACGGCATCTTCACCCAGTGGGCCCAGGTCCTGCTGCTCGCCCTGACCGGCCATTCCGGTGCGAAGGGTGGCATTGACCATATTGGCGCTGGCTGGATTCGCCCTGCACGCGAGATTCTCGGCGCCGCCAAACCGACCCGCATTGAGACGGGCGGGCTTGGCGAATGGCTGCTGGGCGAACACGCTCAGGATGCCAAGGCCAGCTTCAATGCCGACAAGCTCAAGGAACACCTTGGTTACGACATTGACGACCTGGAGAGCATGGTCGATGAGTGCGTCACCAAAGGCTGGATGCCGCACTGGGGCAAGCCGAAGGGCATGATTGTCTGGGGCGACAACTTCCTGTGCCGAAACAAGGCCGCCCGGCAATACCGCGAACGGGTCCTGGCCCATGCCTCTGCGTTCTACGTCAACATCAACACGCGGATGGACAGTTCCGCACTCTGGGCCGACTACGTACTACCCGCGGCCAGTCATTACGAGGCTTGGGACCTGCGCTCTTTTGGCTATCATCGATTCGTCAACGCCTTTACTGCGCCGGCGGCACCAGTCGGGGAATCCAAACCGGACTGGGACATCACCACCCTCCTGTGCCAGAAGATCCAGGAACGGGCCCGCGCTCGCGGGGTCACCCGCTTTGACGACCCGGCGTTTGGCGTCACCAGGGATTTCGACACGCTCTACGACGACTTCACGATGCAGGAGAGATTGAAGACAGACCGCGATGCCTGCCAGTGGCTGCTCGAGCAAAGCCCGGAACACGGCGAGAGCGCCTTCGCAGATGCCACCAGCAACGGCTTCCTGGTCATGAACGATCAGGCCATCGGTGGAAACTACACCCGGTCGCCGGACAACATGGTCGTCCCATTCGGCAAGCAGATCTTCGACAAGGACCCCTACCCCACGCTCTCCGGTCGCATCACTTTCTACATCGACCATGACTGGTTCCTGAAACTCCACGCCCAGGTGCCTACCGCAAGGCGCCACGCTGGCCGGGAATGTTCCAATTACCCCCTCGGCTTCTATTCCCCGCACACCCGCTGGGGCATCCACAGCAACTGGCGCTCGAGCAAGTACATGCTGCGCCTGCAGCGGGGCGAACCGCATGTCTATCTCAATCCACGACTGGCCCGGAGACGTGGCATTGCCGATGGCGAACGGGTGCGGGTGTTCAACAGCCTGGGCGAATTCCATGCCCAGGCGAAGTTCTATCCCAGCGTACCGGAGGACGCCCTGATGATGGAGCACGCATGGGAAAACTACCAGTTTGAGGGGGGCAATGGACTCAACAATGTCTCGGTCCCGCTCCTGCAGCCGCTGGAGATGGTCGGCAACTGGGGCCATCTGAAATTCCGCTACTTCATGTGGAACCCGAACCAATTGGCCCACGAAAGTGGAGTCGATATTGAGAGCTCGACGACTCAAAGGACGCAATCGTGAGCAACGAAGAGGGCAAGCGGCAGCTGTGCATGGTGATTGACCTGAACAAGTGCATTGGCTGTCATACCTGCACCATCGCCTGCAAACTGCAATGGACCAATCGTAACGGCCGCGACTACATGTACTGGAACAACGTCGAGACCCAGCCGGGCCAGGGCTATCCGCGCGACTACCAGCAGATGGGAGGCGGATTCAGTTCACCAGGCGCCCTCAGGGCAGGCATTGAGCCCAGGAAGGAGGATTACGGGACCCCGTGGGAATACAATCATGACGAGCTCGTCTCCGGCGATGCCCCGCCATGGCTCCGCCCCGGCACCAAGCCGGACTGGGGCCCGAACTGGGATGAAGATGAGGGCGCCGGTGAATACCCGAACACCCACTATTTCTACCTGCCACGGCTCTGCAACCACTGCAGCAATCCTTCCTGCCTTGCGGCCTGCCCACGGCAGGCCATCTACAAGCGGCAGCAGGATGGCATTGTCCTGATCGACCAGGAGCGCTGCCGCGGCTACCGTTACTGCATCAGCAGCTGTCCGTACAAGAAGATCTATTTCAACGAGAAGATCTCCAAATCGGAAAAGTGCATCTTCTGCTACCCCCGCATCGAGAAGGGCGAGCCACCCGCCTGCGCCAAGCAGTGTGTCGGGCGTATCCGGTTCGTCGGCTACCGTGACGACCAGGAAGGACCGATCTACAAACTGGTCGACAAGTACAAGGTTGCCCTGCCGCTGCATGCGGAGTGGGGTACGGAACCCAACGTCTTCTACGTGCCGCCCGGTTCCCCGCCCCGATTCGACGCGAACGGCAAGATCAGCAGCGAGCCCCGGATACCGATGGAATACCTGGAGCAGCTGTTCGGCCCCGACACCAGGGCTGCCTTGGACACGCTGGAGTCGGAGCGCAGGAAGAAGGCGGCCAGGCAGCCGTCCGAACTGATGGATCTGCTGATTGGATACCGACATGGCGACCTGTTCAAGCTCGACAGGGAAGCGGAGCATCCGCGTGCCTAGCCGGCCGCCTGCGGCTCGCGCCCGCGCCTATCACCTGTTTGCCCTGGTGTTCGATCATCCGATAGCGGAACTGTTCGACATGATCGCCACGACGGCATTTCGAACTGCGCTCGGCGAAATAGAGGACGCGCTGTCCCTGCGGCGGAGCGATATTCCTCGATTGGCTGGTAACTTCCAGCAGTTCGAGTCCGACTACATCTCCATGTTCGAACTCGGCGTGCAGGGCGGGCCCGCGTGCTCCTTGCATGAAAGGGACCACGTCGATGCACCAGACTGCGGCCCGGAAGCGCAGAACGGCGGCGACCGAAACTCGCTGTATCACGATCTGCTGCGCTTCTATCATCACTTCGGACTGCGACTGACCGATGACCAGGCCGAGCGGCGTTTGCCTGATCACCTGTGCTGCCAGCTCGAGATGCTGTCCTACCTTTGCTTCCTGGAAGACCAGGCGAAGGAACCTGGCACCGCGCAGTCGTCCGCCTGTGCCCAGCGTGACTTTCTCGCGCGCCACCCTTGCACCTGGCTGCCCCGGTTCGCGGTCGCCTTACGGACCAGGCCGGTACAGACGGACACTGGACTCTTCTTCATGGCCTCCGCCAGCGCCCTGCTGCGCATCCTGAGCGCACACAGCAGCGAGTACGCCGGGCGCCCACCGTCGTCGACCCAGCCGGTGCACGCATCGGCATGATCAGTTACGCAGGAGATGACATGTTGTGGAAGTTTCGATTCCGGGCACGCACCACGCTGCGTCTGGTACCCGCCGCCATCCTGCTGGCCGGTTCCTGGGCCGTCCGCACGGCGGAATCCGGACCGGGCGGGAGCACGAACCAGCTCGATCTCACCCGTGTTTCAACGGTCGAGTTCCTGCAGGCGCAGGACGATGCCGGCGATGTGGCGTGGCGGCTGGCTCCCGAGTACTCCGTTCCGTTACATATCGCCCCCGCCGTCCATCAATCAATCGCGCTGCGGCACGCTGCGAATGCGGCCGGCCAGCCACTGTCGGTTCAGGTCGCCGCCATCAGCGATGGGGACTCGATCTGCTTCCGCCTGCGCTGGGACGATGAAACCGAGAACCGAGCCAGCCTGGTGGGCAGATACCGCGACGCTGCGGCGTTGCAGTTCCCGGTCAGTACCGCGGTGACCGGCATCGTGATGGGCAGCCCTGATGCGCCCGTATCGATATGGTTCTGGAAGGCCGATACGAACACCTTCGAGGATTTGATCGCTGGCGGCCCAGGCACCGTCAGCGGTGTACCAGGCGATGGTCTGGCACACGGACTCTACCGGCAGCGGTCCGGCAGCAGTTCCGGACAGTGGTTGGTCGTGTTTTCCCGGAAGCTTAGCGACGCCAGTGAAAGGGTGTCCGCCCTGGGTGCGCTGCCGTCACTGCCGGTCGCATTCGCAGTCTGGCAGGGAGACCGGGCCCAACGCGACGGGCACAAGTATGTGAGCGACTGGCACGAACTGCGCCTGGAGCCACTGGTTGCGGCGAGATAGGATCGGCCATTGAACACCATGGCTGCCGGCCGATGCGGACGCGGACACGCCTGCGCCTTCTGTGAACTGACCTCTACCTGCCGATTGGACCGGAAAGGCCACGACTCAGCACTGCCAGGCGAGCGCCTGCAGCAGATCCGGAGCATTGTCATGGTGCTCGCCAACAAGGGCGGAGTTGGCAAGAGCACCGTCGCCGCCAACATTGCCGCGGCACTGGCAATGTCCGGCCTGAGCGTTGGCCTGGCGGATGTCGACGTTCACGGCCCGAACGCCGCCAGGCTGGCCGGCATACAAGGCGGACGGGTCAGGATCCGGGACTCCGGCATTGAACCCTACTTGTTGGCGCTGGGCGCGGACCTGCCCACGATCAAACTGGCATCGCTGACATTCCTGCTGGAAGACGAAGATGCTCCGGTGGTATGGCGGGACGCCTACAAGTACGACTACATCCGGCAGCTGTTTGGCTCGTTCAACTGGGGTGCGCTCGACTGCCTCGTACTCGACATGCCGCCGGGCACCGGCAACGAACTGATCACGAGTTGCGACTTGCTGGAAGGACACCCGGCCTTTGCCCTGCTGGTCACGACACCGGAGGCGATTGCGCTGTCCGATGCGATCAAGGCTGCCCGGTTCTGCGAAGAGCGGGATATCCCGATGCTCGGTGTGATCAAGAACATGACCGCGGTAACCTGTCCGCACTGCGAGCACGCCTTCGCCATATACCCCGACCATGTAGCGGAAAGTCTGTTGGCCAGGATTCCGGGGCTCGAGGTGCTGGCGCAGTTACCACTGTCGGCCGAACTTGCCAGCTGTTGTGATCAGGGCGAAATCATCGTGGCGAAGAGACCGGAGGCCGAGATTTCGGCCCGGTTTCGCCAGGCAGCCCGGCTGATCCGCGACAAGGTGCACGCCTAGCGATCCGTGCCCCCCGCTCAGCCCCCCACCACCCGCCCCGGATTCAGGATGCCGCGCGGGTCGAGCGCCTGCTTCAGGCGCCGCATCAGCTCGATCTCCGCGGGACTGCGCGACAGCGACAGCCAGGGGCGCTTCTCGATGCCGATGCCGTGCTCGGCCGAGACCGAACCCGCGCGTGCGGCCACTACGTCATTGACGCATATACGCCTTTGGCGTACAGTGGCCCGGTGATCTTCATAGAAACTCCGATCTTCACGAGACATGTCGTTGAGGCTCTGAGTGACGATCAGTACGCAAGGCTTCAAAGCGAACTGATCACTCGCCCGGACGCCGGCGACCTGATCAGAGGCGGTCGCGGGATCCGCAAGCTCAGGTGGCGCGTGCCTGGCCGTGGGAAGAGCGGTGGCATCCGGGTGATCTATTTCTGGCGGGTATCAGCGTCTCAGATTCTGCTGTTGACTCTGTACTCGAAGGGCCAGCAGACGAATCTTACGCCGGCACAGGTCAAGCACCTGGCCCGATACGTGGAGGCACTGAAGTGAAAAGGCAGCTTTTCGAGGAACTTGTTGAGAGCATCAGGCAAGCCGGCGAGATCGTGCGCGGCGAACGAGCGCCCTCGCGTGAATTCCATGTCGATGCGACCATGATCAAGGACCTGCGCAAGAGAACGCGGCTCAGTCAGGCGAAGTTCGCGGCCTTGCTCCGCGTCGAAATCGGTACTCTACGCAACTGGGAACAGGGCCGCCGCGAACCTACCGGCCCGGCCAAGGCGCTGCTCTATGCGATCCGCAAGGATCCGGAACACGTGCTCAAGGCACTGGCCGCGTAGCAGCGGAACAGGACCGCAACGAAACCGGGGGCTCAATCCCCCACCACCCGCCCCGGATTCAGGATGCCGCGCGGGTCGAGGGCCTGCTTCAAGCGCCGCATCAGCTCGATCTCCGCGGGACTGCGCGACAGCGACAGCCAGGGGCGCTTCTCGATGCCGATGCCGTGCTCGGCCGAGACCGAGCCCGCGCGTGCGGCCAGCGGACGGTACACGACCTCCTCCACCTGCTCGCGCGTCGCGGAACCGGGCGGCCCGACGACCAGGAGATGCAGGTTACCGTCCCCCAGATGACCGAAGATGATGCAGCGCTGGCTGGGCAACTCCCGGGCGACGGCCGCGCGCACCTCGGCGACATAGCCTTCCATCTCCGCCACCGGCAGGCTGACGTCGAACACGAAGGGCTGGCCGAGCCCGAACAGCTGGCCGACGTCATCGCGCAGTGCCCACAGCGCATCCCGCTGGGCCTGCGAACTCGCGATCACCGCATCGGCGAAGCCACTCTCGCCGGCGACCGTCGCCAGGATGTCCGCGAAGCGTACCGGGTCACCGTCCAGGTCCGCGCCCTGGGACTCGACCAGTACGTAGTACGGATACTCGCGGTCCAGCGGATTGCGGCCCGTGGCCGGCGGCGTCGTCACCATGCGGAAGAACTCATCCCACATGACCTCGAAGGAGGACAGGCTGCCGCCCAGCAGCCCGTCAAGCCGGCCGAGCAGCGCGACCACCTGGTCGAAGCGCTCGCAGGCCAGCAGCGCCGTCTGGCAGCTCACCGGCAGCGGCCGCAGCCGCAGCACCAGCCGCGTGACCACCCCGAGCGTACCCTCGGTGCCGATGAACAGCTGCTTGAGGTCGTAACCAGCGTTGTTCTTCAGCATGCGATTGAGTGCCGGGATTACCGTGCCGTCGGCCAGCACCGCCTCGAGGCCGAGCACCATGTCGCGCACCATGCCGTAGCGGATCACGCGGTTGCCGCCCGCGTTGGTCGCGACGTTGCCACCGAGCGTGGCCGAGCCGCGCGCACCGAGATCCAGCGCGAACATCAGGCCCTCGCGCTCGGCTGCCTCCTGCACCGCCTGCAGGGTCGCGCCGGCCTCGACCAGCATCGTCCGGCCGGCCCGGTCGATGGCCTCGATCCGGTGCATGCGCTCGAGCGACAAGCCGATTTCGCCGGGCCCGGCGACACACCCCTGCACGAGCCCGGTCAGCCCGCCCATCGGCACGACCGGCTGCCCCGCCGCGTGGCAGGCGGCCAGGACGCGCGAGACCTGGTCGGTGCTCGCGGGCCGCACGATCGCCAGTGCCGTACCGGGCCGCGGGTCGGCCCAGCTCGTTGCCCGGCCGCTGACGGCCTCACCGGTCAGCAGGCCGCCGGGACCGACAATGTCGGCAAGTTGCGCCAGGATCTCCATCATTGGCTATTCTAGCCAGCCGGCGCCCGCTTGGCCCGGTCGGCGCGGAGAGCGCAATCATGGTCGACGAACAACCCCTCCTGAGCAGCCTGATCGACGAGTTCCTGGTGCGGGCGCAGTCGCCGGACTACTGGTGGCAGGTCGGCATCATCGCCGCGGCCATCGCGCTCGCCTGGCTCGGCCGGCGTGCCCTGCTCGGCTTCCTCGCCCGCAATGCCCCCGCCGCGCCCGGTACCGCGCTCGAAGTCCTGTCCGAACTGGCGAGCCGGCTGGTGTTTCCCGCCACACTCGGCCTTGCCTGCCAGGTCTCGGCCGCCGTACTCATGCGCCTCGAATTGCCGCATGGCGCGATCGCCACGGTCGCCGTGGTCGCGCTCGCCTTTGCCGGAATCCGGCTGCTGATCGAACTGCTGAAGCGCGGCCTGCGGCCGGGTCCGTTGCTGGTGGCCTCGGAACACGCGATCGCCTGGGTGCTGTCGCTGCTGGTCGCCGTGTACGTGCTCGGCTGGCTCGGGCCGATCACCGCAGCCCTCGACGGCATCGCCTTGCCGCTCGGCCCGACCCGGTTCTCGCTGCTGGATGCATTGCGCATCATCGCGACGCTGCTCGCATTCCTGATCGTCGCCGCCTGGCTCGGCGCACTCGCGACCCGCGGCATCATGACCTCTTCGGACATCTCGATCGGTCTGCGGGTCGGCGTCGCCAAGGTCGTGCGGTTGCTGTTGCTGGTACTGGCTGCGCTGCTCGCGCTCAATGCCGTAGGCATCGACCTCGCGGGGCTGGCGATCTTCGGCGGCGCACTCGGCATCGGCCTCGGCTTCGGCCTGCAGCGGATCGCCGCGAATTTCGTCAGTGGCTTCATCCTGATCGCCGACCGTTCCATCCGTCAGGGCGACGTCATCACGGTCGGAGAACGCTTCGGCGTCGTGCGCGAACTGCGCGCGCGCTATGTCGTGGTACGCGACCGCGACGGCGTGGACACGCTGATCCCGAATGAAAACCTGATCAATTCCGAGGTCGTCAACTGGAGCTATGGCGACCGCGCGATCCGCCTGAAGCTGCCGCTCCGCATCAGCTACCGCGACGACCCGCGCACCGCGCTGCGCCTGTTGCTGGAAGCGGCCCGGCGCCACCCGCGCGTGCTCCAGGATCCGGCCCCGGCCAGTCGGGTGATCTCCTTTGGCGACAGCGGCTTCGACCTCGAGCTGCGCTTCTGGATCATGGATCCCGAGGACGGAATCTTCAACGTCCGCTCCGACCTGCACCTCGAGATCTGGGACCTGTTCCAGCAGGCCGGAATCCGCATCCCGCGGCCACAGCGCGAACTGCACCTGCGGGACGGCTGGAACCTCAGTCCGGGTCCGCCAGATACGCCAGCACCCGGGCCATCAGCGCGTTGATCGACTCGTAGGCCGCGGGCGGGGCCGCGAGGATCTCCGCCTCGGACTGCACGTGGGCCGAGGACTGCAGCTCCGCGCGGCAATTCTCGATGAGCTCGCGCGCCGATGCGGGAGTCGTCTCCAGGTGAAACTGCAGGCCGATCACCGAGCGGCCGAGCTGGAAGGCCTGGTTTTCGCAGGCTGCGCTGCGCGCGAGCCGAACCGCCCCGGGCGGCAGGTCGAAGGTTTCGCCATGCCAGTGGAAGACGAGCGTCGAGTCCGGAAACCGGAAGGACTCACGGGTTCCGGTCGCCGCGGCCTGCACCGGATACCAGCCGATCTCCTTGACCGGGTTCCGGTACACGCGCGCGCCCAGTGCACTGGCGATCAGCTGCGCGCCGAGACAGACCCCGAGCACCGACTTGCCTGCGGCGATCGCCTCGCGGAGGAAGCGCTTCTCCGCGACGAGCCAGGGCAGCTCACGCTCATCGTTGACGCTCATCGGTCCGCCCATTGCCACGACCAGACTGGCTTCGCGCGCATCCGGCAGCGCCGGCGACTCGAAGAACCGCGTCGCCGTCACGGAATAGCCGGCCGCCTCGAGCCACGGGCCAATGCTGCCGAGGCCCTCGAACGGAACGTGCTGCAGGCAGTGAGCCCGCAGGGACCTGCCTCGTGATTTCATTCGTCGAGCACCTTGCGGATGCGCCGGGTCAGTTCGGCCATCGTGTAGGGCTTGCTCAGGAAATGGTCGCTCGCCTCCAGCACGCTCTGACGCAGGATCGCGTCATCGGTGTAACCGGAAGTGAACAGGACACGAATGTCCGGACGTATTTCCGCCAGGCGAGTCGCCAGGTCCCGGCCGCCCATCCCGGGCATGATCATGTCGGTCAACATGAGCTGCAGTGGTCCGTGGTGTGTCGTCACGATATCAAGCGCCGCCCTGGCGTTCGCGGCCGCGAGCACCGTGTAGCCAGCGGAGCGCAGGACACTGGTGGCGATTTCACGCAATGCATCATCGTCCTCGACGACCAGGATTGCCTCTGTCCCGGTAATTACCACCGCCGGGGCCGTTGCAGCTTCAGTCTGGCCCGCGGCCAGAGAGCGCGGCAGGTAGATCTTGAAGGTCGTGCCGCGACCGGGCTCGCTGTATACCCAGATACCGCCCCGGAGCTGCTCAATGATGCCGTAGACCGTGGACAGGCCGAGTCCGGTGCCGTGACCGACCTCCTTGGTCGTGAAGAACGGCTCGAAGATCCGTTCCCGGGTCTCCGCATCCATCCCGATGCCCGTATCCGTGACCGTGAGCTGCACGAAGGAACCAGCCGGCAGCGGCGGATGCTGCGAGGCCGCCAGCTCATCGAATTCGACGTTGCCGGTCTCGATGGTCAGTCCGCCACCCTCCGGCATCGCGTCGCGGGCATTGACTGCGAGATTCATGATCACCTGTTCCAGCTGGCCGCGATCGGCCCGCACTGGCCACAGGCCATCCGCGGCAACCACCGTCTGGCGGACGTGCTCGCCGATGAGGCGCTGCAGCATACCCGACAGCTCCCGGACCACGACACCGAGGTCCAGGACCTCCGGTCGCGTGACCTGCCGCCGGCTGAACGCGAGCAGCTGTCGCGTCAGCGCAGTGGCTCGCTCGGCGGCCCGCCGCCCCTCCCGCAGCAGCCCAGCGCTTGGCGCCGCCGCATCCATCTGCTCCAGAGTCAGGTCAATCGTGCCGAGGATTACCGTCAGCAGGTTGTTGAAGTCATGGGCCACGCCACCGGCCAGTCGGCCGATGCTCTCCATTTTCTGCGCCTGCAGGTAGCGCCCCTCCAGCTCGATCCGATCAGTGATGTCCACGCCCGAGCCACGCATCTGCACCGGCACACCGCTCGCATCGCGCACGATCGAGCCGCGCACGAGATGGTGGCGCCAGGAATCGTCGCGGTGCCGGATCCTGAACTCGATGTTGACCTCCGGGATCCGGCCCGCGCGATGGGCAGCGAACTCCTCCCGTACGCGCTCCAGGTCATCCGGATGCACGCGATCCTGCCAGACGGCCGTGCTGGGGGACGGGTCGTCGGCGACAAAACCGAGCTGGCGCCGCCATTCGGCCGAAAAGCTCATCTGGTCGGTCTTCAGGTCCCACTCCCAGAGTCCGACCCGGCCGGCGTCGAGAGCACGACGCAGGCGATCGCTGGCCTCCAGCAGCTTCTGTTCCGCCTCGCGCTCCGCCGTAATGTCGCGAGCCACTCCCAGCAGGCGGGGGCGGTCGCTGGCCGGGTCCCGCAGTGCAGTCGCATGCAACTCCAGCAGGCGTTCCGCGCCCATGCCGGTCGCCACATGGAACTCGAGCGTGCCGGACTCGCCGGTCAGGGTCCTGGCACTGAATTCCCGGAAGGGATCGCGATCCCGGCCAGCGATCAGCGCATAGACTGATCCGCCGGTGATCGGTCCGGCTCCATCGCCGCCCAGAAGCGCGACTCCGGCGGGATTGAGATTCAACACCGTGCCATCAGCCTCGAGCAGGATCACGCACTCCGGCTCGGTGTCGATGATCGCGCGCAGGTGCGCCTCGCGCACCGAGAGCTCGCGGTGGGTACGCTCGAGTTCCAGGACCTTCTGCTCGAGCTTGCGGACCAGGACCTCGTTGTACTGCTGCAGCAGGATACCCGCCTCGGCATCAGGCATGCGCGGCACGGCGGTGGCGGGCAATGCCGTCTGGGCGAGGATCTCCTCGATGCGCTGCAGGAACGGCGCCGGCTCCGCTGGCTTGACAATGAACGCATCGGCGCCGAGGTCGAGCGCGAGCTTCGCGTCGGCGTCCCCGGTATACGTCGCGGTGTAGACGACGAACGGCACCCGGCACAGTTGCCCGTCCGCCTTCCAGTGCTGCAGCAGTGTGTAGCCGTCCATGACGGGCATCAGCAGGTCCGAAATGACGATATCGGGGACGCGAGCCCGGGCCCTGAAGAGCGCGTCGGCCCCCTGTGGCGCCTCCTCCACCTCCCAGCCCAGGCCCTCGAGCAGCGCACGCAGGTAGTAGCGATTGTCCGCGTTGTCGTCAACGATCAAGGCCCGTTTCATCGCGGCGGGTCCTCGCCGGAGCTGCCGCGCACGTTCCGGATGCGGCTGATGAAGGTATCCGGGTCGATCGGCTTCTCGATGTAGCCGTCGCAGCCTGCCGCAAGGGCCTGCTCCCGGTCGCCGACCATCGCATACGAGGTGACGGCGACGATCGGGATGCCAGCGGTCACGGGCTCCCGGCGCAGGGCACGGGCCACCTCGTAGCCGCTCATGCCTGGCAACTGGATGTCGAGCAGGATCAGCGCCGGCCGGATGCGTGCGGCCAGTTCAAGGCCCTGCGGACCGTTCACCGCGGCCACCACTTCGTATCCATGGTTCTCGAGCAGGAACGTCGCCAGGTAACGGTTCTGCTCATTGTCCTCGATCAACAGGACGGTCGGCTTCACACTGGCTTTACCTGATGGAGCGGAAGGTGCAGTGTAAACCGGCTGCCGCGCCCCGGCTCGCTCTCGGCCGCAATGTCGCCGCCCATCAGTTGCGCGAGGCGCCGGCTGATCGCGAGCCCGAGGCCGGTGCCTTCGTGCGCGCGCGCGAGGCCTGTGTCGACCTGATGGAACGGCCGGAACAGCTCCTGCAGGTCTTCGGGGCGAATCCCGATACCGGTGTCCGCGACGGCCACCTCCAGGGCGCGGGCTGCCACGCGGGCGGTCACGCTGACCGCGCCCTGCGGAGTGAACTTGATCGCGTTTGACAGTAGATTCAGCAGAACCTGCTCCAGACGCCGCGCGTCGGCGACCACCGTGTCCACGGCGGGTGCGATCTCGACGGTCAGTGCCAGGCCCTTCTGCTCCGCCAGCGGCCGGACAACACCGGCGGCCTTGTCGATCGCGGCCCGTGCATCGACCGGTTCGGACTGGACGGCCAGCTGCCCGGCTTCCAGCTTGGAGATATCGAGCACGTCGTTGATCAGCGCCAGCAGATGCCGGCCGCTCGCGCGCACCATTTCGAGCTGCCGGGTTTGCTCGGCGGTCAGCGGCCCTGGCAACCTCTGCAACAGCAGGCCCGTGAAGCCGATGATCGAATTCAATGGCGTGCGCAGTTCATGGGACATGGTCGCCAGGAAGGCGGACTTCAGCCGGTCGGCGGCCTCGGCGCGATCGCGGGCAACGGCCAGTTCGGCCACAGTGCCGCGGAGGGTCTCAGTGTGCCGCTGCAGCTCCGCGGCCATGCGCTGGCGTTCCGAGACATCATGGGCAACGCAGACCATAATCTGGTCGGCCTCCGACCACTGTGCCGACCACAGGATGTCGACGATCGAACCATCCTTGCGCAAGTAATGATTGATGAAAGCCGTCGTCGAGCGCCCTGCCATGATCGCGCTGGCCTCGTCGAGGGTCCTCGGCCGGTCCACGGGCAGCACCTTGTCGATGTACGGCTGGCCGACCAGCTCCGCGGCAGAGTAGCCCCAGATCCGCTCGCAGGCCGGGCTCACGCTCCGGAAACGACCTTCGGCATCGATCTCGCAGATCGCATCCAGCGACAAGGCATAAATCCGGGCGAGCTGCGCCGCCTGCGCACGCAGTCGCGCCTCGGCGGATGCCATCACCCGCTCGTGCTGGCGGCGCTCGCCGGCATTGCGTACGAGCAACAGCAGGGCCCCACCCAGGCACAGCAATGCCAGTCCGCCACCCAGCACGAAGGCCGAGGCCGTGAACCGGGCACGCCCACGGGCATCGCTCTCGCGCTGGTCCAGTATCGCCTCCTGGGCCACGCTCATCGCGTCCAGTTCGGCAATGATCCGATCATGCAGCGCACGACTTGCCGACATGCCAGCCAGCACGGCCTCCGTCTCGTTCCTGCGGCGGAGCGCCGCTATTTCGAGGGCCGCCTCCAGCCGGGATGACAACAGGGGCTGGAGCACCTCCAGTCGCCGTCGCTGGACCGGATCAATGATCAACTGACGCAGCTGCTCGAGTTCACCCGAGATGCCGGCTTCGGCCTGCCGCAGTGGCTCGAGGAAACTGTCATCCGCTGTAATTACGAAACCGCGGGCTCCCGCAGCGACATCCACCACTCGCCGCTGCAGCGCACCGAGCCGGCTGCGGACCTCCCAGGCCTGGCGTGTCAGGATCGCGCCCTCGGCAAGGCGCATGGTGTTGTACCAGGCAACCGCAGCAATCGCCACGAACATGGCCAATGCCAGGCCGAAACCGGCGGTGACCAGCCAGCTGCGCGCAGGCCCTGGACGGTGCGGCATTTCAGTGAGTCCCGGTGGCGCGCCTGGTCCAGACACGGACGGGGTGACTCCCTTGCGGGTGAAGGCTGCGGCCTCGGACAGGCCGGTCGTTCGCCAATCCTAACCGCAAGGTGGCCATCGATGCGAACCAGCCAGGCCCGGCCGCCGCGGGCAGGCGCTGCAAGACTGGGGGATGGTGCCGGTGGAGGGAATTGAACCCCCGACCTCTCGCTTACGAAGCGACTGCTCTACCAGCTGAGCTACACCGGCACGGGGGCGCGCAGTATAGGCAAGGCCGGCGGTGCGGGCAACGGACGGGACCCGTTCAGGCCCGGCTGCGCAGCCTCACGATGACGTCGATCCCCTGGATCTCCGTGCCCGGCGGTAGCTCGGGCAGGCCGGCCAGTTCGAGCGCCCCCGGCGCGATATCGAGTACCTCACCGGTGTCCTCGATATAGAAGTGGTGATGCGGAGTCGGATTGGAGTCGAACTGGCAGCGCTCCGGATCGACGGCGAGGGCCTTGATCAGCCCCTGCGCCGCGAACAGGTTGAGCGTGTTGTAGACGGTCGCCCGGGCGACGCTGATTCCGTCCCGACCAAGCGCCCGGAACACCTGTTCCGCAGTGCAGTGCTGATTGTGGGCGAACAGCAGCTCCGCAATCCGCAGGCGCTGGGAGGTCGCCTGGATGCCGTGAGCGGCCAGCAGGGTCTCGAGGCGCTTGCGCTCGGCGCGGCCAGTCGTAACTCGGGCGTCCATGGCCCGCCAATATACCGCCCGCGGCAAATCCACTCAAACCCAGTCGATATGGGGAGAGGCGGCACCTGCCTCCGGCGCTAGGCTGCCGACATGCCGAATCCAGTCGCCCCGCCGGGAATCCATGG